>JAFSAR010000002.1 GCA_017442225.1 Clostridia bacterium
GGCTTCGAGTCCGATTAAAGACTCATTTAAGCTGGAGCTGGTGGACGGACTCGAACCCCCGACCTGCTGATTACAAATCAGCTGCTCTACCAACTGAGCTACACCAGCATTTTTCGTGCCAAAATAATATACCATACTTGAAAGATATTGTCAAGCAAAATTTTCAAAAATTTTAATAAAGTTATTATTGACAATTGATTTTGTTTATGTTAAAATGGCTCTTGCACACGGAGAGGTATCGAAGCGGTCATAACGAGGCGGTCTTGAAAACCGTTTGGCGCAAGCCACAAGGGTTCGAATCCCTTCCTCTCCGCCATTTTTATTTTTAATATAAAAATAGAACGTAAGCATTTGGAGTAGTACTCAAGTGGTGACGAGGCGCCCCTGCTAAGGGCGTAGGTCGGGCAACCGGCGCGAGAGTTCAAGTCTCTCCTACTCCGCCAAGTAATGAAGCATATCCTTTTGGGTATGCTTCTTTGCTTTTGTGTTTTTGGTTGGAGAGACTTGAAAAGCACGGTTTGCCGTAAGGCAAATTTCGGTCTTCCAGTGGACGACCGAAAAGTGCGGGTGCGTGTCGGCGGCGATGACGCCGAGCAAGTCTCTCCTACTCCGCCAAGTAATGAAGCATACCCTTTTGGGTGTGCTTATTTGCTTTTTGTTATCTTATCTATTCTCTAAACAAACTTGTTACATTTGACAACTATATCATAAATTGATATAATTTTAGCAAAATATATATTGGCGGGTTTTACGACTTGCCGTTTTTTATTAGCCTAAGGAGAAGTTAAATATGTCAAAGCTCGATAAATTAACCCCACAACGCGTATTTTATTATTTTGAAAAAATTTCATCAATTCCACGCGGCTCGGGTAATATGAAGTCTATCGCACAGTTTTGCGTGGGTTTTGCTGTAGAGCATAATCTTAAATATGTACGCGACACTGCTGATAATGTTGTTATATACAAAAACGGTACGGCGGGCTATGAAAACAGCGCTCCTATAATACTGCAAGGACATCTTGATATGGTTTGTCAAAAAACTGACGACTGCGATATTGATTTTACAAAAGACGGATTAGAATTGTACGTTGACGGCGATTTTATCAAGGCGCGCGGCACTACCTTGGGCGCCGATAACGGTATCGCTGTGGCTATGGTGCTTAGCATTTTAGAAAGCAATGATATTGCGCATCCGCCTATTGAAGCGGTTTTTACCACCGACGAAGAAATAGGTATGATTGGCGCTCGGGCGCTTGATATGAGCGTTCTTAAAGGTACGCGAATGATAAATCTCGATTCTGACGCAGAGGGCATTGTTACCGTTTCTTGCGCGGGCGGCAGCGATTTTGTAGCTCACTTACCGCTCGAAAAACATCGGGCTTACGGCACACCAGTTATGCTTGAAATCAAAGGCCTTAAAGGCGGTCACTCGGGCGTAGAAATTGACAAAAACCGTGTTAATGCAAATATAATAGCCGCAAGAATACTCACCGACATAAAGTCGGCGGTCAGCTTTAGCATTATAAGTATAAACGGCGGCGATAAAGCCAACGCTATACCAAACAGCTGTAAAATACAGCTTTGTGTAGAGGATGCAGATTTATTTTGCGATACCGCGAAGAAATATATAGATATTATTAAAGATGAAATTCGGGACCGCGAGCCTGATTTTAACGCGCAGTTAACCGCTGAAAGCGCTAAAGAGTGTGACGTTTTTGAGCGTGATACCGAAAGCAAGATAACCAATGCTTTACTCTGCGCGCCAAACGGTGTAATGGAAATGAGCGCGGGAATAAAAGGTCTTGTTCAGACCTCGCTGAATCTTGGCATATTGGAAACTAAAAACGACTGTATACTTTTGCATTTTGCGCTTCGCAGCAACAAGCAATCGTCACTTATGTTTTTACAGTCGCGTCTCGCAGCTCTTTTTGGCATATTGAACGTACCAACCGAAACCTTCGGTCACTATCCGCCTTGGGAATACCGTGAAAATTCACCTTTGCGTGATATATATTGCTCGGTATACCGCGATACTTTTGGCAAGGAATCTAAAATTGAGGCAATACACGCGGGACTTGAGTGCGGCGTTTTTGATTCGGCTATAGATGATTTTGATTGCATTGCCATTGGTCCCGCGCTTTACGATATACACACCACGCGCGAGAGATTGAGTATTTCTTCAACCGAAAATCTTTACAGTCTTATTATAAAAATATTGGAAAAACTAAAATAAAGCAAAAATCATATTGTCTTTTACGCTTTAATGTGATAAAATACATTGAATTTTGACTTTAAAGGAGTTTTTATGGATAATAAAACCGATTTTAAACCCTATGTGCCTGCCGAAAAAATAACAACCGAGCTCACCGTTACATCAATTATTATGGGTGTGCTTTTGGCGGTATTATTCGGCGCGGCAAACGCATATCTTGGACTTCGTGTTGGTATGACCGTGTCGGCATCTATTCCTGCGGCGGTTATCGCGATGGGCGTCATACGGATTGTGATGCGACGCAACTCAATTTTAGAGAGCAATATGGTGCAGACCATAGGCTCGGCAGGTGAGTCGCTTGCGGCGGGCGCTATTTTTACGCTTCCCGCGCTTTTCTTGTGGGCGGCTGAGGGCAAAATGGGAGACCCCAGCCTTATTGAAATTACGCTTATCGCGCTTATAGGTGGCTTGCTTGGTGTATTCTTTATGATTCCGCTTCGTAACGCGCTGATTGTAAAAGAGCACGGCACGTTGCCTTATCCTGAGGGTACGGCTTGCGCCGAAGTAATGCTCGCGGGTGAAAAGGGTGGCGCTAATGCATCAACCGTTTTTGCAGGTCTTGGCTTTTCGGCGCTGTTTAAATTTATAATTGACGGACTTAAGGTAGTATCTGGTGAAATTTCGGTACGTGTAAAAGGCTTTACGGGTGAGATAGGCACACAGATTTATCCCGCGGTTATGAGCGTGGGTTATATCTGCGGCGCGCGAATTTCGTCATATATGTTCGCGGGCGGCGTGCTTAGCTGGCTTGTGATTATTCCGCTTATAGTTCTTTTTGGCGCGGATATAACCCTTTATCCAGGAACTACCCCTATAAGCGAGCTTTACGCCTCTGGGGGCGCGAGCGCTATATGGAGCACCTATATCCGCTATATCGGCGCGGGGGCGCTTGCGGCAGGCGGTATTATAAGCCTTATTAAATCTCTGCCGCTTATCGTTAAAACCTTTGGCGGCGCTATGAAGAGTATGAAAGGCGCAGGTGACGTTTCGGGAGAGCGAACAGCCCGCGATATTAACCTTAAAATAGTTATTGTAGCAATTTTGGCGCTTACAATTCTTATCTGGCTTATTCCCGCAATTCCCGTATCACTTTTGGGCGCGTTTATAATTGTTATATTTGGCTTCTTTTTTGCAACCGTATCTTCGCGAATGGTAGGTCTTGTTGGCAGTAGCAATAACCCCGTTTCGGGTATGGCTATTGCGACGTTGCTTATTGCTACTGTTATTCTTAAGGTTACGGGTATGAGTGGCATTGCGGGTATGAGCAGCGCGATTGCGATAGGCTCTATAATCTGCATTGTATCCGCCATTGCGGGTGATACCTCACAAGACCTTAAAACAGGTTATATTTTAGGCGCTACACCTAAAAAGCAACAGATAGGCGAAATTATCGGCGTTGTGGCTGCAGCACTTGCCATAGGCGGCACGCTTTATCTTTTGGACAAGGCTTGGGGCTTTGGCTCTGACGAGCTTGGCGCTCCGCAGGCTACGCTTATGAAGCTTATTGTTGAGGGCGTTATGGGCGGCGACCTGCCATGGACATTGGTGTTTATAGGCGCGTTTATTGCCGTAGTTGTTGAGATTGTCGGTATACCCGTGCTGCCCTTTGCCATAGGTATTTATCTGCCTGTGCAGCTTAACGCTTGCATTATGGTGGGCGGTCTTATACGTTTAGCACTTGACAAATTAAAGCGCGACGATAAAGAGGCGGTTGTAAATGACGGTATTCTTTTCTGCTCGGGTATGATAGCAGGCGAGGGACTTGTAGGCATACTGTTGGCGCTGCTTGCCGTAGTGGGGGCCGACAAGATGTTTGACCTGTCGGTAAAGCTTGGCATACCTGCCGTAGTGTCGGATATAGGAGGAATAGTTCTTTTTGCCGTAATTATTCTTATCGTTTTAAAATTCACCGTGTGGAAAAAGAGAGATAAAGCGTAATGAAAAAGCAAATAGGGCAAAATTATCTTGAAAAAATTCCGCAGCATAAAGAGGGGCTTGCTTGGTCGCAAGACGAAAAAGGTATCGTTACCTTAGAGGTAGAAAACAAAGGTCTTGCTAATCGCATTGCACAAAAGCTGCTAAAAAAGCCTAAAATCAGTTATATTCATCTTGAAGAATTTGGCAGCTTTATATGGCTGCAAATTGACGGAAAGTGTGATATAATTACGATTGGAGAGCTTGTAAAACAACATTTTGGTGGGAAGGCAGAGCCGCTGTACGAACGCTTGTCGCAGTATTTAAAAACGCTTGAACGCTATGGGTTTGTTGTTTATAATGCATAATGCACAATGCACAATTCACAATGACTCTATAATAAAGCCTCTGCTTTTTGTTTGTAGCAGAGGCTTTTGATTTTTTATAACAAAGGATTTAAATTTAATATGCTTCTTTGACATTCGGAGGAACGAAGTAACTAAGAATCTTAAAAATAAAATCACAAATCACGAATTTAAAATTTAAAGCAATAATTTATGCATTATATCATTGTGCATTATGCATTGTGAATTGTGCATTATTTTTTTAAAACTAAATATTTTATAACAGCCAAACATTCTCGCAAAACGCCCGACGCTATATATGAAAGGGTTGTGCTGCTGTGTAGGTGGGTTGCTGATTCAATGCCTGCCCGCTTGGCGCAAAGACTTGCTCGCAGTATGTGATATTCGTTTGTTATGAATGCGGTGGTATATTCGTCGCCAAAATTTTTGGTTAATATTTCTTTAGAAAATTTAAAATTTTCATAGGTGCTCGTGGCGTTTTCTTCTTTTATAATTTTATCGGATTTGACACCGTTTTCTATCAGATATATTTTCATAGCCTCGGCTTCAGATATATCCTCTTGTGCGCCTTGTCCTCCACTTACCACAATTACTGCATCGGGGTTTTGCGCGTGGTATTCTACCGCTTTGTCAAGACGTCTTTTGAGTGTCAGACTTGGCGTTTTGCCGTGTACCGCCGCGCCTAAAACTATAATAGCGTCTTCGTTGTAGGTAACAGTATCACTTTTTCCGTAGATAATTAAAAAGGATGAAAAGATTACCGCAACACCAACGCCGACAATTAATAGCGTTTTAAGCCATTTGGCGAGTTTTTTAAACGATAGCGCGACAAGAAAAATTACAGTTCCAAACCCTACGGTTAAAAAACTGCCGAAATTTACGTTTGATACAAAGAAAAGCGCTATGCCGTTTAGCACAATTGCCGCGCCAACGGCAGAAAAAATTATTTTTAAAACAGTTTTCATATAATCACCACGGTTATTATAACGCATAAAAAGGGTGTGGACAAGCAAGTTAAAAGATATTTAATAAAGTCTTAAAGTTTATTTTGTAGGGTAGGTGCCTATGTGCCAGACCGTAACGGAATGACACACAGGTCGTTCCCTACAATAAAAATATAAACACCCAGACCGTAATCTTGGTTTGGGTGTTTATGGATTTATCTCTTTACAAAATACTCCTCATACCACACAAGGAAGGTGTAAATTGTCCACACCTTGCGCCAGTTGTCAGAGTCGATGTTTAGATAATCGTTAAATATTTTGTTTATCTCATCACGGTTAAAGAACTTGTCCGCAATATCGCTGTTAAAGAGGCGAATTACGTCGCTGTTATAGCGCTCGTCTGCCATCCACATTCTAATCGGCACCACAAAGCCGAGCTTTTTGCGGAAGGCAATTTCTTCGGGCAAAACCTTTGCAGCGGCTGTGCGAAGAGCCACCTTGTTTTGCTCGTCATTTACCTTATAACACGACGGCATACGGCGTGCTATATCAAAAATACGCATATCGGTAAGCGGCATACGAACTTCCAACCCTGCGGCGCGGCTCATTTTGTCGACGTTTAAGTAAATATCACCCTCAAGCCACACCTGAATATCCACGTCCGACATTTTTGAAAGTGGGTCAAGCCCCTCGTTTCCCTCGTAAATATCACGAACTAAATCAATCGGCTCAAAGTTTTCGTAATATTTTTTAAGTATTTTGCGTTTTTCGTCCTCTTTCATAATATTGGTATTGCCAACATAAAAGTTTTTAAGGTTGTCACCATACTTTGCGGCATTGCGATACATATTGTATCCGCCAAAAAATTCGTCAGCACCCTCGCCCGAATAACAGATTTTTGTACCCTTTGCGGTAGCAATACAGCCAAGCGCAAAGGCAATAGCCGACGCGTCGCCAAGCGGCTGTTCCATATTATACATAACGTAGGGCACAGCGGCAAAATACTGTTCGGGGGTTATAAGACAGCGGTTGAATTTGCGACCTAAAATATCGGCGGTCTCGCGCGCAAGCCCCGATTCGTCAAGTCGGCTGTCGTCATAGCCGCAGCTGTTGCAGGCGGGCGCATCTGATACCGCTAAAACGTAGGAAGAATCAACACCACCCGATAAAAAGCTCTCTACATATTCGTCGTCGGTTTTAACCTCTTGCATAACGTCGGCGAGGGTAGTGTGGATTTCATCCGCCCACTCATTGAGCGTTTTTGTGTTATCAGGATTAAAGGTGGGCTTGAAATAACGGGTGATATTTATCTTACCGTTTTTATAGGTCATATATCTACCCGGTAATAGTTTTCTAACACCCTTAAAAAAAGTTTCCTCACCTGTGGTGTAGGTCATGGTGAGATATATCTGAAGCAGTTTTTGGTTTAGTTCTTTGTGGAAGCCGTCCCCGTCCATAATTTCGCGTATGGTTGTGCCGTAAAGTAATCTGCCGTCGTCGGTTACATAATAGTAAAACGGCTTGGTGCCAAACTGATCTCGTAGGCAAAACAGAGTGTCGGTATCGCTGTCGTAGAGCGCCAAGGCAAACATACCGTAAATGTGATTTGCCATTTCACCGCCCCATTTTTTGTAGGCGGCAATAATTATAGCCTCTTCACGCTCTGCGCGAGGCAAAGTATTATCAATATTAAGCTCATTGCAAAGGGAAATCCAGTTGCGGATATGTCCGCTGTATTTTTTTAGTTCTATCATTTTAAAACCTTCTAAAAATTTATTAAGAATATATTATCACATTTTTTGACACAATTCAACAACGTATCGCACTATATTTTTAGTGTTGACTAAAAATAAAATTCCAAAACAGACCGTTAGGTCTGTTTTGGAATTTTGGAGCTGGTGAACAGATTTGAACTGTCGACCTACTGATTACGAATCAGTTGCGCTACCGGCTGCGCCACACCAGCAAATAAATTTTGCTAAATCATTATAACAATTAACATCTTTTAAGTCAAGTTATTTTATTTTTCGTTTTTTCATATAAATAAAAGAGGGTGATATTATGCTATGCAGAATTGACGATTTGCGAAATAAACAGGTGGTTTGCGTTAAAGACGGCTGTGTATTGGGGTTTATATCCGACGTTGAAATGGATACCGAAAACGGAACGCTTACGTCCATTATCATTTTTGGGCGTTTGCGATTTTTTGGCTTACTTGGCAGAGAAGAGGACATAGTTATACCGTGGGATGATATAAAAGTAATAGGCGGTGAAACTGTCCTTGTTAACACCGAGGCGCCGCTTTTTCTGAGTGAAAAAGCGAAAAAATACGGCTGAAGTTTTGTTTTGTGTAGAAAATTGGTAAATTTTTGTATATTTTACACAAAAAAGACAAAATGGTAATAAAAATATTTCCCATTTTTTAACAAAAAGTATTGAAAAATTAAATTTAATTATATATAATAGATTCGTAAAAATATGCAATTTTACGGAAGGGATGCAAAAATGCGGGATTTTGATAACGGTTTTAATTTAGAAATAAGGAATGACGCTTATGAATATCTGGGTTCGTTTTTAAATGAAGACGTTGCAACCTTTCGAGTGTGGGCGCCTGCGGCTCAGGCTGTAAGCGTAGTCGGTGACTTTAACGGCTGGACCGTAGGAGAGCATCCTATGTCAAGGATTGCTGACGGCGTTTGGGAAACGCAGATAAACGGTATAGAAAATTATGCCGTTTATAAATATGCCGTGACCTCGCCCGAGGGCAAGACAACGATGAAAAGCGACCCGTACGCTCGGCATTTTGAAACGGCTCCTCAAAACGCGTCAAAGCTTTATGCCGACGACGGCTACGTCTGGGGTGACGGTGCTTGGATAGAAAGTAACCGTCAAAAAAATATTATGGAATCTCCCGTAAATATATACGAGGTGCATCTGGGTTCGTGGCAGCGTTTTGCTGACGGCAATACCTACGATTACGTTACCGCCGCAAAAGAGATTTCAAAATACGTCAAAAAGATGGGATATACCCACATAGAGCTTATGCCGCTTACCGAGCATCCTTTTGAGGGCTCGTGGGGCTATCAGGTAACGGGCTATTTCGCGCCGACCTCTCGCTACGGCACGCCTGCTAATTTTAAGAAATTTGTTGATATAATGCACGCTGCGGGAATTGGCGTAATACTCGACTGGGTACCCGCGCATTTTCCTAAAGACGAATTTGGTCTTTACCGTTTTGACGGCACACCCTGTTACGAATATGCAGATGCGCGCAAGGGCGAGCACAAGGAATGGGGAACCTGCGTGTTTGATTACGGCAAGGTTCAGGTTATGAATTTTCTGATTTCAAGCGCGGTATTTTGGCTTAAAGAATATCATATCGACGGTTTGCGCGTTGATGCGGTAGCGTCTATGCTTTACCTTGATTACGGTAGAAACGGCGGCGAGTGGTTGCCGAACTCTTATGGTGGACGTGAGCATCTTGAGGCAATTGAGCTGTTGAGGCAGGTGAACGCTGCGGCATTTAGTGCCAACCCCGCGGTTATGATGATTGCCGAGGAATCAACCGCTTGGCCTATGGTTACAAAGCCCGCTTCTGACGGCGGTCTTGGTTTTAACTTTAAATGGAATATGGGTTGGATGAACGATATGTTGCGGTATATGTCGTTGGACCCGTTTTTTAGAAAACACAATCACGACTGTTTGACCTTTTCGTTCTTTTACGCGTTCAGCGAAAATTTTGTATTGCCGATCTCGCATGACGAGGTGGTGCACGGCAAGTGCTCGCTTATCAATAAAATGCCGGGCGAATACAAGGACAAATTTGATAACCTGCGCGCGTTTTACGCCTATATGATGGCGCACCCCGGCAAAAAGCTGCTGTTTATGGGGCAAGAATTTGCGCAGTTTATCGAGTGGAAATATGATGCGGCGCTTGACTGGCTGTTGCTTGATTACGACGCGCACAAACAAATGCAGGGGTATGTAAAAGACCTTAATAAATTTTATCTTAAAAACAGTCCACTTTGGGAGATAGATTATTCGTGGGAAGGCTTTTCGTGGATATCTAACGATGACTATACGCAAAGCGTAATTTCTTTCCGCCGCAAAAATCGAGCGGGTGATGAAATAATCTGTGTATGTAATTTTGTGCCGGTATCACGAAGTGACTATCGTATAGGCGTACCGACAGCAGGTAATTATAAAAAGATGTTTAGTTCTGCCGACGAAAAATACGGCGGTTCGGGCGGTGTGGCTGACTCTTACAAGAGCGAGGCTACCGCTATGCACGGATATGAAAATTCTGTTTCTCTCGACATACCCGCTCTTTCAGTAACATATTATAAAGTACCTAAAAAGCGCAAATCAAACAAAAAATAGTGTGATGGGTTTGACCCTGACACACGAAAATCACGGCAAATAAAAAAGGAGATGTTTTTGTGATTAAGAAAAAATGCGTTGCAATGCTTCTTGCAGGCGGACAGGGCAGCCGTCTTGGCGTGCTTACAGGCAAGATAGCCAAGCCTGCCGTGCCTTACGGCGGAAAGTACAGGATTATTGACTTTCCCTTGTCAAATTGTACTAATTCGGGAATAGATACCGTTGGTATTCTTACCCAATATAAGCCGCTTGAGCTTAATGATTATGTAGGATCAGGCAAGCCGTGGGACTTGGACCGTCTTAACGGCGGTGTGCATATTCTGCCACCGTATCAGGGTCAAAAGGGCGGTGATTGGTATAAGGGCACCGCTAATGCTATCTATCAAAACCTTGAATTTATTGAACGTTACAATCCTGAATATGTACTTATTTTGTCGGGTGACCATATATATAAAATGGACTACTCTAAAATGATAGAGCAACACGAACGCACAGGCGCTGCCTGCACAATTTCGGTTTTAGAGGTATCGCTTGAAGAGGCTTCTCGTTTTGGTATTATGAATACCAACCGCGACGGCAGTATCTATGAATTTGAAGAAAAACCAAAAAATCCAAAGAGCCAGCTGGCATCTATGGGTATATATGTATTTACCTGGGAAAAGTTAAAGAAGTATCTTACCGAGGATAACGAAAACCCCGAGTCAGACAACGACTTCGGTAAAAACGTTATTCCGCTGATGTTGAATAACGGGGAACTTATGATGGTTTACCGTTTTAGTGATTATTGGAAAGACGTTGGTACCGTTGATTCGCTTTGGGAAGCAAACCTTGATCTGCTTAATCCAAAGATTGACCTTAACCTTTCCGACCGAGATTGGCGTATCTATTCACGCACAGTGGCTTTGCCTCCGCAGTATATTGCGGACAGCGCAAACGTAGAGCATTCGCTTGTAACCGATGGCTGTGAGGTTTACGGAAAACTTGATTATTCTATACTTTTTGAAAACGTAACGGTAGAGCAGGGTGCCTCAGTTGAATATTCTCTCGTGATGCCTGGTGCTGTTATAAAGAAAGGCGCTAAGGTTAAATATTCTATAATTGCCGAGGATGCCGTAATTGACGAGGGCGCTTCGGTAGGAGTAGATCCTACTGAAATTGCTGCTGATGATTTTGGCATTACCGTAATCGGCAGCGGTGTTACAGTAGGTAAGGGCGCTAAAGTTGGCGCTAAAGAAATGATTACAGAAGATGTGAAAGGGGAGGAAGCATAATGATTTCATCAAGTGTAGCAGGCATTATTTTTGCAAACGCCCACGACGAAACAATAGAGCGTCTAACACGGAAAAGGTCGATTGCGTCGATTCCCTTTGGCGGAAGATACCGTCTTATAGATTTTGGACTTTCTAACCTTGTTAATGCGGGAGTTTCCAATGTTGGTATAATCACCAAAGAAAAATACCGTTCTCTTATGGACCACATTGGCAGCGGTATGCATTGGGATCTTGACCGCAAGAGCGGCGGTATAAGAATATTGCCCCCCTTTAATTTAAGTCGGGTACGTCTTTATCAGAATCACGTTGAAGCGCTTTACGGCGCAATGGACTTTATTGTTCGTTGTAACGCAAAACACATAGTGGTTTACGATTCTCGCACCGTAGCAAATATAAATATCAGCGAGGTTATAAAAACCCATGTGGATAACGATGCGGACATTACCGTTGTTTGCCGCAAGGGACTCGAAATTACAAATATTGACAATACAATGACCCTTGACATTAACAAAGAGGGTAAGGTTGTGCTTACAGGTTTTCCTGCAACGATAGCAGAGGACGATTATCGCAGTATGGGTATATACGTGTTTAACCGCGAAAAGCTTATTGATATTGTAAAAAATTCTTATGAAACAGGCGGCGACACAATAAACGATGATATAATTTCGGCAAATATCGGTATTCTTAATGTTATGGCGTACAAGTTTGACGGTTATTCGGCAATTATGGATTGCCCGAAGGCTTACCGCCGTGCAAACTTTGATTTGCTAAAGCCGCAAGTTCGCAAGGACCTATTTAATAGCGAACGCCCGATTTACACCAAAACCCGCGACGATATGCCAACCCGCTACGGAACACAATCGAGTGTTACCAATTCTTTGATAGCAGAAGGTTGTATTATTGAAGGTACAGTTAAAAACTCTGTGCTTTTCAGAGGCGTAAAGGTAGCAAAAGGCGCAGTTGTTGAAAACAGCATACTTATGCAGAGCGTATCAGTGGGTGAAGATGCTGTGCTTGATAATGTTGTTTCGGATAAAAATGCCGATATCGGTTGTGGAATGGTTGTAAAGGGAACCGAAGAAAAAGCATTTTTAATTGAAAAGGGTCAAAAAATATAGGAGACAGACAATGAAAATTTTATTTGCAACAAGCGAGGCTTTACCATTTGCTATGTCGGGCGGCCTTGCCGACGTTTCGGGCGCGCTGCCAAAGGCGCTTCGCCGCAGACTTGTGGGATGCCGCGTGGTTATGCCGCTTTATAAATCGGTATCTGCCGAGCTTCGCGAAAAAATGACATTTATCGGAAGCATCACCGTTCCTGTATCGTGGAGACGTCAGTATTGCGGCATATTTGAGGCGCATTTAGACGGAGTTATCTATTATCTTATTGATAATGAATATTACTTTAATCGCGACATGCTTTACGGGCATTATGATGATGCCGAACGTTTTGCGTTTTTCTCACGCGCTGTGCTTGAGATAATACCTTATATTGATTTCAAGCCTGACATTATCCACTGTAACGACTGGCAGACCGCTATGGTGCCCGTATACCTTAATGAATTTTACAAGGCAGACCCGCTTTACAGTGACATAAAGAGCGTGTTTACAATTCACAATATTCAATATCAGGGTAAATACGGTATGGAGCTTTACAGCGACCTGTTGGGACTCTTGCCCGGTCGTGAAAGTCTTGTTGAATATGACGGCTGTGTAAACCTTATGAAAGGCGCAATACAGTGCTCCGACAAGGTTACAACCGTGTCACCTACCTATGCGCGTGAGATACTGGAGCCGTATTATTCACACGGCCTTGACAATATCTTAAAGCAGTTTACCTACAAGCTTACAGGAATTGTAAACGGTATCGATTATGATGTTTACAATCCCGAAACCGACCCAATGATATTTAAAAACTTTACGGTTGACACCCTTGTAGACAAGGCTGTCAACAAGGCTGAGCTTCAAAAGCAGATGGGACTACCCGAAAAGGCAGACACCCCTGTTATAGGTATTGTTACACGCCTTGTAAAGCATAAGGGGCTTGACCTTGTAAAGCATGTGTTTGAAGAAATTTTACAGGCTGATGTTCAGTTTGTGATTTTGGGTTCAGGCGAATATGAATTTGAAAGCTTTTTCTATGAAATGGCGCAGAAATATCCTGACAAGGTTGGCCTTAAAATTGGCTTCGATGCCACACTTGCTCATCGTATCTACGCGGGTGCCGACATATTCTTAATGCCAAGTAAAAGCGAGCCTTGCGGTTTGGCTCAAATGGTGGCGCTTCGTTACGGAACAGTGCCTATCGTTCGTGAAACGGGCGGTCTTAATGATACTATTGCTGACAGCGGTGACGGTGAGGGTAATGGATTCACCTTTAAAAACTTCAATGCCCACGAAATGCTCAATTCTGTATGGCGCGCGCTTGCAGGCTATAGCGACAAGCAGGGCTGGGATATACTGCGCCGCCGCGGTATGAACTGCAACAACAGTTGGGGCGCATCGGCAAGTGCTTATATAGGGCTCTATAAAGAACTTGTGGGCAAAAAATAAAAACAAAAAATAGCAGGGCAATTAGCTCTGCTATTTAGCGAGGTACATAATTTATGCCAAATATTTTTGAAATAATTAAAACGGTGATACTAGGCATTGTAGAGGGTATTACCGAATGGTTACCCATAAGCAGCACAGGCCATATGATTTTGGTTGACGAGTTTATGAAGCTAAATGTCCGTGATGAGTTTATGGATATTTTTTTGGTGGTAATCCAACTTGGCGCGATACTCGCTGTGGTAATACTTTTTTGGAGTAAGCTGTGGCCGTTTAATTTAAGCAAACAAAAGCGTACAATGGGCGAAAACATTGTTGACCTTGACAAAATTTTGCTTTGGGTAAAAATTCTTATCGCAAGTGTGCCAGCGGCAATTATCGGTCTTGCCTTTGACGACCAGATAGATGAAATGCTCACAGGCGATATGCGCGCTTTTGTGGTAGCGGCGGCGCTTATTGTTTACGGTATTCTTTTTATAGTTATCGAAAATTTAAGAAAAAAAGAAACACTCACCGACCTTAACAAAATGCCATACTTAACTGCGCTTTACATAGGTCTTGTTCAGTGCTTATCCTTAGTGCCTGGTACGTCACGAAGTGGTTCCACCATTTTGGGCGCATCGTTACTTGGTACTTCGCGTACCGTTGCGGCAGAGTTTTCCTTCTTTTTGGGCATTCCCGCAATGTTTGGCGCAAGCGCAATAAAACTACTTAAGTTTTTCCTTGATGGACTCACCTTTACAAGTGCCGAGATTATAATTATGTTAGTCGGTTGTGCGGTTAGTTTTGTGGTATCTATTCTTGCTATTAAGTTTTTGGTATCTTATATCAAAAAGCACGACTTCAAGGCGTTTGGTTGGTATCGCATAATCCTTGGTATTGCGGTAATTTTGTATTTTGCATTTTGCTGATTTATAAAAGGCTACAGTTCTCTTGTTAAATTGCAAGAGAATTGGTATTATTATGCTTTTTAAAATATAATTTTATTGTCACAAAACACGATTTTTTAAGGTTTATATATTAAAAGTTTAAAACGGGGGAAGTAAAATGAAAAAGATTATTGCAATTATTTTTTCTTTTGTCATTGTTTTGACATGTGCATCGTGTAAAAAGGATACTAATACATTAAGCAGCTACATAGATACAAAAAGTGAAGTTGAGTCTATAATAAGTGATACAGAAGATGCGGTGTCGCAGAATACAGCAACCCAAACCGAGTCGACATCTAACGAGAGTGTGCCCGAACCAACATCTTCTGAAAAACAGTCGGTTTCTAGTAAAGAAACGGTCTCTACTCAATCAAATAAACAACCTGACAAGCAAACCGAATCTAGCGAAGAATCAAAACCTGTATCTTCTGCAGAGAGTCAACAGCCTACAGTATCGGAAGAAATAGATAGTTCTACCGAAGAAAAAATCGAAGAGGAAATTCCGAACGACATAATAGGTGGCGACGAGGAATCTGATATTGTTTTAGGTGTAGATTATGGAGCTTTTTTGTATGAAGGAACCTTTATTTCGGTAGTTGATGATAAAAATATAACCTATTCTATTTTTAGAGATCCAAATGCCATTGCAGCATACGATGTTCAAAACTTTGAAATGCTTTATACCACTTCGTTGCCGGGTAAACCCGCAGAGATTCAGGTGGAGGGAAACAATCTTTATATTTCGTATCCCGATTTAAAATGCATAAAAGTGTATAACAAAACGACGTTTAGCCTTATTGAATCAATTTCCTTACCAAATGTAGTTTCTTCGTTTTGTATAGACGGCGATCTTGTTTATTATTCAGAACACGATCAGCATTGTAAAGTTTATTGCACCAACTTACAAACCAAAGAAACTAAAATGATAAAAAACGGGAATGTTTCAAAGTCGTTTTATTTCCCAAAACTTGCGTTAAATAAGGAGTTAGGCTTGCTTTATATTGGGGAATCCGGTTCAACAGGCAGTGCGCTTTATTATTACAATACGTCAGACCTTAGTTTGCATTCCGTGTTTAAGAAAGATAATTATGGCTTAACAAATCAAAAAAGAACGTTGTTTTATGTGGGTAACAGTGTTTTTTGGGGTGGATTTCGTTTTGGTGCGGACAGTGCCGAAAACATAATAGGCAGCTATAGTGGCAACTCAATCTATTATGCTGACCAAAATTTTGTTATAACTGTAAAAGGAATTTATGACACCGAGAGTTATCAGTATTTGGGCACCGTTGAACACGCAACACATATGGCGGTGACGGAAAATCAAACGTTGATTACGGTATTTAGTCACTATCCTGGAAAAGTTGTGGTTGTAGTTCCGTATTAAATTTTGTTTAGAAAACCCACAAAATAAAAAACACTTGATTTTATTAAATTTTGTGTTATAATATGTGTAGTGAATATTTTTTAAGAAAGGTGAGTGGTGCAAGCCGCTCACTTTTGTTTTCCACTAAAGAAAGAGAGGAATAACTATGGCAAGTATAGCCGACAAGGTTTATGACCTTGTAAAGCCGACGGTGGAATCGTGTGGAGTATCTCTGTGGGATGTCCGCTTTGTAAAAGAGGGCGCGTCACACTATTTACGCATTTTTATCGACAAGCCCGAGGGTATCAGTATTAACGACTGCACCGACGTATCGCACGCGATTGACCCCGTAATTGATGAGGCCGACCCCATTGACGGCTCTTATTATCTTGAGGTGTGTTCACCGGGTACAGAGCGTGAGCTTAGCCGTCCGCATCATTTTGAGTACGGAATAGGTAAAGAGGTTACGGTAAAGCTCTTTAAAGCAATTGACGGTAAAAAAGAGTTTACAGGTACACTCAAAAGCTATAACGGTGACATAGTGCTTGATACCGAAAACGGTGAATTGACTTTACTTAAAGGCAGTTATTCAAAAGTATTTATTGCAGAAGCATTTTAAAATATAACAAGGATAGAGGTAATTACAAAATGGCACGAGTAAAAATGACAGCAAAGGAAAAGAAAAGCAACAAAGAATTTTTTGAGGCGCTTAAGCTTATGGAGCAGGAAAGAGGAATTCCCTGCGAGTTTATTGCCGACAAAATTTCAGAGGCAATCACAGTAGCTGCGCGAAAAGACTTTGGCGGCAACGACATTGTATCTTGCGTTATTGACGTTGAAAATGAGATTTTCTCGGTTACAGCGCGCAAGGAAATCGTAGACGAGGTTGAAAACCCCTACACACAAATAAGTCGCGAGGATGCTATGGCGATTGATGCAAAATCGGTTGAAAACGGTTTTGTAGACATAAAGCTCGACCCCAAAAAGTTTGGCAGAATTGTGGCGCAAAACTCTAAAAACAACTTCCGTCAGGGTGTTAAGGAGGCGGAACGCGGTCAGGCGCTCGCCGAGTTCCAGAGTCATAACCGTGAGGTTGTAACGGCTCTTGTTAAGCGAGTTGACCCAAAAAGCGGCAACGCAGTTGTTGAAATCGGTCATAACGAGGCAGTACTGCCCCGTGCCGAGCAGGTTCCCGATGAGGAAATCTTCGAGGGTCAGCACATTAAGGTTTATGTTGTTGACGTTAAAGAAACCGATCGCGGACCACGTATAATGCTTTCCCGCACACATCCGGGTCTTGTAAAGCGTTTGTTTGAGACCGAGGTGCCTGAAATATTTGACGGCACTATCGAAATCAAATCAATTTCACGTCAGGCGGGCTCACGCACCAAAATGGCAGTATGGTGTGAAAATACCGAGATTGACGCTATAGGCGCATGTATCGGTCAGCGCGGCGCTCGTGTAAACAAGATCGTTGAGGAGCTTGCGGGCGAAAAGATCGACATTGTGAAATACAGCGAAGACCCCGTAGAATTTATCAGTGAAGCATTATCACCTGCAAAGGTTGTGTCGGTAACAATCCAGAGCGCAGATCCCAAGGTTTGCGTTGTGCGCGTTCCCGAATCACAGCTCTCGCTCGCTATTGGTAACAAGGGTCAGAACGTTCGCCTTGCCGCAAAGCTTACAGGCTGGAAAATTGATATTCATCCCGAAAGCGGATTTTTTGGTGAATAATATATTACGCAACACATATACCGAAGGGAGATTTTGATGTGGCTGTAAAAAAGATACCGCTCAGAATGTGTGTCGGCTGCCGCGAAATGAAGCCGAAGGCAGAGCTGTACCGAATAGTAAAGACACCAAGCGGAGAAATTCTTATTGATAAAACAAATAAACTTTCAGGCCGTGGCGCATATATTTGTAAAAGCGGCGAATGCCTTAAAAAAGCCGAAAAAACAAATGCTTTAGCGCACACCTTTTCTACCTCGGTAGACCGTGAAATATATTCGCGTTTAGCAGGGGAGTGTGACAACCTTGACTGACAAGGTGTTAAGCCTGCTCGGCTTTGCCGCAAAGGCAGGCAAGCTCTCTTACGGATTTGATTCCGTAAAAAATACGCTTTTGCAAAATAAAAGCAAATTAGTGCTGATAGCAAACGATGTGTCGCCAAAAAGCAAAAAAGAGGTTTTGTTTTACAGCGATAAATCCAAAACACAATGCATGGTTTTGGACGAATACAATATGGAAACGGTGTCACACGCCATAGGGCGCCGATGCGGAATAATTTCGGTTAACGACGCTTCGTTTTCACAAGGTTTACTGTCGGCAATCAACGTAGGGAGGAACTTAAATGATAAGTAGATATAAAATTAGTGATTTAGCCAAAGATTTTAATATGCCATCAAAGGAGCTTATTGCGCTCGTAACTTCACTCACAGGCGAAGAGAAAAAGTCTTCAACCGTGCTTATTGAAAATGAGATAGCTCTTGTTTTTGATGCGCTTACAAAGAAAAATGCGGTAAAAAGCTTTGACGATTATTTTGCCATGGGCGCCGAAACACGCGCTGCTCAAGCCAAGAAAAAGCAGGACGAAAAAGACAGAAAGCTTGCCGAGCAGATGGCTATCTTAGAGCAGTTAAAGGCTGCAGCTGCCGCTGCTGAGGGCAAAGCGCCCGAACAAAAGGCAGAGCCCAAGACGGAAGCAAAGCCCGAAAAGAAGACCGAAACCAAAAAGGCTGAAACCAAAAAAGCCGAGCCTAAAAAGGAAACCAAGCCCGAAAATAAAAAGGCTGAACCAAAAAAAGAACAGCCTAAGAAGGAAGAGGCAAAGAAGGCCCCTGAAAAGAAAGAGACAAAGCCTTACGACGGTCCATTAGTTGCGCCGCCTAAAAAGGAGAAAAAGGGTGGCGAAGCGCCCAACCGCGGTCCCGCGCAGCTTCGCAATGTTGATATGCGTACTTCTAACGTTAATATCGACAAGTATAATGAAAAGTACGAGAACATCGCGCCTGCAAACTCTATGCGCGACAACTACTCTCGTAAACAGAAAATTAAGCAGAAATCTCAGGATTATAAACGTCCTCAGGGCGCAAAGAGAGAAACCGAGGCAGACAAACTGCGCCGTATGCAGCTTGAGCGCATAAAGAAAACGCCTATCACCGTAACGGTTGGCGACGAAATTACTGTAGGTGAGCTTGCCGCTGCTATGAAAAAGACTGCGGCAGAGGTTATAAAAGAGTTAATGAAGCTTGGTATGATGGCTACCGTTAATCAGGTAATCGACTATGATACCGCAGAAATCGTTGTTACCGAAATGGGCGCAAAGATTGAGCGTCAGGTTGTTGTAACTATAGAAGAAAAGATTATGGACGTTACCGAGGACTCAGCAGAAGACCTTAAACCACGTAGCCCTGTTGTAGTTGTAATGGGACACGTTGACCACGGTAAAACTTCATTGCTCGATGCTATCCGCGATACTGCCGTTACCGATACTGAGGCGGGCGGTATTACACAGCATATAGGCGCTTACCGCGTAAAGTGCAAGGGTCAGGATATTACCTTCCTTGACACCCCCGGACACGCGGCGTTTACCGCTATGCGTCAGCGCGGCGCCATGGCTACCGATATTGCGATATTGGTAGTTGCTGCCGACGACGGTATTATGCCTCAAACAATCGAGGCTATAAATCACGCAAAGGCTGCCGAGGTACAGATAATTGTCGCTATAAACAAGATGGATAAACCCGAGGCAAACCCCGACCGTATTATGCAGCAGCTTACCGAGCATTCACTCGTTCCTGAGGAATGGGGCGGCGATATTATCTGCGTTCCCGTTTCTGCAAAGACACATGACGGCATTGATAATCTGCTTGAAAACGTTCTGCTTGTAGCCGAAATGCTTGAGCTTAAGGCTAACCCTGACCGCAGAGCCAAGGGTGTTGTTATTGAGGCGCGTCTTGACAAGGGCCGCGGTCCTGTTGCTACATTGCTTGTGCAAAACGGCACTCTTAACGCGGGTGATATAATCGTTGCGGGTACGGCTGTTGGCCGTGTTCGCCAAATGACCGACGAAAACGGCAAGGTGGTAAAGACTGCAGGTCCGTCTGTTCCTGTAGAAATCACAGGTCTTGCCGAAACACCTGACGCAGGCGACGGCTTTGACGCCGTTTCTGACGAGCGTCTTGCGCGTGAGCTTGTTGAACAGCGTAAAGAAAAGATTAAAAATGAAATGTTTAGCGCCAAAGAAAAGGTTACGCTTGATAACCTCTTTAGTCAACTCAGCGACGGCGACCTTAAAGAGCTTAACATTATCGTTAAGGCAGACGTTCAGGGTAGCGTAGAGGCAGTTAAGGACAGCCTCGTAAAGCTTTCTAACGAAGAGGTTAAGGTAAGCGTTATCCATGGTGGCGTTGGCGCTATCAACGAGTCCGATATAATGCTCGCTCAGGCTTCGGGCGCAATTGTCGTAGGCTTTAACGTTCGTCCCGATGCAGTTGCAAAGGCTACCGCCGAGCGTGATGGCGTAGATGTTCGCACCTACCGCGTAATTTACGAAGCTATTGAAGAAATTGAAGCCGCTATGAAGGGTATGCTCGCGCCCAAATTCCGCGAAAATATCCTTGGTACAGTTGAAGTGCGTGATACCTATAAGATTTCTAATGTTGGTACCATTGCAGGTTGTCACGTTACCAACGGTAAGGTAACCCGCGCTTGTCAGATTCGTGTTGTTCGTGATGGCATAGTTATCAGCGAGGATGCTATTAAATCGCTTCGTCGCTTTAAGGACGACGTAAAAGAGGTAGCACAGGGTTATGAATGCGGTATAGGTCTTGAAAAATTTGCCGATATTAAAGAGGGCGATGTATTTGAAGCCTTTATTATGGAGGAATACAAGGACTGATGGCAGGATTTAAAATTAACCGAGTAACAAGCGATATAAGACTTTGCCTGTCCGAGCTTTTGCGCGAGGTAAAGGACCCGAGAGTCAGTAAAATGCTCAGTATCGTAAAGCTTGACGTTTCGGGCGATATGTCTTACGCTACAGTTTATGTAAGCGCTATAGAGGGCAGCGAAAAAACCGAGGAATCGGTAAAGGCACTCAACAAGAGCGCGGCGGGCTATATCCGTCGCGAACTTGGTAGCCGACTAAAACTGCGCAAGGTGCCTGAGCTTCGTTTTATTGCTGACAACTCAATCGAAAACAGCGCTCATATTTCAAAGATTATCGAATCTTTTGACAAATAAAAGTTAAAAAACGTCACGAAAGGAAGTGACACATATATGAATTGTATTGATTTTACATTAAAGGATACAGTAAAATTCTTGAAAAAGAACAGTAACTATATTATTCTGACACACGCATCACCCGACGGCGATACCCTGGGCGCAGGATACGCGCTATACTACGGACTTAAGCAGTTGGGTAAGCGAGTAGAGGTGATCTGTCCTGATGTGATACCGCAAAAATTCGCATATTTTTTGTGCGATACCGACCATGTAAGCCGTGAAAATGCGGTGGTAATTGCTGTTGACGTTGCAGATAAGCGTCTGCTTGGCGCGCTTCAGGAGGATTTTGGCGATACGGTCGACCTTAATATCGACCATCACGTATCCAATGCGCGATATGCCAAGAATTTGTATCTTGATGCAGATGCCGCAGCCACCTGTGAAATAATATATGAATTGCTGTCGGCATTAAAGATTAAATTTAATGACACAATAGCAAAAGCGCTTTACACGGGCCTCGCTACCGACACAGGCTGTTTTAAATATTCGTGTGTTACGGCTAAAACACATAAAATAGCGGCGGCTTTGTATGATTACAATATTGAAGCCGACGTTATAAATAAGGTAATGTTTGATACCAAAAGCAAGGATTTGTTAACCCTTGAGCGTATGGTGCTTGATACTGCGGAATATCATTTTAACGATAAATGTATGATTCTGACTATCACCGCCGCAATGCAGGAAAAAACAGGCTGCAGCGGTCCTGACCTTGAGGGAATAACAGAAATTTCACGCAGTGTAGAGGGTGTTATTGCGGGTGTCACTATTAAGCAAACGGGAAGTGATACCTATAAAGCGTCGCTTCGTACCTATGACCCGCTTAATGCATCCGAAATATGTAAAAAGCTTGGCGGTGGCGGCCATAAAAATGCGGCGGCGGTCACACTTTGCGGTAGCTTAGATGATGTAAAGGTAAAAATTTTAGACGCTATAAAACAGCAAATGGAGGAAAAGCATGCTTGGACTTCTGCTGCTGAATAAGCCCGAGGGTATCACCTCTTTCGGCGCGGTTGCGCGTATAAAAAAATTAACGGGCGAAAAGCGCGTAGGTCATACGGGTACGCTTGACCCTATGGCTACAGGCGTTTTGCCCATACTTATAGGCAGAGCGACCGTTTTGTCGCAGTATCTTATAGATGCCGATAAAAGTTATTCCGCTACGATAAAGCTTGGCATTACCACAGATACCTGTGATATTACGGGAAACGTGCTGTCGCAATCAACAGTTGACGGTAATATTGATTTAGAGGCTGTCTTAAAAATGTTTATAGGCAAACAAATGCAGACGCCCCCAATGTTCAGCGCAATAAAGCAAAACGGTGTTCGTATGTACGAGCTTGCCCGCCGAGGAGAATCGGTAGAAATACCTGCCCGTGAGATAGAGGTTTTTTCGCTTTCGCAAACTTCACCTATAAGCGACACGTTTGAATTTGATATAGATACCACCGTTTCAAAGGGAACCTATATCCGTTCGCTTTGCCGCGATATAGGCGAGGCTCTTGGCTGCGGGGCAACGCTTACGAGGCTCATTCGCACCAAAACAGCAGGCTTTGATATTGCAAAGTGCGTGTGCTTTGACGACCTCACACCCGAAAATATAGGCGATTATATTCTGCCGTGCGATACGGTGGTAGAATATATGCCAAAGGTTACCGTCAGCGAAAAGCAGGCTGTGCGTTTTTGCAACGGCGGCGCGCTCAGCCTTGACAGGATAAAACTAAGCGAATTTACAGATAATACCGTTTATCGCGTATATTTTGGCGAAAAGTTTTTAGGACTGGGTATTTCAGATACAAAAGAAAATGTTTTAAAAATTGTATGTTTGGTAGATAGGCAGGTGTAAAAAATGAATACTGCAATTGTTCTCGGTACGTTTGACGGTTTGCACTCAGGTCACCGCGCCGTAATAGAAAAAGCGGATGGCTTTTTCGGCGTTGCAGTTACGTTTGATATACCGCCCAAAAGTATTTTGACAGGTGATCCGCAATTACTGATTTTGCCAGAAGAACGAGCAAAACGCATAAAGCAACTTGGCATAACACAGGTAGAGATGCAAAACTTTAACGAGGTTAAAGACGTAAAGGCCGACTGTTATCTGCGCATTTTAAAACAAAAATACAATCCGTCGAGGATAGTATGCGGTTTTAACTACAGATTTGGCTGTGGCGCAGAGGGCGATACAAAGTTGCTCGCTGAATTTTGCAAAAATAACGGTATAGAATTTATCTGTGTTCCGCCCGTTAAAAAAGACGGCATTACGGTTTCTTCCACCAACATAAGAAATCTTATCCGTGAAGGAAAAATGGAGGAAGCCGCTTCACAGATTTACGGTGGATTCAGTTTCACCCAACCTGTTTTGCACGGTGATGCCCGCGGTAGAACCTTAGGCTTTCCTACGGCTAACCAGATTTATCCCGAAAAGTTAGTAAAAGCAAAGCGCGGCGTATACGTTTCGCGCGTTATGGTAGACGGAAAAGAATATAAGGCCGTCACAAATGTCGGTATCCGACCTACTTATCAGACTTATACGGTGGGATGCGAAACGTTTATCAAGGATTTTTCGGGCGATATTTACAGTAAAGAAATGAAAACCGAACTGCTTCGGTTTGTAAGAGAAGAACGCAAATTTTCGTCGACAGAGGAGCTTAAAAACGCTATTTTAAACGACGTAAAATTATTGGATTGACTTAGGAGGTATACAATGAAAAAGATATTATGTTTATTGCTGTGCTGTGCGAGTTTAATAAGCCTTGCAGCTTGCGAAAAGTTTGACGACAACTACGGCAAATCATCTGCCGTGAAAGAGCCGATTGCGACTGCTGACAAGACCGAAAATCAGATAAAAATCCCCGAAATAAAATCAGACGACAGCGTAATGCCTACCTATTTTGATATAAGTCTTTATGACGAAGAAAATTATGCAGATATTTATCTGGGTGAAGATTTTGAATACAAAATTACCTATGTTGGTAGTGCAATAACGGTACCTTCATCTTATAAAGAAATGACTAAAGAGGGCTGGACTCTTTTATCCTCAGAAGAATATAACGAAGATTCACAAATTTTAGCAGGTAAATCAATAACTGTAGAATTTGTAAATGAGTACGACAAGAAAATAACCGCAGTTTTTTATAATAATAAAAAATCTTCAACAGCACTTAAAAAGTGTCCGATAGTTAAATTTATAATCAAAGAAAACATTATTGATGCAAACGCTGAATACGGACAATTTTTTGTTAACGGTGTAAATAACGTTTCGGCAATAACCGATATTATTGAGCGACTTGGCTCACCGTCACATTTTTACTGTGTGTCTGAAAACAAGTATTATCTTGATTGGTTTATAAGCGAAAGTGACCGCAGAAGCGGTATTACAATTTATGTCGATACCGCCGAAGACCATATTGATTCAATCGAGTTTTCATATTATTAAAGAGGTATCAAGAATGAAATGTAATCACTCTTTTTCTGCGGCGGATATTCTTCTGCCAAAAGAAAATTTTGAAAGCTGGGCGGTAATAGCCTGCGACCAATACACCTCAGAGCCTGAATATTGGGAAAGGGTAAAATCTGCAGCAGGCGACGACCCCAGCGCTTTAAATGTTGTTTTGCCCGAGGTTTATTTGTCAAATGACAACAGCAAACAAATAGAAAAAATAAATAAAACTATGACCGATTATATTAGCGGCGATATTTTTAACACGTATCCCGACAGTCTGGTTTACGTAGAGCGTATTCAATCTGACGGCAAGTGCCGACGCGGAATTGTGGGTAAAATTGACCTTGAGTGCTACGATTACCGTTCGGGTACCGATGCCGAAATTCGCGCTACCGAGCAGACTGTGCTGTCACGTATTCCTCCCCGTGTAGAAATACGCAAAAACGCTCCACTTGAGCTGCCACATGTTATGCTGCTTTTTGATGACGCAAAGGACGAGATTTTTTCATATCTTAAAACCAATATCGACAATTTTAAAAAGGTATACGACTTTACGCTTATGTGTAATGCGGGTAGCATAAAGGGCTATCTTTTAAATGACGATGCCAAGCATAAGGTGTCGTCTATACTCCAAGACTTAAAAGAAAATAATGACGGATTTTTATTTTGCGTGGGAGACGGAAATCATTCACTTGCTACAGCAAAAGAATGTTATAATCAAAATCCGACCGAAGCCTCTCGCTATGCGCTTACCGAAATTGTAAATATACACGACACCGCGCTCGAATTTGAACCTATTTACCGCGTGGTATTTGGCGTAGAGCCGGAAGCGTTGATTGACGAGTTTGTAAAGACTGTGGGCGAGGGAGATCAAAAATTCACCTGTGTTTACGGTGATACGGTAAAAGAAATTGGTGTAAATCCGACAGCAAAATTAGCTGTCGGAACGCTACAGACATTTCTTGACGAATATGTAAAAAATCATCCCGACGCAGAAATCGACTATATTCACGGCGAGGAGTCGCTTAAAAAGTTGGCAACTCGCGACAATGCGGTGGGATTTATCTTTGACGGAATGCAAAAAAGCGAGCTTTTTGATGCGGTGAATTCTGACGGCTCGTTGCCGAGAAAAACCTTTTCTATGGGACACGCCGACGATAAACGGTTTTATATTGAAGCGCGTAAAATCAGATAATTAAAAATGGCAGGGATTACAATTTCTGTAACCTCTGCCATTTATTTTTGGATTGACATAATACGACATAAAATATATAATGAGAATGTATTAAAATGGGATGTTATCCGTTTGGAGTGAAAACGAGAATGCAAATGTTAAAAAGATTAACAGGTTTATGGTTAAGCATTATTATATTAATTGGTTGCATAACTATTACTGCATCGGCTGAGAACGATACTGCATACATACAAGGAACTAATATAAATGTAAGAAGCGAAGCGAATACGAAATCAACAATAGTTGGCAGTATTAGTAATGCAGAGGTTATTGTAATTGACAAGACAGATGGGGATAAGGTTGGTAATACAACAATATGGTATAAAATTAAATATAATGATATAGAGGGTTATGTTTATGGTGAGTATGTTTATGAATATGACCCATGGAATAGTCGAAGAAAAGCGATAATTCGCGGTGCGCAAAAATATGCTGATGGTTATATAAGCATAGGTCAAGATACGTATTATTACAAAGATTTTAATGTAGTTAACAAAAAATGGTATCATCAATATGCAAGCGCGCTTTACGATGCTTGGACAAACGGTAAAATTTTGCGCAAGGCATTTGCTGATGAAAACGGCGTGGCTATTGTAAATAAGGATGCGGTTATAGAATTTAAAATTCCCGTATATAGGGATTTACCTGAAAATCCATGTGTAAAACCAAATACGCTTGGCGAACAATCTCAACCGGTAGTAGAAGTTCCGGTAACCGACGTTGAGTTTGAAAAAACTTTGGAGGGTTTTCCTGACGATTACAGATATTTGCTTAGAACTCTTCATGCAACATATCCAAATTGGAAATTTATAGCGCACGACGTTGACTTAACGTTTAAAGAAGCGGTTGAAGCTCAGTATGGTGTGTCAGATGTAAAAAACACGCGCAAATGGGTAGAGTTTACATACGGCGGTAATGAGTGGCGTGATATGAGGGCATACGATGATGCGTCGGGTAAATGGACAACACTTGAAACGCGTTGGACATATGCCTCGTGTGCGGCCATTGAATATTTTATGGACCCAAGAAATTCGTTAAATGATGAAAAAATTTTTGCTTTTGCAAAACAATCATACAACGAAGAAGCTCAAACAAAAGATGCATTAAAAACAGTGGTCAAATCAACGTTTTTAGAAAATGGATATGACGGTAATGCCGATGCGTATCTTGACGATATAATGGAGGCGGCTCGTTTAAGTGGAGTAAGCCCGTACGTGCTTGCGGCTACAATAATTGTAGAACAGGGCGCGGCAGGAACTTCGGGTCTTATTTCGGGAACCTATCCAGGCTATGAGGGCTATTACAATTTCTTTAATTTTGCTGCAAGCGGTGAAGATATAGTAGGTAGTGGACTTGCATATGCTAAAAACGCAATGACACTCAAGTATATATACGATGACCCAAATGCTGTAATACCAACACCCACCCCCACACCAACGCCCGAACCCGAGCCTGTGATTAAAAAGGGTGATGTTAATGGTAGCGGAACTATAAATATTGCAGATCTTGTTGCAATAAAAAGGCATATAGTAGGGCTGGAAACACTTGCGGGCAACACGGCTTCTGCGGCTGATGTAAATGGCAGTGGGTCTATAAATATATCCGATTTGGTGTTGGTTAAGCGTCATATAGTAGGATTAGAATCTATAGATTAAGAGGTGTAAAAATGAAAAAATTATTATCATATGTGATTGTAACGGTTTTTTTGATTTCTCTTGTTACATTAAATGTTTCTGCAGCGAGTGTAACTGTCAGTGGCGGAAATTTTGAAGTTGGTCAAGAGGTTAGTATACATATTAAGTACAATGGTGACTCAATATTAGAAGGTGTATCAACAACCGTTGATTACAACTCAAGTGTTTTAGAATATAAAACAATAAAAGGAATTGATGATGCTACAAATGGTTTAAAAGTGTCAAACGGAAGAATAAGCTTTGTAGATCTTAATTTTTCAGGGCAAAGCAAATCAGGTTCGTATACGATAATTTTTACGGCAATTGCAGCAGGAAATTCTAATATAACAGTATCATCAACGGATGCCAGCAGACCTGACAATGACTATTCTGCTGCTTCTGCTGCGGTAACCGTTGTTACTCCAAAGCCCTCATCAAACGCAAATCTTGCTTCTATTAAGTTAAGCAGCGGCTCATTATCACCCGCATTTAATGCTAATACAACAAATTATACCGCCACCGTAAAATACAGCGTTGACTCCATTACCATCACAGGCTCTGTGGCAGACGGAAAATCAACCTATGTAGGCGGCGGAACATTTGGACTTAATATCGGTGATAACCAGCGAGTGCTTACAGTAACCGCGCAAGACGGTACAAAAAAATCATACACTATAAATATCAAGCGTATGACCGAACAGGAAACTGCCGATGCTGAACAAGCCGAGCGTGACGCCAACCCATTGCTTGTTATAATAAATAACACAGACTATACTATTGTTAACGACTTTACAAATATTGCAATTCCCGCAGGCTTTACACAGGGTACTGCTACACGCAAAGAATCTGAAATTACAGTGCTTAATGATGATGCAGGCAAATATCAGCTATGTTGGCTTGTGGATGCAAACGGTGAAAACGGCGCTTTTTACAGCCGTGATGAAGAAGACAATTTTACAAAGCTTGTATACATAAATGCAAACGGTAAAATGTATATTGTGGAAGACTTGGGTGACTATGGCACAATGCCGCAAGGCTTTATACTTTCAAAGTTCAGCATCGACGGCACCGAGATTGACGCAATAACATATGAAGACGAAAGCCTTAAAGAGTTTTATGTGCTTAATTGTTACGTGGGTGGAACAACGGCTTATTACCGTTTTGATACTGTAGAGGGTACACTACAGCGCGCGGCTGATTTTGATGCGGCGCTTGTGAGTGCCAATACGGAGGTACCCACAGAAGAAAAAAACGGCGCTTTTGCGTGGTTTACAAATATGAACAAGACGGGTAAGATAGTATTTCTGATTATCGTTTTGGCGGCGGTAATTCTTATTGCAGTTGCAGTAATACTTATTATAAAAATTGCATCAAGTAAAAACGACGGTTATGAGGAGGATTTTGTATCCATAGCAGACAATGATTTTATTTTAAATGATTTTGCCGAGGATACTTCTGATTTTGAAACCCAAGTTGTTGATGAATCAAAGCCTGAAATTGAAGATGAAGCTGTAGATGCGAATACAGACACTGCCCAACAAAAAGATTAACAATGGATGTCATTCTGAAAATTGTTCTTGACTTTTGGTTGGAATTTCATAAAATAGATATTGGTGAAAGGGAGTAGTATGCAGCGCTATGCTGTGGCAGAGGTCGTCATCACGAAGAAATTCCGGTCTTTGCCCGAAACACCTTTGTTTTGTAACGAGACTTTTACTGCATTTTGTTATGCAGTAAGAGTCTTTTTTATCCCTAAAAAACAGTGAAAGGACATTAAATATGGATTTTTTAATGGAAACCCTTAAAGAACTCAGCTTCCTTGTTGAAAACCTCTCGGCATTTGCTGCGGCAGGCGGTTGGAAGTATCTCGTAATGTGGGCAATCGGCGGCGTGCTTATATATCTTGCTATCCGTCATGATATGGAGCCCACACTTTTATTGCCGATGGGATTTGGTACCATTTTGGTTAACATTCCTTCATCTGGCGCAATAACCCGTTTTACTGAAACGGGCGAGGTTATAGCCGAAGGCGCTTTAACCACACTTTTTAATGCAGGTATAGCCAATGAGCTGTTTCCGCTGATTTTGTTTATCGGTATCGGCGCGATGATTGACTTCGGTCCGCTGCTTACCAATCCAAAGCTTATGATTTTCGGCGCGGCGGCGCAGTTTGGTATATTCTTTACCTTCTGTCTGGCGTCTATGTTCTTTACAACACCCGAGGCTGCATCTATCGGTATTATCGGCGCGGCTGACGGTCCGACGGCGATTGTTGTTGCTAACAAGCTTTTGGGCGCCGACAGTGATATTACAGGCGCTATAATGGTTGCGGCATATTCCTATATGGCGCTTGTGCCTATTATTCAGCCCCCTGTTATCAAGGCTCTTACCACCAAGAAGGAACGCCTTATCAGAATGCCTTATCAGCCAAAAGAGGTTTCACGTCTTACAAAGATTTTGTTCCCAATAGTTATTACGGTTGTTGCAGGTGTGGTAGCTCCCGAATCGGTTTCGCTTATAGGCTTCCTTATGTTCGGTAACCTCATCCGTGAATGTGGTGTGCTTAATTCACTTTCGGAAACTGCGCAAAAGGTGCTTGCAAACCTTATTACCATATTCCTTGGTATCACAATCGCTTGTCAGATGGAAGCTTCAAAATTCCTCAACTTCAACACCTTGCTTATCTTAGGTCTAGGTCTTTTTGCCTTTATTTTCGATACGGCAGGCGGCGTTCTGTTTGCAAAGCTTGTAAACCTTTTCTTACCTCAGGATAAGAAAATCAACCCAATGATTGGCGCTGCGGGCATTTCGGCATTCCCAATGTCAGGCCGAGTTGTTCATAAAATGGGACTTAAGGAAGATCCGCAAAACTTCTTACTGATGCAGTCTATCGGTGTAAACGTATCGGGTCAGATTGCGTCTGTTATAGCGGGCGGTCTTATTCTCAGCTTCTTTATGTAATCGGGAGGTAACGTATTATGTTTAATAACTTGCTTAGCATATTCAGCACCTTTAACCCAATGGCATTTGTTGATAATCTTAAATATATGCTTTCGGGTATGATTGCAATATTTATCGTTATAGGTGTAATTATTATTATCACGGTTGTGCTTAATAAAATATTCAGTAAAAAGAAATAAGGTATAAAAACCAAAGACCTTCGGGATTATTTGTTCCGAAGGTCTTTTTTCTCTTTATGTTTGAGTTTAAGTTTTTTTATTTCTGTCTTTGCTTTTTCTTTCATATTGTGCAGTTTTTCGAGGGTTTTTTTGTCTTTTGGAAATAAAAGCTTTAGTAAAAATATTGCTATAATTACGGTGATTATTTTTTCGGGGGTAAAGGGTATCCACAGCGCCGCAAGATATCCGCCTGCCACAGCGCCAAGCCAACCGATATTCAACCACACAGCGATAGCCGTGGTGATATAAGCCCAGCCGTTTGTTATAAGCCACGCAAGTCCGAAGCATAAAAGTAAACGGGGATTAAGAATAAACTCCAACACCGTCTTTACCCAATATTTGATTTTTGGTTTTAAATTCTTAAAATTCATATTTTACATCCTCATCCTTGCCATATTCTAACATATAAAATCTTAAAAGTAAACTGTAAAACAGTTGAATTTTTTATTAAGATGAAGTAAAATAATCTTGTTTGAAAAGGAAACAGGTGAAATTCCTGTACGAGCCCGTCGCCGTGAGGCACATTTTGAGCTGTGTTTCTACTCTCTGCCGCAAAGGGAGGACAAGCCATTAAAGTTTTTTGAGAAGGCGAAACATAAGCGTGCCGCAGTCGAAACATTTTTCAGACAAATGCCTTTTTAAAAGGTTGCGAGAGCCGACCAAAAAGGGAAAAATAAAAATTTTAGGAGAATACAGATTATGAAAAAGACACAATTTACTAAATTGTTGTCGTCGGCTTTCTGTATCGTGCTTATTGCGGCTATGGCACTGTTTACGGTAGGTTGTAACGATAACACAGCAAATGACCTCGTATCATCGGCAGTAACAAATGCCGACTCACAAACCGAGGTTAAGGTACTCGGCTCGGGCGCAACGCAGTTTGAATTTACTGTTGTTGACGCAAGCGGCAGGGAAACGAAGTTTCAGGTAAGTACCGACAAAACCACCGTTGGTGATGCGCTTTTGGATACAGGGCTTATCGCGGGAGAGGACGGCGCTTACGGACTTTATGTAAAAACCGTAAACGGTATCACGCTTGATTTTGAAAAAGACGGCATGTATTGGGCATTTTACGTAAACGGTGAGTATGCTATGAGCGGAGTTGACGAAACCGAAATCAAATCGGGCGAAGCATATACCTTTAAGGCGGAAAAATGAAACTAAAACTCAAAGATATTGTTTTGCTTGCGTTACTTGCCGCGCTGATGTGCGTAGGGGACTTTGCTATGGAGTGGCTGCCCAACGTCCATTTTGTAGGTGTGTTCATAGTAGTGACAACGGTTGTTTATCGCAAATATGCACTCTTGCCGATTTTTGTATATTGGATAGTGTCGGGCTTTGTGGAGGGAATTTCACTCTGGTGGATACCAAAGATATACATATGGTCGCTTTTGTGGGTAGGCATTATGCTTATACCGAAAAGCCTTTCTGAAAAAGTAAAAAACGTTTTATATGTAGCAGTGTGCACATTACACGGCTTTTTGTCCTTTGGTGTGTTGTATGCGCCTGCACAGGCGCTGATAACAGGGCTGGATTTTAAAGGAACTATTGCGTGGATTATAGCAGGTCTTCCGTTTGATGTAACCCAATGTATAGGCAACCTTGTGTTAGGGTCTTTGGTAATATATCCAATGATAAAAATTTTAAAGCGAACAGACAAATATACAAAATAAAAAAGCTCGTGACTAAATTTAGTCACGAGCTTTTTGGCACCCGTAGCGCGAATCGAACGCACATCTAAGTCTTAGGAGGACCTTATTCTATCCGTTGAACTATACGGGCAAATATTAACTGCCTGTTAATTTTATCGCAAAGGCTCGATAAAGTCAACATAATCTTGCTTTTTTTATGTAATCTTGTTATACTATATTCGGATGATTAAGTAATGCAAAATGGGGGTGACCGCCATTCGTGAAATATTTTTAAAGTTAAAGAGAACCTTTGTAAGTAAAAAATTTATATGTTTTTGCGCTTTAGGAGTTATAAATACTTTTAACGATGCTTTCTTTTCTTGGATTTATCATTTCGTTATGCAGGAAAATGTTGCGGCGGTGGTGGGTTATTTTACAGCCCTTACGATAGGATTCTTTTTAAGCAGTCGTTTTATATTCAAAAAACCACCTGCTCTCAATCGATATATACGATACGGTATATCCTATATACCAAATTTTATAATTTATTTTTTAGTTACCTTCATAACAATAAACACCTTGAAATTGCCGCAATTTTGGGGTACCGTGCTTGCCGCTATGATGGGCGGTCCTATAACCTTTGTTATAATGAAGGTATATACATTTGGAAAAAGATAACGCTACAGCCTATATGATACTTTATTATATGGGCTGTTTTGTTATTTTATAGATTTTTGATATTGTTTGGGCGATATTCCTTTATGCTTTTTAAAGGTTTTTATAAAATAAGAAAGATCTCCGAATCCACAGTCAAGAGCAATTTCGGTTATACTTTTGTCCCCCTGAGCAATCACTTGACACGCACGCTCAATTCGGTAAAAATTAAGGTAATCTATTGGTGTGCGATTTACCATTTCTTTAAAAAATCGGCAGAAATATTTAGGCGACATTCCCGACTCGTCTGCAAGTTCGGAAAGTGTTATTGTGCGATTAAAGTTTGTATGTATAAACTCTAACGCTTTCTTTAGTTGATATGTTCGTTTTGAATAATTTGCAGTATCTTGAACATTAGAATAGCAATTATCTTTTATTAATTCACCCAATATTTGCAATAACAAACCCTCTACCGTAAGCTCATATCCAAGATACTCTTTTTCCATAGCTTCAAACATACCGTCGGCAAGACGATTTATTTTGCAACCAGCTGAATATTTGTTTATAGTTGCAGAGCGGGAATTCAATATATCATAAAGCTGGTTTTTACATACTTTGTTTTCACCGAGCAGACAGGGTATATCAAGCACTATGCATTCATAAATACAGTTTTCAGGGTTGCCACCGTGTACCACGTTGCCAGGTATAAGCGCAACATCACCCTTTTTCAGTGCAATTTCATTTCCGTCAAGCGATAGTTTAAAACAACCATCTAATACAAGAACAAATTCAAATTCGGTATGCCAGTGAAAAGGCATTTCGTATTTTGGATGCCCTTTTTCTACATAGTGAAACTCTACCGGAAAATCAAAACTACCTCTAAATTTTTGTTCGTGAAAGGCGGAAAAGCTCATATCATTACCCCTAAAGTGAATATTGTTATACTTTTCTCCATTATACGACAAGTAAATGTAAAAAATCAATGATAAAATAATACTAAAATATTATTTTTATAACAAGGAGTTGCAATAATATGAGCAAATCAAGATACGTAGGCGGCTACCCCGTAATTGGTATTCGTCCTGTCGTTGACGGCCGTAGAGGACCTATGCAGTTACGTGAAAGCCTTGAAGGACAGGTAATGGCTATGGCAAATGCCGCAAAAAAACTTTTTGAGGAAAACCTTTTCTATTCAAACGGTGATCCTGTAAAGGTTGTTATGGCTGATACAAGCATCGGTCGTGTGCCAGAGGCTGCCGCTTGCGCTGAAAAGTTTAAAAAAGAGGGCGTAGATATCACCCTTTCTGTAACACCGTGCTGGTGCTACGGCTCTGAAACAATGGATATGGATCCCAACACAATTAAGGGTGTTTGGGGCTTTAACGGTACTGAGCGTCCTGGCGCTGTTTACCTTGCAGCAGTTCTTGCAGGTCACGCTCAAAAGGGTCTTCCCGCATTTGGTATTTACGGTCACGAAGTGCAAGACCGCGACCAAGTATCTGAAATTCCCGAAGACGTAAAGGAAAAACTCTTGCGCTTTGGTCGCGCGGCTGTTGCAGTTGCTACAATGCGCGGCAAGTCATACTTGCAGATTGGCTCACAGTGTATGGGTATTGCAGGTTCAATTATGGATCAGGATATGATGGAAGCATATTTTGGTATGCGTATTGAGTCGGTTGACGAGGTTGAAATTCTTCGACGAATGGAAGAGGGAATCTACAACGAAGAAGAATACCAAAAGGCTCTTGCTTGGACCAAGGAGCACTGCAAAGAGGGTCGCGACGATAACCCTGAATCAGTTGAATTCTTGGGGTGCGAACGCCGCATTAAGTTTACCCCCGAAGAAAAGGAAAAGCAGTGGGAATTTACTGTTAAAATGTACTGCATTATAAAAGATCTTATGGCAGGCAACCCCAATCTTCCGGAGGCTTTCATTGAGGAAAGAGTTGGTCACAATGCTATTGCAGGCGGTTTCCAAGGTCAGCGTCAGTGGACTGACCATTGGCCAAACTGTGACTACCCAGAGGCATTACTTTCTTCTACATTTGACTACGAGGGCGCTCGTGAACCATTTACACTTGCTACCGAAAATGATATTTTAAACGGTATGGGTATGCTTATGATGCGACTACTTACTCACCGCGCACAAATTTTTGCCGATGTTCGTACATACTGGTCGGGCGAGGCTACCGAGCGTGTAACCGGTTATAAGCTTGAGGGTAAGGCGGCAGAATCAACGGTATTATCCACCTTCTGAATTCTGGCGCTGCTTGTCTTGATGCTTGCGGCGAATGCACTGATGAAAACGGCAATGCTGTTATGAAGAAGTGGTGGGAGGTTACCGATGAAGATATTAAGAAGATGACCGACGCTACCGTTTGGTGCGAAGCAGGTTTTGATAACTTCCGTGGCGGCGGTTTCTCAAGCCACTATACCACAAAAGCTGAAATGCCTTGCACAATGATAAGACTTAATCTTGTAAAGGGCCTCGGTCCCGTGCTTCAGATTGCTGAGGGTTGGACAGTGAATCTACCCGACGATGTTTCTGACACACTTATGGAACGCACCAACCCAACATGGCCTTGCACCTGGTTTGCTCCTCGTTGCGACGGTAAAGAGGGCTCACCGTTTAAGACCGCTTATGAGGTTATGATGAACTGGGGCGCTAACCACGGCGCAATCAGCTATGGTCACATTGGCGCAGATCTTATTACAATGTGCTCAATGCTTCGTATTCCTGTTTGTATGCACAACGTACCCGAAGACCAAATCTATCGTCCGGCTGCATGGAATGCATTCGGTATGGATAAAGAGGGTCAGGACTACCGCGCTTGTCAAGCTTACGGTCCACTTTATAAGAAATATTAATATGGTATAATAAATTCCCCCGATTGTTAAATTTAACAATCGGGGGAATTGTGCATTATGCATTGTGCATTTATGTTAGGTTCCACACATTTTCATAACGAGAGAATGTGGTAGTATTTTTGCAACTAAGCGGAAAAATTTGTAAAACAGTAGGTTGGTATAAACCGCTCGACCCTTGCGTGACACCGCAAGTGATTTCACCGCCATAATGCGCGGATTTACGCGCGGCATGGTATCAAAGGTATGGCTTACACCCTTTTCAATATTTGCAATTCCTAAAAATTCGGTATCCATAGGACCTGGGCAAACAGCGAGTACGTTTATTTTGCGCGGCTTTAATTCAAGTCGTAAAGCTCGTGATAGGCTCATAACGTACGCTTTTGTAGACGAGTACACCGCCATACGTGTGTTTGGCGCAAAGGACGCTATCGAGCAAGAGTTTATAATTTCGCTGTGCTCGTTCATAAAGGGTAATGTCACTGACGTCATAACGGTAAGCGCCTCGCAGTTAAGGCGCACCATACGCGCGTTTTCCTGTGTGGAAATATCCTCAAAGTTGTTAAGCTTGCCAAAGCCTGCGTTGTTTATAAGCAGTTTAACGGTAGCGTTTTTTTCTTTTAACAAATTGACGTAATTTTCAACAGCCTGCGGGTCGGTTATGTCAAACGCTACGGGTATTACCGTGCTGCCAAGTTGTGTTTGTAATTCTTGCAGACGGTCTTCGCGGCGGGCAATTACCCATATTTCGTCAAGGTCTGCGCGGGTTTCGTATACCGCTTTGGCATATTCAAGTCCAAGTCCTGCGGATGCGCCTGTTATTACTGCTATGTTCATAAATTCACCTTAATTCTTACTGAAGTCTTCAAGAATAAGACCGTCATTTTTTTCAAGAGCCCAGTTAATGTTCCATTCGCTTGTAAAAACGAGCAGATTGTTACCCTTAAAGTCCTGCACCCATTTTGTGTCAGAGGTGAGGTTTAATTTGCTGACGTCGATACCCTCGTTGCCAATCCAACGGATAAACTGATAGGGCAGATTACTACGCATAACGTCAACGTTATATTCGTTTTTGAGTCGGTGTTCGAGCACTTCAAACTGCAGCACGCCAACGACACCTACGATAACACGTTCCATACCTGTGTTGGGCTCGTGGAAAATTTGTATCGCGCCCTCTTGCGCTATCTGCTCGACGCCCTTTACAAACTGTTTGCGTTTTAGACTGTCCTTGTGTTCAATAACGGCAAAATGTTCGGGTGCAAAGGTGGGTATGCCCTCAAATTCCACCTTGTGTTTTGATTCGCATACCGTGTCGCCGATTGAAAAGATACCAGGGTCAAATACACCAATGATATCTCCCGCGTACGCTTCGTTTACAATCTGACGGCTATCTGCCATAAGCTGCTGCGGCTGAGAAAGTCGCAGACTCTTTTTGCCCTGAACGTGATAATATTCTTTATCGCGCTCAAATTTACCCGAGCATATACGCATAAAGGTCATACGGTCGCGATGCGCCTTGTTCATATTAGCCTGAATTTTAAATACAAACGCCGAGAAGTTTTCACTTTCGGGCACGACCTCGCCCTCGCGTGTATTGCGAGCCAAGGGCGCCGTTGTCATTTTTAAAAAGTTTTCGAGGAACGGCTCTACACCAAAGTTGGTAAGCGCCGAGCCAAAGAAAACAGGGGTTAATTCACCGCAACGAACTTTATCAATATCAAAGTCAAAGCTTGCGCCGTCAAGCAGTTCTATCTGGTCAACAAGGTCGCGGCGCGAGTATTCGCCTATAAGCTCATCTAACTTTTCAGTATCGGTGATGTCACACTCGATAGCCTGCAATCTGTCCTGACCTCTGTGGAACTCGTTAAAGGTCATAATCTGTCGGCGGTCGCGGTCGAACACTCCCTTAAAGTCGGCGCCGCAACCGATAGGCCAATTGACAGGGTAGGTTCCTATGCCAAATTCTTTTTCAAGCTGGTCAAGCAGCTCAAACGGGTCACGAGCCTCGCGGTCAAGCTTATTAATAAATGTGAAAATCGGTATGTGTCGCATAGCCGTTACCTTAAACAGTTTTCTTGTCTGCGGCTCGATACCCTTTGCCGCGTCGATAACCATTACTACGCTGTCTGCCGCCATAAGCGTGCGGTAGGTGTCCTCCGAGAAGTCCTGATGCCCTGGGGTGTCAAGAATATTTATGCAATATCCCTCATATTCAAACTGCATTACCGATGAGGTGATGGAAATACCGCGTTGTTTTTCAAGCTCCATCCAGTCGGATACAGCGTGCTTTGCGGTGGCTTTGCCTTTTACCGAGCCTGCAGTCTGAATAGCGCCTCCGTAAAGCAAAAGTTTTTCGGTGAGGGTTGTTTTACCTGCGTCAGGATGCGAAATAATCGCAAACGTACGCCGTCTGTTAATTTCTTCCTTTAAAGTCACAATATTACTCCTTATATAATATATCTCATAAAGTTTACCACAAAAAATGCGTAGTATCAAGAAAAATAATTTTTTTTAAAAAAAGGCTTTACTTTTTGAAAAATATGGGTTATAATATTAGCCGTATAGTTGTATTTTATATATTTTACGGAGGTTTGTAAAATGAAAAAGATAATCGCATTAGTTCTTAGTGTTGTTTTGCTTTGCTGTTTTTCTGTAACGGCATTTGCAGCCGACAGCCCAACAGCGTCAGAAAAGGTTGTCGTTACTATAAGAAAGGCAGACATTACCAATCCTACAGGTAAGGAAGACGTTGAGTACACATTTGACAAGGGTACTACCATTACCGTTAAGGCTGATGAGGAAGCATATGGCACTTTCAAAAATTGGAGCGTTTACAAGGTTACTGCTTCTGTTGAGGGCGTATCTGCTCCTGTGAATTCGGGTGTTATTACCCTGAGCGCAGTAAAAAATCTTGCCGCAACTAAAAAGGCTGAGGCTGCTGTAGCAGGTACCGATTACGAGATCGTAAGCGGCAGTCTTACCGCTAAGGAAATGACAGTTAAGGCTAACACCACGCTTATAATCTGTGGTAACTACGGCAATGTTGTTACTGATCCGCTAAGCGCAAGCAACGCGGACGATTCTGCATCTGCTCCTGCTACTAACGATATTACCGCTGTTTATGCTGTAATCGTTATGCTCGCAGTAGTAGCATTTGGCTTTGGCGTAAAGAAAGTTTACTCAAAGTAATTTAAATAGATAATTTTTAAATAAGATACTTTTAGCCCAAGTGTTCTTAAGAACACTTGGGCAGTTTTATTCGTGCGGTACGAGAGTGATATTTGTCTTCAACAATCATTATAATGATTGTTGAAAGTGGAAATATTCTATATTTCCACAAAGAGCCGACATATCGGCTCTAAAACAACCAAATTCTTGATAATTTGGTTGTTTTGCAATATCATTGACAATGGATATGGTCAAGTTTTCAAAGAAAACTTGTTGCCAAATCTTTGATTTGGCGTGGAAATCGCAAGAATTTGCTATTTCCGCCTCCAATAACCATTATAAAAAATCACTACCCGAAAAAGAGAACAACTCTTTTTCGGGTAGTTTTGAGTTATTGTTTTACAAGCAGGTTTAATTTATTCAGTCTCGGCGGTTTCTGCCTGTGATTTTATGCTACGAATCATTTTTCGATATGCCGAAGACGTTATTCTGCCCATATGCACGTCGTCTATGCTGTACTGATATTCGGTTTCGGAAATCTTATAAAATTTAACCGTTGTAGAAGAATTTTTGTTAAAGTTAAAGATTATCGAGCTTACAGGCTTGTCGGACGTTTCCTCAACAGTAAAGTCGTTGCATTGAATACCTACGAAATCGGCATAGAACGTTTGGAAATCAGACGCTACGATTTCGGTGCCGTTTGCTAAAATATGAAACGTTACGTTTTCTTCTTCATCTTTGGTTGAAGAGATATCAAATTTAACCTTATCTTCACCGTCAATAAGCTCGAATGACGATAAATCGTTTATTGAGTACATAAACGGTTGACTGTTATAAAAATCTTCGGTTGTTAATGATAAAAAGGCAAAAGAATCTTTGGTTACTTTGCGTATCATTGTAGCGCCATCATAAATCACCGCGCAATAGCTATCGTCTACAATCGAGATTTTAAAGTACTTGCTTTCGCCGTTAATGGTCATAGTTATAACAGCGTCAGGATCGTCAAGACCAAATTCTTTGAGGGTCTGATCGTTTACGTCAAAAGCATAGTTTCCTGAAACATTAACGGTGCTTGAGAAAAGACTTATCAGGGATGTCAGGTTTTCCGATTTCGCATACCGTTTTGTTGGAGTAGTAATAATATACGGTAAAATTTCAGAAGAGGCGTTGTCCTCTTTATTGTTCTCGATTGTAATAGTATCGCTGTAAAGCGAACCTGACAAAGTAAGCGAATCAAAATATGCATAAGAACCGTCTTCTGCTTTGTTATCGGTAGTGTCGGTTGTAAATACAGCTTCGGGAATTGCAGTTTTATCTGCAAGATCAACTAATTCAAACTGGAAGTCCGAAAGCTCGCTTGTTGCCACTACGTAAATCTTATCGGAACCGTCAAGCATAAAGTAATAGCCTAAGCCGTCGGGGGATTCATCGCCCACGGCGAATCCAAACGAGGCGTGGGTTTGGTCTTCGACACCGACTTTAATCAAAGGCTTATCAAATCCGCAATCTGCTGCAGTCTTAGTGTCAATTTCACGCACTGCCGTAACGCTTGCTGCCGAAGAAATTATCTTGTTCATAGTATCGGTGCTCAGCTTTGAAATGTCAACACCCTCAACACCCCAATGGGTAGTGGTCTGGGCTTTACCTTCTTCATCGGTGGCTGTAATTTGATTCGTGATAAATTTAAAGGTTCCGTTTGTGTTGGTTATGTTAACGGTAGTAAAGGTTGAAGAATCCTTGTCAATTAACGGAATATCCTCAAACACGCTGCTTGCAACCTCATCCTCTTGAAGCTCGGGGATAAATTTTATAACCGCTACAGTGCCACCTATAAGAATTGCAACGGCAAGACATGCGGCAATGATAGAAACAAGTCTTTTTTTATCTGCGCGTTTGGGTGCTTTATCCTTGTGTTGTGCAGGCGCAGAAAATACGGTGCTTTCTTCTTCGTCAATTCCAGAGGCTACCGCCTCGCTGACGGTATCGTCAGCTGGCGGGATTTGTTCTAATTCATTTTGGTCTTTTTCGAAAAAATCACTCATCGTGCGTTTCTTCTCCTTACAAATACTACGACACCAATAACCACAATTGCAATCGGTATAATAAACATAAATATAATGCTTATGGCTTTGGTGCTGCTTGGCGTTACGGCCGAAGCAAAGCTTTCGTTTTCAATAACCTTAGATGTAAAGGTTATTGATGTGTCACCTACGTGAGCGGCACGGTCGGAAACTGCCATAACTATATCCTGATTGGAAAGATCGCTGTAGGATGCCCAAGTAGACTGAATAAACTCAACGCTCGAAAATGCCATAACATAGCTGGTGATAATATTGTTTTCACTGTCACGGTCACTTTCTACCGATTGAATAACAGCATCAAACTGTTTAATATCGTCATCGGTGTATTCAGCCCAATCAGAAGCTACACCAATCGGAGCTGCGACGGTTGTTTCAAGAGTTTGCATCAATGCCGTTGAGGTACGTGATGTATCTGCAGGCTCGCAAACATTCATTGGAACGTTATAGTTTGTAATAGCGCCTGTAATACTGGTAGTTATGTCGTCGTCTTCAAGCTGTACGGGATAGGTACCTAATGTAGTAGGTGTATCACCGAAAATATTACGGCTGTACGTTTCAAAAACAATGCCCTCACCAACAGAAATACCCCATTGCTCTAAAAAGTCATAAAGATTGGGCAGATAGGGGCTTGCGGCATCGGCAAAGAATAATAATCCCTTGCCAAGCTGACCGTTATTGTCCAAAAATTCTGATATAACCTCAAGCTCGGTGCCGATAAAATCAATTGTGGGTGCTGAAATTATAATAGCGTCATATTCATCTGAAATTTCGGCAATAAGCGGGTCGGGAATTTCGGTAATATCATAGTTGTTATTGATGAGCAGTTCTATATATGCTGAAGTATAGGAGTTTTCGCTATGTCCCGAAAGCACAGCAACCTTTTTGGTATCGGCGCTTGTAACATAGGCGATAGCGCGTGTAAGCGCGCTTTCAAGTTTGTTTGCCGCAAGTGTGTACGTAGAGGGATAACCGTAGGCGGCATAGGTAGAGTCCTCTTTTGTGGCATAAATGTCATTGAACGATAAGATCTTTGTGCGCTTGTTACCGCTTGCGGAGCTGTCAACAATGATATCACCGCAAACAAATGCATACGACGAATATAAGGAAGAGATTTCGGTGTACTCGGTAGACTGCTGATCAACATACTTTATATTAAGCTTATCGTTATATTCGCCGTATTTGGAAATGAGTGTTTGTGTCTGCTCAAAATACTCATAATCAGAGCTTGAGGAAATTGTAACATTGTAATCTTCTTGCGCATAATAAGCCATATAATTAGCAAAGTTCTCCTCGTTACCTATTACGGTTATGTTCACTTCATCTTCAATGCCCTTGATATATTCAATGTTTTCTTCACTGATAGAATTCTTTTGGTTGCTGGTCATATCATATTCAAGATGAAAACGGTTACCAAGAACGCCCACGAGCCAGTTAAAAGCAATAAGACCTACAAGCACAATGGCAGTAATAACAAGTGAATAACCGCCGCGCTTAAAGAGCGATTCATTTTTGATTTTGTCACTTTTAAAAACCGACGCTATTTTTTTGAAAAATCCGCCAATGCAGGACATTACGTCTTTAAAAGACTTTTTGTTTTCGGTTTCTACAGTTGCCTCGACAGAGGTTTCAATTATTTCTATATTTTCGTTATTTTTTTTCATAATTTTCTACCTCCTTAAGACCATCTTCTCTTTTCGAGCGAGCGTTCGGTTAAGAATATAAACGCTACCGTAATACTTATAAAGTAAACGACGTCCTTAACTGAAAACGCCTGATTGCCAAAGCTGTCAAGCACTGCTAAAAAGTTCATTCCGCCGACAAAATCTGCAAATCTTTCAACAATCCATGCCCACACCTTTGTGTACCAGGTGGTTGCAGATGGAGCGGTAATACCGTTTGCAAGTCCGCCCGAAATCATAATAAATACGTTTACAACAAGAGTAAAAATAATTGACGTGATAGGGCTTTCGGTAAGGGATGAAACAAACATACCGATTGCAATCAGAGCCGCGCCGAAAAGCAGAATACCTACAAGCGCATATATGTAGTAGAAAAGATTAACTGATACGTAGGCTGAAACAATTATCTGATAAATAATTGTGGGCGCAAAGCCTAAAGCGTAAAGCACGAATGCTGCAAAAAATTTACCCAGAACTATGTTTATCAGCTTGACGGGTGCGGTAAACAGCACCTGATCGGTTTTGGTACGGCGCTCATCGCTGAACAGTCGCATTGTTATGGCAGGTACAACAATAAGCAAAATTTGGGCTATACCAAGAACGGCATATTCAACATAAGGCGCGCCCATGCTGTAATAGCCTGAGAACAGGTAGCCTAAAAGGAAATAAAATATAGCGAGAATAACAAAGCCCAGTGGGTTTGTAAAATATGATTTAAATTCGCGTTTAAATACGGCCAGCATTACTGTTCACCCTCCTCTACGGTAATTTCTTCGGGCATTTCTATTATAATGCCTTCTTCCTCGTTGGAAACATCTTCTTCAATTTTGTCAAGACCAAGCATTCTGCGCGCTTCGTCGTTGTTGGGCGCTTGTGTCAGCTTGAGGAATATCTGCTCAAGCGTCAGTCTGCTGCTTGTAAGTGACAGCAGCTGCTTTTTACGCTCGGCAACTCGGCTTGAAATGCCTGCGCGCACGTCGGCGCCGTCTTCGGGTATAATTTCAAAGTCGTAAGCGCCTGTTTCTTTTTTACCGAGAGCGGTAACATCTTTGACACCCTTAACGGATTTAAGAGCCGCCAGCATATCGCGCTCGTCACAGATAACGCGAGCAACGAGTGAGTGATCGGTTGAAAGCTTTTCCGAAAGGTTGTCCTGTAGGTCGTCGGCAATAATTTCACCGTAGTTTATAATTATAATACGGTCGCAAACAGCCTGAATTTCAGAAAGTATATGTGATGATAAGATAATGGTATGATTCTTACCGAGTCGTGTTATAAGGTTGCGTATCTCGATAATCTGCTGCGGGTCAAGACCAACGGTAGGCTCGTCAAGAATAAGCACGTCGGGGTTGCCGATAAGCGCTTGTGCAAAGCCAACACGCTGACGGTAACCTTTTGAAAGATTTTTGATAAGCCTGTTCTGCACGTGGTCAATACGCACAAGACGCATAATTTCATCAATATGAGGCTTCTTTGGAAACTTAACTTTTTTAAGGTCGTATACAAAGTTAAGATACTCGCGCACCTTCATATCGGTATAAAGGGGTGGCAATTCGGGCAAATAGCCTATGCGGCGCTTTGCCTCTTCGGGATTTTCGGCAACGTCAAAGCCGTCGATGGTAACCTTGCCCTGAGTGAGCGAAAGGTAGCCTGTAAGGATGTTCATTATTGTAGATTTACCTGCGCCGTTAGGACCAAGGAAGCCTACAACCTCACCCTTGCTGATTGAAAAGCTGACGTTTTCGACAGCGAGGTATGTACCGTACCTTTTACTAAGGCCTGTAACTTCAATCATTTTTACTTCTCCTTTGTAACAAAGTTTTTCAATATAATCTTATCAAACAAATTCATAAAATTTGTAAATAAAATGTTAAAATAGCAGTATAAAATATATAATATTATACAACTTATGTATTATACAATATATAGCGTTAATATTCAAGAAAAAATTTTGTGTTGATATAACACAGGCATTTTGCAAATATCGGTTGCAAAAAATGTAAAATTGTGATATTATATCTTAATGTAGAACAAGTCGAAAAAGGGAGACGTAACTATGAAAACTGTAACAAGACATTATATTAGTCTGATGCTGACGGTTGTAATGTGCATCGGTATGATATTTGGCATAAACGTTACTGCGTATGCTGATAACGTTGATTATGTTAAAAATGGAAAATACATATACAATTGGGGTAACAGAGAAGAAGTTGCCACCTTTTTGTCGCAAAATGCGATTGCGTTTTATGAGGATAGCAATACTTCTTATGCAGAACTTGCGGCACTTAGTGGTAGTAGTATTGAGAGCAGCGTGTCTTCCAGTGAATTGTATAAAGAATTGCAAAATTTGATGAAATCTAATCAAAACTATCAGACAAGCTATGATGCAACAAAAAACTTGTTTCAATATACTGACTGTCAAAACAGTGGTAAAAACAGCAAGAAGATATCGTCATTTTATTCCGGCAAGGAAGTTGGGCCTGCTTGGGTTTCGGGTGGCAATGAATGGAATCGCGAACACACTTGGCCTAACAGCAAGGGCAATATGGCAGGTAACGGCGAAAATGATATAATGATGTTAAGACCAACTGCATCAAGTGAAAATGGTAGCCGTGGTAACACTGCTTATGGTAAGAGTAACGGTTACTATAACCCCAATAATGAATCGGGCGGTAAACACGATTTACGTGGCGACGTAGCAAGAATAATGCTTTATGTATATGTTCGCTGGAATTGCACAAAGGCAAGTAATAACGATGGCAATTGGTATTCAATATTTGGCACAAAGGGCGTTATAGAAAGTCCTGATGTTATGCTTGAGTGGATAGAGGAAGACCCTGTTGACACGTGGGAGCTCGGACGTAACGACTCTGTAGAATCTATCACAGGCACGCGTAACGTATTTGTAGACTATCCCGAGCTTGCGTTCGTTTTATTCGGCGAACAGGTGCCAAGCAATTATACAACCCCATCAGGCAATGCAAAAAACGGTACAACACCTGCACCAACACCTACTCCTGATAACAGTAATCAGAACAACACACAAAACAACAATCAAAACAACACACAGAACAATACTCAGAATAATACCCAAAACAACAGTCAGAATAATACCCAAAACAATACCCAAACCAATTCTTCAACCGTTTCAAACGCTTGCGGTCACGCAAAAGCATACAAGGTAGCAGCCGAAGAGCCAAGATGCGAGTCGGAGGGTTATACCGAGGGTAGATACTGTCCCGATTGTAAGAGATATATCAGCGGACATAAGGCAGTTGACGCTACAGGCCACAGTTATGCGGGCGAATGCGATGCGTTTTGTGACGTCTGCAATGCCACAAGAGAAATTGACGCTGAGCATACGCTTGACGATGACGGCAATTGCACAGTTTGCGGCGAAGTAGATATACAAAATCCCGACGCAAACGAAGAAATCGTTGAAAACACCGAGGATGAAATACAGGATGCCGACAGCAACGAGCAAGCAAGTGAAAAAGGCGGCTTTGCATGGTGGATTATCGTCGTTGTGGCGGTGGTTATAGTTGGCGCAGGCGCGGTTGTTATAGTGATATATCGCGACAAGATATGGCCTAAAGAAATTTAAATATTGGGTCTGTCTCAATAAGCGCAGACCAAAAGAAAAGTAAGACAAAATAAAAAAGTCTTGTTAAGCGAAAAACTTGACAAGACTTTTTTATTTAAAATGAGAAATCCTACGGATTTCAATATATGCTTTTCTTTATTAAGGCTTTTTCGGCACTTGGAGTACCTGTGTACGCCTATCGTGCCGAAGAAAAACCTTTCTGCATCTTATTGAGACAGCCCCCTTTTTATATACAAATATATTATTTTTTCTTGCAATTTATTATATTTATGCTACAATTTAATTGATAAATAATATTGGTATATTTTGATTGATTTGGTTAAATGTATGATTGATATTAACTTGATTATGATTCCTATTGTTTATACAATGATTTAGCCAACAATTAAGATAAGTGGTTGAAAAGGGGAGTAATTATGTTTAAAGATTGTTACGCTTTTTATGATGAAAGTACCGCTACCGTGCGAGTTGGTAACAGCAAGGTAGAAAAGGTAATTGTTATAAACGGTAGCCGCATTCGTACCGAGTGTGTGCGTGATACTGCAAATGGTTTTGAGTGGTTGGGAGATTCGCTTTGGCAGCATTGTCCCGTGCTCAGCGCTGACGAAAAGCCGGAAATCACCTTTGAAACCAAGATTGTCGAAAATCCATACATTATGAAACCTCATCTAAAGGCGGTTTTGTGTCTTAAGGGAAAAGAGGGTAGCGCTTGGTACGAGTATTTAATTTTCCCCGAAATTAGTTTTATATATAATCAAAACTTTGTATCAAAGCAGGGCAACATCGCTATTGTGGAAGAAACTGCTGTAAAAGCGGGACCTACCGGTATTGAAGAAGAGCAAAACAAAGTGGCGGTAAATGACTCTACCGATTTTGATATTCTTGACAGTATACCAATGGCTAACCGACACTTGAGCGTTGAGTCTTATAAGCTTTATGATAAAACCGACTATAACGATATGCTTGTTGAAAAGCAAAATGCAAGTGTTTATTCTTTTAGAAATGGTGAGCTTTATCGCGAGGGTAACGTCTTTTGCATAAATGATTATACCAGTGATAATTCAATTATGATGATTAAACATTCGCCTACCGAAAGCTCGGCGCTTAATCGCAAAAACAAAGATTTTTTTATGCAGGGTAATGTATATGCCACACTTTACGGTACGGGTATTGATTTTAACAATATGCCAGACGGCAAGGTGCCATACTATGCTTCAGCTGTGGGTGTAGGCAGAACTGTTGACATACAGGATGAATATTGGCGTTATAACACCGCATTTTGTACTGACGACCCGCGCAGAGCGCTATTTTGTATGTCAAACACATGGGGTGACAGAAGTCAGGATATGGCTGTTTGCGAGTCGTTTATGCTGAAAGAGCTTGACCGCGCGCACCAGATGGGCGTTGATATTGTTCAAATTGATGATGGTTGGCTTACGGGAATCACTGCTAACTCACTTCGTAAAAAAGGCGGCGTTTGGGAAGGTTTTTATGCCGACGACAGCGACTTTTGGAAGGTTAATGCCGAAAGATTTCCTAACGGACTTGAGCCTGTTGTAGAAAAAGCAAAAAGCTTAGGTATTGAGATGGGTCTTTGGTTTGGCCCTGATTCATCAAATGATTTTGAAAATTATGAAAAAGATATTGAAACTTTAATGCACTTTTACAATACCTATGGAATTCGTTACTTTAAGCTTGACGGTGTTAAAATTCGTAGTAAGCTTGGAGAAATGCGTTTTATAAAGATGCTCGAGGAGCTTACCAACCGTACAAAAGGTGATATGCGATTTAATCTTGACGTAACTGCCGAGGACCGTTTTGGCTATATGTATCAATCACAGTTTGGTACTCTTTTTGTAGAAAATCGCTACACCGATTATGTTAATTATTTCCCGCATAACACCTTTAAAAACGTGTGGAATTTAGCCCGCGTTGTACCAACCCGTCGTTTGCAGATGGAGTTGCTTAACACAAGACGTAATACCGAAAAATACGAGGGAGTGTTGTTTGCGCCTAATTCATACAGTCCTGATTATCTGTTTGCGACTGTTATGGTTGCAAATCCGCTCTTCTGGATGGAAATGACCAATCTTGATGATGAGGATGCTAAAGTGTTGTCTCAAATTTCATCGGTTTATAAAAACTATAAAAAAGAATTGTTCAACTCACGTGTAATTCCTATTGGTTTGATGCCAAACGGTATGACCTTTTCAGGTTATGCCTGCAAGAATATGGAGGATAAATCATATAATTTAATTTTGTTCCGTGAGGCGACAGAGCAAGACACCTATACATATAAACTACCTGCAGATTTAGATAATTTAAATATGGAAATTATCTATCAAAGCGCGCCTGCCAACGTTGCAATAAACGGTGACAGCGTGACTGTGAAATTTTCAGACAAAAGAAGCTTTGTTTGGGTAAGAGTAGGGAAATAAAAGTTACTAATAAGGTGAAAATATGTCTAAATTGCTTGAAGAAATAAAACACAGTGTGGATGTTACTATTCCTGAAGCGGAAGACTTAAATAGTATGACACACCCAAAAATTGACTACACTTTACTTGTTTTGCGTAATGTGTTTGTGCTTGCGGCTGCAATATTGTTTTTACTGTCATTTTTCTTGCATGGCGCGTACAACCTACTAAAAGCAGTCGGTTATTTTAGCGGCGCGATAGCGTATGTATTCGAGTGTTTGGCGGCAACCGATTGTTTTAAGGGCAAGGTTGACCACCACGAAATGTTTATGGTTTATTGCTTTGGACCGCTTTATTTACTTATGGGTCTTAACTATATTTTATGGCATTAATGGTGATATTTATGAAATTTGAAAACTTGAAAAAATATATGGAAGAGCTTGTAAGCGATCCGCTAAGACCAAGTGTCGATGTGATTGTATACCGCGAACACGAGCTTTTGTTTCGCTATTTTAAAGGAGTTATGGATGTCGAAAACGGCGGTGAAATCAAGGGAGACGAGTTATATTTTATATACTCTATGACCAAAATGATTACCTGTTGTTGCGCATTACAGATGTTAGAACAGGGTAAATACAATCTTGATGACCCTATATCAAAATATTTGCCTGAATATAAAAAAATGAAAATCACCACCGATGCTCTCAATACCGAAAATGCCGCAAAAATTGCAAGTGGCGCGGTTATCGGAGAGGATATCAGTAGCAGTGACGACGGTTTTGCAAAAACGCCAATCACCGTAAGGCATCTTTTTACAATGACGGCAGGGCTTGACTACAGCCTTTATTGCCCTGAAATTCAAGATGCAATAGCGGCAGGCAAAACCACAACACGAGAATTAGTACGCGCTATGGCAGATAAAACACTTGGCTTTGAACCTGGCACACGCTTCAGATACAGCCTTTGTCATGATGTGTTAGGCGCTTTGATAGAGATATGGTCGGGTCAAAGTCTTGGTGATTATATGAAGCAGAATATTTTTGATCCGCTTGGTATGAAAAATACATTTTTCGGACTTCCTAAAGACACTTCAAAAATGCCGACGCTCTACTCAAAGTATGAAAATCAAGACTTTAAAAAGCAACCTCTTGTTTGTGTATATAATTTATCTCCGCAATACCAAAGCGGCGGCGCAGGACTTACCTCCTGTACCGAAGACTACGCACTGTTTTTGGATGCAGTTGCCTGCGGCGGCATAGGAAAAAGCGGAAACCGCATTTTGAAAGAGGAAACGGTGAGTTTATGGAAAACCAATCAGTTGAGCGGTGCGGCAGCAGACGATTTTGACCAAATGCGTCGAGGCTATGGCTATGGACTTGGTTTGCGTACACATATTGATCCTGTGCGTAGCGGTACTCTAAGCCCTGTAGGTGAGTTTGGTTGGGACGGTGCGGCAGGCTCATTTTCGATGGTGGACCCCGTAAATAAAATCTCACTTACGTATTTCCAAAATGTTTTGGGGTACAATCCCGACCAAACAAAAATACGAAATGCGCTTTATAAGGATTTAGGATAAAAATTATTAGCTCGCAAATAATATTAGGCAGTTGATTTCTGGTTTTATGATGATGTTTTGGCTCTTTGTCAATAGTTGGGGAAAAGAGTTAAAATGAAAAAATATACAAGCAGTCGCAATTAAGCGGCTGCTTGTTACTTTTTTATGCATGATATAATTTTTTGGTCTGATATTTTGGTTCGCAGGTGAGGTTTACGCCAAGCTTTTTAAAGGTCTGCTCGTCCACGCGGGAAAGAATAACGCTTGAGTGCACCTCAAGTCCTTTAAGTTTATCTACTTGGTCGAGCGCTATCTTTGCTTTTTCGTCGGTTGCGGCGCAAATTGAGAGCGCGATTAAGATTTCATCAATGTGCATTCGGGGGTTATGATTGCCAAGTACTTGTGTTTTCATTTCCTGAATAGGCTCGATAACGGTGGGGGAGAGCAATAAGATGTCGTCGGATATGCCACCAAGCTCTTTAAGAGTATTTAAAAGCATAGCCGAGCTCGCACCGAGAAGTGATGAGGTTTTGCCTGTGATAATTCTGCCGTCGGGGAGCTCGATTGCGGCGGCGGGGCCGCCGGTCTCCTCTGCCTTATCAATCGCTGCCTGCGCTACGGGGCGATCCTTTATGGAGATGCCAAGTTGATTCATAAGAAGCTCAATCTTGGTAACCTCGCTTTTCTCACCTAGTCCCTGACGCAAGTTACAACTCGCCTGATAATAACGGCGGATAATTTCCTGCTTTGCGGCGTCACTTACCGCGTTATCGTCACTTATGGCGCAACCAGCCATATTAACGCCCATATCGGTAGGACTTTTATACGGCGACTCGCCTAAAATACGTTCCATAATAGCGTTAAGCACGGGAAAAATTTCAACATCACGGTTATAATTCACTGTGGTCTCACCGTACGCTTCAAGGTGAAATGGGTCTATCATATTAACGTCGCTAAGGTCTGCCGTTGCGGCTTCATAAGCCACATTTACGGGGTGCTTTAACGGGATATTCCATATCGGAAATGTTTCAAACTTTGCGTAGCCTGCCTTTATACCGCGCTTATGGTCCTGATAAAGTTGAGAAAGGCAGGTTGCCATTTTACCGCTTCCGGGACCTGGGGCGGTTACCACAACGAGATGTCTTTCGGTTTCAATATAATCATTTCTGCCAAAACCGTCGTCACTAACAATTAGCGGAATATCTGACGGATAGTCTTTTATAGGGTAGTGACGATAGGACTTAATACCCAAGGCTTTAAGTCGGTTTTCAAAGGCGATGGCAAGGGGTTGTCCTGTAAAACAGGTGATAACAACGCTGCCTACATAAAGACCTATATCGCGGAAGGCGTCAATAAGGCGTAGGGTATCAAGGTCGTAGGTGATACCAAGGTCGCCGCGGCGCTTGTTTTTTTCAATTGCATCGGCGTTTATAACAATAACGATTTCGGCTTCATCCTTAAGTTCCAAAAGCATTTTAACCTTAGAATCAGGTTTAAATCCGGGTAAAACGCGCGACGCGTGATAATCGTCAAACAATTTGCCGCCAAATTCCATATAAAGCTTACCGCCAAACATACCTATACGGTCACGGATATTCTGTGACTGAAGCGCGATATATTTGTCGTTATCAAATCCGATTTTTGCCATAGCCGATACCTCCCCAAACGAAAAACAAAAATACACACTTAGTATATCAAAATATATTCTTTCTTGCAAGAAAATTTTTATATTTTTGCAACAATATATTTCTTGCTTTAAATAGATATTTATAGTATAATATTATAGATTATCCGATACAGAGGTTTTACAAGTGAACTTAAATGAAAATACAAATGGTTATTTGCCCGAGCAGTGCGCATATGCCGCTCGTGTTGGAGCGCTTCTTAAAGAGCGTGAAATAGCAAATCCCAAGGCTCATATCGTGACGTTTGGCTGTCAGCAGAACGTCAGCGATTCCGAAAGAATAAAAGGTATGCTACTGCTTTGCGGTTACAGTCTTACCGAAAACATAGAAGAGGCAGATTTTATACTTTTTAACACCTGCGCTGTTCGCGGTCACGCCGAGGACCGAGTTTATGGCAATGTGGGCGCTACCAAAAAACTAAAACAAGCAAATCCCAACCTGATGGTATCTGTTTGCGGATGTATGGCACAGCAACAATCGGTTGCGGACAAGTTTTATAAAAGCTATCCTTACGTCGACATTGTGTTCGGCACACAGCAATACCACCGCTTGCCCGAGTTTATCTACCGCAGGCTGACGGGCAAAAGGGTGTATGAACTCTCCCTTGATAATGCCGATATTGTAGAGGATATCCCGATAAGTCGCGACGGCAAGCTAAAGGGCTGGCTGCCGATAATGTACGGCTGCAACAACTTTTGCACCTACTGCATAGTGCCCTATGTTCGCGGACGTGAGCGTTCGCGCGATCCGCAGGAGATTATCGCCGAAGCCACTAAAATGATAAACGACGGATTTAAAGAGATAATGCTGCTTGGACAAAACGTTAACTCTTACGGAAAAGGTGAGTCCCACGGCGTGAATTTTGCGCGTCTTTTGCGTATGATAAATGATATCGAGGGTGATTTCAGAATACGTTTTATGACATCGCATCCCAAGGACTGCACCGATGAGCTCTTGGATGCAATCCGCGACTGCCAAAAGGTTGAGCGGCATATCCATCTGCCTTTTCAGAGCGGCAGCAGTAAAATACTCAAGCAAATGAATCGTCGCTATGACCGCGAGGGATATTTACATCTTATAAAAGCGGCGCGTGAGCGCATACCCGACGTAGAGTTTACAAGCGATATTATCGTGGGCTTTCCAGGGGAGACCTACGAGGACTTTTGCGAAACGTTGAGTCTTGTAAAAGAGGTTAAGTTTACGTCACTGTTTACCTTTATCTATTCGCCGCGCGAGGGCACTCCCGCGGCTATTATGCCCGATCCTATTAGCCGCGAAGAAAAGGGCAAATGGTTTAGCGAGCTGCTTGTAGCTCAGGACGAAATATCTAAAGAGCTGAACGCTTCGCTTGTAGGCAAAGTAATGCGAGTTCTTTGCGAAGAAGAAACTGTCGACGGGCGACTTTCGGGCAAAGGCGAATACTATTCATCGGTTACCTTTGAGGGTAGTACCGAAATGATTGGTAATTTTGTAACTGTGCGTATAGAAAAATATGAAAACAATACGCTTTACGGTACGGTAATAAATTAAATTTTGAAAGGAATTTTTAAAAATGGGAATTATTGAAGCAACAAGAAATTTAGGAGTAGAAATTCAAAAGGACGAGCGTTTTATTCGCTTTATAAAGGCTAAGCTTGCAAATGACAACGATGAAACTTTGCAAAATCAAATTGGTGAATTTAACACCGTTCGTATGAACCTTGACCGCGAGATGAACGCAGAGACACAAGATGAGAACAAAATAAAAGAACTCAACGAAAAACTCCGTGAGATTTACACCGCCGTTATGTCAAGCAAAACTATGCTTGAATATAACACCGCAAAGGCAGAAGTTGATGCTATGCTTAATGATATTAACAGCATCATTATGCAGTGTGTTGAGGGTGAAGACCCAATGACAGCAGAACCTCACAGTGCTTGCACAGGTTCTTGCTCAACCTGCGGCGGTTGCCACTAATATTACTTTGAGGGACAACATTTCGCAAAATCAAAGATTTTGACTGCAATGTTTTCCCTCAATACACCCTTTCAGCCTTGAAAAGTGCCTTACGACACTTTTCGCTTTAAGACGAGTTTTTGCGAGGCTCAGACCCGCAAAAACAAGGGGATATAACGGGACAACATTTCGCAAAAATTATTTAATTTTTAATCAAAGGGGATAAAACTATGGCTGAGCTGTCACCAATGATGCGACAGTATATGGAAATAAAAGAGCAAAATCGCGACTGCATTATCTTTTACCGATTGGGCGACTTCTATGAAATGTTCTTCGACGATGCCATAAAAGGCTCGGAGGAATTAGAACTCACCCTTACCGGAAGAGATTGCGGTCTCCCTGAACGCGCCCCAATGTGTGGCGTGCCCTTTCACAGCGCTGAAGGTTATATTGCCCGTTTGGTTGAAAAAGGATACAAGGTTGCTATTTGTGAGCAGGTTGAGGACCCTGCAACCGCTAAAGGCATAGTGAAACGTGATATTGTTCGCATTGTCACCCCAGGTACCGTAATCGAGGGTGAAATGCTTGATGAAGGCCGCAACAATTATTTAGCGGCGATACACGAAAGCAACGGTAAAATCGGCTTGTGCTTTGCTGACGCATCAACGGGTGAAGCGCACATAACCGAGCTTTCGGGCGGTGAAACATATAACGATATGCAAAACGAAATTATGCGTTTTGCCCCGAGCGAAATTTTAATTGACGAGAAACTTAAAGATAAGATAACAACGTTTTTAGAAGAAAGGGTTACAGCGGCTATAACTGTACGAGAGGACAGTCGCTTTGTCACTGCCAATACCGAGGCTCTGCTTTGTAAGAATTTCGGCGTAATAAGTCCAGAGAATATCGGCATAGAAAACGGCAGCATATCTCAAAGTGTGCTGGGAGCTGTAATCGACTATTTACACGAAAACGGAAAGACAGGTACTATTGCCATAAAAACCGTAAATGTTTATACCTCAGCGCAGTTTATGCAGCTTGACGTAACGGCTGTCCGCAATCTTGAACTATGCGAGACAATGCGCACCAAGTCAAAGCGAGGCTCACTGCTCGGCGTGCTTGATAAAACCAAAACCGCGATGGGCAAGCGACTGATGCGCTCATACGTCTTACAGCCGCTTGTAAGCATACCCGAAATCACTTTGCGGCAGAACGCGGTAGAGGAACTCAGCAATGACACCGTAATGCGTTGTGAGGCGCAGGAATATATGAGTGGCATACGAGATATTGAGCGTATGATGACCAAAATAGTATATGGCACTGCCACAGCAAAAGAGCTTTTGGGTCTTGCGGCAACGGCTCACCGTTTTCCGTACATAAAGCAGTTGTTGGCTTCATCAAACTGCAAAATGTTAAAATCCATTTATAATGATATTGATACCCTCGAAGAAATAGTATCACTTATTGACGCTGCTATCAGCGAGGACGCGCCAGCTACCGTTCGTGAGGGCAAGATAATCAAAAAAGGTTATAACGAGCAGGTTGATATGTTGCGCGAGGATATGGACGGCGGCACCTCACATCTTGCCGCAATTGAAGCCCGCGAGCGCGAACGCACAGGCATTAAAAATCTACGTGTGCGTTATAACAAGGTGTTCGGTTATTATATCGAGGTTACAAACTCTTTCCTTGATAAAGTACCTGCAGATTACGTGCGAAAGCAGACCCTTACAAATGCCGAGCGCTTTATAACCGACGAGCTAAAGCAGCTTGAAAACCGTCTGCTTACTGCAAAAGACCGTGCATTTCAGCTTGAATATGAAATATTTAGCGGTATCCGCGAGACTGTAGCCGAGGCGGCAGGTCGCGTGCGCACTACCGCAGCGGCAATAGCGCGGCTTGATACAATGTGCTCTTTGGCGACTGTTGCGGTAGAAAATAATTACTGCAGACCGCTTATAAATAATGACGGCGCAATCAGCATAAAGGGCGGCAGACACCCAGTTGTTGAAAAGCTGCTTAAAACACCCTTTGTTTCTAATGATACGTATTTAGATGGCGCATCTTCCCGCTGCGCTATTATTACAGGACCTAATATGGCAGGTAAATCCACCTATATGCGACAGGTGGCGATAATTACCCTTATGGCGCAGATGGGCTCTTTTGTACCCGCTCAGATGGCAGAAATCGGCGTGGTAGATGCAATATACACTCGCGTTGGCGCGTCGGACGACCTCGCCAGCGGTCAGTCTACATTTATGGTAGAGATGAGCGAGATGGCGCATATTCTTAAAAACGCAACCCGTAACAGTCTGCTTATAATTGACGAGATTGGTCGAGGTACGTCTACCTTTGACGGTATGTCAATAGCGCGTGCCGTGCTTGAATATGTGGCAGATAAAAAGAAATTGGGCGCAAAAACGCTTTTTGCAACCCACTATCACGAGCTTACTGAAATGGAAAACGAGCTTGACGGTATAAAAAATTACAATATTGCCGTTAAAAAACGAGGCGATGATATAATCTTTTTGCGTCGCATAGTTTCGGGTGGCGCTGACGACAGCTACGGTATAGAGGTTGCAAAGCTGGGCGGTATACCCGATTCTGTAATAAAGCGCGCAAAACAAATACTTAAACAAACGCTTGAAAGCGGTATTGTGACGTATAAAACGGTAGAGTCAAATACCGACCAGATGTCACTTGAAATGCAGGGCGCTACGGATATACTGCGCGAGTTGCAAGCGATTGACGTAAATACACTCACACCAATTGAAGCTATGGGTGTTCTTTTCGATATAGCAAACAAAGCAAAATCTATATAATATAATTAAAATTTCAAAGAGGTGAACAAAAATGCCAAAAATTAACGTGCTGCCCAAATCAATTGCCGAGCTTATCGCGGCGGGTGAGGTGGTAGAAAGACCTGCTTCAATTGTAAAAGAGGCGATCGAAAACTCAATAGACGCGGGCGCTACGCACGTAACGGTTGAAATTCAGCGCGGCGGTATTACCTATATTCGCATAACCGACAACGGTTGCGGTATAGCAAGTAGCGACGTACCCAAGGCGTTTTTGCGTCACGCTACAAGTAAAATAGGGAAGGCTGATGACCTTGACCGTATATCTACACTTGGTTTCCGAGGTGAAGCGTTGGCTGCTACAAGCGCGGTATCACGTGTGGAAATGTTTACCAAAACCGCTGACGAGGATTTTGGTACCCACTATAAAATAGAGGGTGGCGAGGAAATTTTAAACGAAGAGATTGGTTGTCCAGAAGGCACAACTCTCATAGTCCGCGACCTGTTTTATAACACGCCCGCGCGTATGAAATTTCTTAAAAAAGACGTAACCGAAGGCACAACCGTATCGGCTGTTGTAGAACGACAGGCGCTTTCTCACCCTGAAATCGCCTTTAAGCTTATCCGTGACGGGAAACAGACGCTCAGCACCTCGGGTGACGGTAAGCTACAATCGGCGGCTTACAGCGTTTTGGGTCGTGAGATTTCCAACACGCTTATTCCTGTAGATTTAATGCTTGATGGCATTAAGGTTACGGGTCTTGCGTGTAAGCCCGTATCCTGCCGCGCGTCGCGCGCATATCAGTTTACCTTTTTAAACGGGCGCTACGTTCAGTCGGGCACGGTGACTGCCGCAAGCGAGCAGGCATATAAAAACAGCGCGATGATAGGTAAATTTCCCGTGTTTGTGTTGTGTGTAACGGTACCCTTTGAAACGGTAGATGTAAACGTGCATCCTGCAAAAACACAGGTGCGATTCTCTGACGAAAAGAGAGTATTTACCGCCGTTTACAACGCGGTAAAAAATGCAATTCTGTCGGGCGATACCCGTCCTGAGATTGCCGTCACACCGCAAAAAAAGAACACCTTTTTGCATATGACAACCGAGGAATACAGACAGACTGGGGTAAATCTTCCAACACAGGAAAGCCTTGAGGTAAAACAAGAAATAACCAAGCCCAAAACCGAGCCTGTAAGACTTAATTCCGATAAAACGCCCTTTTTCTTGCGTGAGGAATTTAAGCCTAACGTGCCCGAGAAAAAGTCGGTTGCTATAGAAAAAGAACAAGAGGAAAAGCCCGTCGTTACACCAACGCCCGAAATAAAACCGACGGAAACACAAATCGCTACTGAGGAAAAAGAGTATTCACCCGAGAGCGAAGTAAAACTTATCGGCGAAGCCTTTAATACCTATATAGTAGCGCAAAAGGGCGACAGTGTTTTTCTTATAGACAAGCACGCCGCGCACGAGAGGATACTTTTTAATCAGTTTAAGGCGGCTCATACGGTTGAAAGCCAGAATCTACTCATGCCTGTAACCGTAAGGCTTATAGGCGACGAGTACAGCGCAGTTACGGCAAATCTTGATTTGCTGGAGCAGTATGGATTTGAAATTGAGGATTTCGGTAACGAGTCGGTACTTGTGCGCGCGATACCCGCAATGTTAGAACGCGAGGATACTGAAAGCATTGTAACTGAGGCAGCCGAAAGTCTTGCTGCAAGAGGAAGCGTAAATCTTGATCGTATAGATGATATCTTACATACGGTCGCTTGCAAGGCGGCAATAAAGGCAGGATATATAACCTCTGACACCGAGAAATTAAATCTTGCAGTACGTGTGCTTGGTGATAATGACATTATGTACTGTCCTCATGGTAGACCCGTTGCTTTTGAGATAAAAAAATATAATCTTGAAAAATATTTTGGAAGAATACAATGAAAAAACAAAAGATAATTTGCGTTGTGGGTCCTACCGCGTCGGGCAAAACTGCGCTTGGTGTCACGATGGCACGATACCTTGACGGCGAGGTGATATCGGCTGATTCTATGCAGATTTACCGCGATATGCATATTGCATCCGCAGCGCCCGACATCAGCGAAACCGAGGGCGTGCCGCATCACTTGGTAGAATTTTTACCCTACGGCAGTACCTTTACGGTTGCCGACTACGTAAAAATAGCAAGAGAAAAAATTGCCGAAATTGCGTTACGTGGCAAAATGCCGATAATAGTTGGAGGCACAGGGCTTTATATAAATTCGCTCGTAAATAACGTTGAGTTTATACAAAATGATACAGATATCGAGTTGCGAGAGAGCATCACAAAAGAATATGAACTTGTCGGCGGCGCGGAAATGCTAAAGCGATTGCGTGAGATTGATCCCGAGACTGCTGATAAGCTGCATGAAAACGACAAACGCCGTATTATCCGCGCTTTTGAAATTTACGAGAGCACGGGAATGACTAAAAGCTTTAATGATGAAATGTCAATAAAAAACGAGTCACCCTACAGCGCTTGTATGATAGGCGTTACCTACCGCGACCGCGAACTGCTTTATGAGCGCATAAACCGCCGTGTTGATATAATGCTCGAAAATGGGCTTTTAGATGAGGCGAAAGCAGCTTACCAAAAAAATATTGGTGGGGGCGCAGTGCAGGCAATAGGACATAAAGAATTTTTTGATTACTTTAAGGGTGAAATCTCACTTGAGTGCGCAACAGAAAATTTAAAGCGTTCAACCCGCCGCTATGCCAAGCGGCAGCTTACGTGGTTTAATAAAGACACACGTATAAAATGGATATATAAAGACGAAACAGACGATGCCGCCGCAGTGGCAATAAACTATGTAAAGGAAGAGGGAAATTATGCGTGATAGCAAACTGCTCAGAATAATAATTTGTATTATTGCCGTAGTTTTTGTCACGCATCAGGTGTATTCTTCTGCCTATAAGCCAATTACTACAGTCAGCGCGGAATATTATACCGCCGTAGAGGGATTTCAGATAAATGCGGTAGTAATCCGTGAGGAAAAAGTTATCACCTCCGATACTACGGGCGCGTTGCACTTTACCCTTTCCGACGGTGAACGCGTAGCAAAAGGCGGTGTAATCGCAAATATTTATTCTGATGCCGAAACCTCGGTTACGGTAAACCGCATAGCGCAGTTAAACGCGCGCATTGCCGATATTGAGGAAATTCAGGGCTACAACGACGTAGAGGCCGCTGATATCAACCTTGTCAACAATAAGGTCACGAATTCGCTTAATACGTTACTTCGCGGTATTGCGTCGGGGAATTTTTCAAGTGTAGAGTCCGACTCTGCCGAGTTGCTTACAAACATCAGCCGCAGGCAGATGATAACGGGCGAGCAAACCGATTTTTCAGAGCGTCTTGCCGAACTCAAAAGTGAGCTTGATACGCTTAACGCTTCGCTCCCGCAACCTGTAGGAAGCATTAGGGCAGAGCAGTCGGGATATTTTGTGTCGGGTGTAGACGGCTACGAAACGGTACTTTCGTGCGAAAATATCGATGCGGTTACCCCCGAATATATTGAATCGCTTAAAGCCGATACTACTCCCCAGAATGCTGTGGGAAAAATTGTTTCGGGTTATACGTGGTATATAGCGACAAAGGTGAGTATAAGCGATTCGCTGAAATACAAGTCGGGTGATACCCTGACGCTTAAAACAACGCTTAAAACAACACCGCAGCTTAACGTAACGGTAGAAAAAATAAACACCTCGCAAAGCGAGGACTCAGCCGTTATAATTTTTTCGTGCGAGCAGATGAACAGCGAGTTAGCGTCTATCAGAAAAGGCAATATGACGATTATAAACAACACCTATTCGGGACTTAAAATTCCTACAAAGGCGCTGCGCTTTCAAAATGAAACAACGGGTGTATTCGTGCGTTCGGGTATGACGCTTAAATTTGTCAGCGTAAACGTTATCTATCGCACAGATGAATATATTATATGCGAACAGCAGGTAAGCAGTGATACGGTTTTGCGTTTGTATGATGACGTTGTCGTCAAAGGAAAGAGGCTTTATGATGGAAAAATCGTCGATTAGCATATTTGATGAAAATTACAAAAAAATAACCGAAAATATCGCCCGAGCTGCTGAAAAGTCGGGAAGAAAGCCGCAGGATATAACCTTGCTTGCCGCAACAAAAACGGTTGACGTTGACGTTATAAACCATGCAATTTTAAGCGGCATTTCATATATAGGTGAAAACCGTGTGCAAGAATTTTTGTCTAAGTATCAGGATTATGAGCCTGTAAACAAACATTTTATCGGTCATTTGCAGACAAACAAGGTAAAGGATATTATTGATAAAGTATCGCTTATTCATTCGGTTGATTCTTTGCGTCTTGCCGAGGAAATTTCACGTCAGGCGGTAAAGAGGGGAATTGCGGTTGATATTTTACTCGAAATCAACGTTGGTGACGAGCAAAGTAAATCGGGCTTTTCCTATGATGATGCTATAGCGTCGGCAGAAAAAATCGCAAAACTTGACGGTGTGAAAATTAAAGGTCTTATGGCAATACCGCCTATTTGTGAAAATTCCGAGCAAAATCGCCCGTATTTTGCAAAAATGAAAAAACTGTTTATTGACATTGACAACAAAAAAATAGATAATAGTAGTATGGATATTTTGTCTATGGGTATGTCTGACGATTACGCGGTTGCAATTGAGGAGGGTGCCAATATGGTGCGCCTTGGTACCGCGCTTTTCGGTAGACGTAACTACAACGTTTAGAAATATACAAAAGATAAAGGAAGTGTATTTATGAGTTTATGGGACAGCATTAAAAACATTATGGTAATTCCCGACGAGGACGATTACGAAAACGAGGCGGAGGAAACCGAACGCGCTCCCCGTGAAAGAACGGTTGAGGAGCCTGCGTACACCTCAAAGAAAGAGACACCAAAGCTTATAAAATCAAAAACCATCAATTATTCGCAAAATAGCAGCGGCTTGCAGGTAGTTCTTGTAAAGCCCGACCGCTTTGACGAGGTAACCTCAATCGCCGACCATCTTAACGAAGGCAAAACCGTAGTGCTTAACCTCGAGGAAAGCGCCCGCGATATCAGCCGCAGAATTGTTGACTTTTTAAGTGGCGTGGCTTACGCCAACGGTGGCAATATGCGCAAGGTTGCAAAAAACACCTTTATAATTGTTGCGCGCGGCGTAGACGTTATGGGTGAGCTTTTGCCCGAAGAATTTGAGGACGGCAAGATTTACTTTTAATGGATATAAAGCTTTTACCTGCGCGTATTGACGACCTTAAAAAATTTTGTGACAAATCAAACAGCCCTAAATTTATAGGCTTTTTGACCGCACAGGAAGCGGCTGTAGCCGTAAAACAGTTTAAAGTCGGAGACAAATACAGTTTATCGGGTGGGTATGATAATGCCGAGCGCGTAATGCTTGGTATTTTGCCCGATTGGTGCGAAGAGCCTGTGTTTCCCATAAATCCGATAACCTTTTCATACCGTGAATGTGACATGCTTTCACACCGTGATTTCTTAGGTGCTTTGATGGCGCTTGGCATTACGAGGGAAACAGTCGGCGATATACTTGTAGAAAAGGGCAGAGCGGTAGCATTTGTTGCCGACGATGTTTCAAAATTTGTGTTTACCCAGATAGATAAGATTGGCAGCGTCGGCGTTACGCTGACCAATGGGTACACAGCACCGTTACCGACTTCAAGCCAAAAACAGTCGTTTTCAGTAACGGTGGCCTCAACTCGGCTTGACTGTGTTGTGGCGGCTCTTTGCGGAGCGTCGCGCGGGGAGGCAACCGAAAAAATCGGTGACGGCTACGTATCTGTAAATTCGGTATGCGTTACAAAGCCTACCGCGAACGTTAAAGCAAATGATAAAATCACAGTTCGCAAAAGGGGAAAATTTGAAATTACGTCCTGTGATGAGCACTCTAAAAAAGGCAGAATTATTTTAAAATATGATAAATACATATAGGGAGGATATGCTATGTTAAGTGCAAGCGAGATAAGAAACGTCCGTTTTTCAACTGCAATGGGCGGCTATAAAAAGGAAGAGGTTGATATTCTTCTTGATAAGGTGGAATCCGACTACGAGCAGTTTGAACGTACATTTAAAGAGATGAACAACAAAATAAACGAGCTTAAGGGCGAGCTTGAGGATTGCAAAAATTCTCAGGGCAATATACAAAACGTGCTTGTAAGCGCGCAAAAGTTTGCCGACCAGATAGTTGAAGAGGCAAAGGCAAAAAGCGCCGAGATTATTGCCTCTGCGCAAGAAAGTATAGAAAAAATCACCGCTCAGGAAAAAGAACTGACCTCTGCATTTGATAAAAAGGCGGGCGAGCGTAAATCGGCGCTTGAAAGTGATATAGAAAAGATTATCGCTAATGCCGAGAAAAAACAAGCTGCGGTGGAAACTGCAACACAGGATTGCGTAGACCGTCAACAGTTGCTGTTTAATAAAATGAAGATAGAGGTGGCGGCGTTCAAGGCTGAAATTACTGCAAAATACAAAGAGCATCTTGAGTTGTTGGCTGCTCTTCCCGACACCGTACCTAACGACCCGAGTGAGATTGCCGAGGCGATATCCCTTTCTTTTGACAAGCTTCCCACCGTTGAGGAATACGTTCAGAATCCCGAAGATTTTGAGTTGTCAGCCGAAGAATCCGAGCCCGAGGCAGAAGACCCTGCCGAAAAGCTCGTAGAGGCTGTTACAGGCAAGGGCTTTGTAATCAATGCCGATGAGTTTGACCTTGACGACGATTCGTCGGAGGACGAAGAAGACATTTAAAATTAGGAGTGATCCTTTTTGGTATCATATATTTTAGCGGCTATTACAGGCGTTATTGTTCTGGCTGCCGACCAATTTACAAAGTATTTTATTTCAAATAATTTTGAAATGGCAAAATCTTATGAGTTCTTGCCAGGTGTTTTGGATATCACATATATCCATAACGACGGAGCGGCATGGGGTATGCTTGGCGGATATACATGGTTGTTACTGTCTATCACCATAGTCGTAATGCTTGCCTGTATTGCGTTGTTGCTTAAATGGGGACTGCGTGACAAAATTATGTTCTGGTCTGCAATGCTTATATTGTCGGGCGGTGTCGGCAATATGATTGACCGCATATTCCGCGGCGGAAATGTAATAGATTTTTTGCACTTTGAATTCTGGCCTACCTTCCCTGTATTTAATGTCGCCGATTGTGCAATATGCGTAGGCGCGGGGCTTATTATACTGTCGCTGTTTAAAAGCATTGTTGATGAACAGCACCAAAAATCACGCGCTGCGGTTATAGCGCAAACCGAAGAAGAGAACCAAAATGAAAACGTATAATTACATTTATGACGACGGCGAAAGCCGCCGTCTTGATGTCTTTTTAGCGGAAAATGCTCAGCTTACGCGTTCGTATGCGGCGACACTGATTGCCGATGGTTGCGTTACGGTCAACGGCAAAGCGGCGACAAAAAACACAAAGCTAAAGCAGGGAGACTGTATTGACGTAACCATCCCCGAGCCGCAGGAATACACGGTAGAGCCCGAAAACATTCCGCTTGATATTATTTATGAGGACGAGCATCTTCTGGTGGTAAATAAACCCAAGGATATGGTGGTGCACCCTGCCGCAGGTAACTACAGCGGTACGCTTGTGAACGCAATTCTTTATCACTGCGGCGACAGTCTTTCAGGTATAAATGGTGTTATGCGACCGGGTATTCTGCACCGAATAGATAAAAATACAAGCGGTCTGCTGCTGGTGGCAAAAAACGACAACGCTCATTTGTTTTTATCCGAGCAGATTAAAGAGCATTCACTCACACGCGAATATGAGGCGGTAGTTTACGGCAATTTGAAAAACGACAGTGGTACGGTGGATGCGCCTATAGCCCGTCACCCAGTAAAGCGTAAACAGATGGCAATAGTCAGTGGCGGTAAAGAGGCGGTTACGCACTATAATGTGCTTGAACGTTTTGGTAATTTTACACACGTACGCTTACGGCTTGAAACAGGTCGTACCCATCAGATAAGGGTGCATATGGCGTCGCTCGGTCACGCAGTTGCGGGGGATGACGTTTACGGACCGCGCAAGGTAATAACAAAGCTTGGCGGTCAATGTCTGCACGCAAGAAAAATCGGCTTTATTCATCCTGAGACACACGAATATATGGAATTTACAAGTGATTTACCCCAATATTTTACAAATTTTTTAAACGAGTGCAGAGGTAAATAAAAATGGGTTTGTTTGACGGATGTCTACTTGCTTGCGATATAGACGGCACGTTGCTGATTAACGACTATATCCCTGAGCGTAATATCGAAAAAATTAAATATTTTGTAAGCGAGGGCGGACTCTTTTCGCTCTCTACAGGCAGAACTGCGGGCGCGGTATCGGCAGTCACCGATGCGCTCGACTGCATAGGTCCGTCTATCGTTGCAAATGGAAGTATGATATACGATTTTAAATCGGATAAGGCTTTGTATGAGCTTTTTATACCCGACAGCGACCGTTATATAGTAAAGGCGGTAATGGATGGATGTTCTACAGTAGGTGTTGAAGCCCACAGCGGTAAAAAGGTTCTGGTGCTGAACAGCAATCAGGAGTCGATTGACCACGAAAAATATGAAAATCTTGACGCTTTACCGCTTGCGTTCGATAACGCCTTAGGTTATAATTGGAACAAGGTTATTTACTTGTTTTCAAACGACGAAGAAAGCAAGACTGTAAAACGGATAATTTCACAGTATAAGCATAACTCGCAGTTTGTTGACACCTCGGCTGTTATATACGGTAGACGGCGTTACTACTTTGAACACGTTCCAAACGGCGTGTCAAAAGCGACGACACTAAAAATACTTTGTAATATGTTAAATATCAAAAAAGGTTGCTGTTTTGCTATAGGTGATTACTATAACGACCTTGAAATGATAAAATCAGCCGATATAGGCGCGGCTCTTATCGACTCTCCGAATGAAGTCAAAGCGGCGGCTGACGTGGTGGTACGCGATGCACAAAGCGGCGCAGTCGCCGATTTTATAGATTATCTTACCGAAAGGAAAATAAAAAATGGACGCAAATTTTAAAAGACAGTTAGAAAAAATTGCTTGCAAAGTGCGCATTGGTATTATCGAGGGTGTTCACGCAGCAAGGGCAGGTCATCCAGGTGGCTCTTTATCGATAGCGGAGATGCTTACATATCTTTACTTTAAAGAGATGAACATTGATCCCCAAGACCCCAAAAATCCAAAAAGAGACAGATTTGTTCTTTCAAAGGGACACGCTGCTCCTGCACTTTATGCTACACTTGCACAGCGCGGTTATTTTTCACCCGACGAACTGATTACTCTTCGTCAGATAGGCTCAAGACTTCAAGGTCACCCCGATATGAAAAATATTCCTGGTGTTGATATGTCGACAGGCTCTTTAGGACAGGGTATATCAACGGCTGTTGGTATGGCGCTTTCATCAAAGCATTTCGGTGATAATTATAACGTATACACAATTTTGGGCGACGGCGAAATAGAGGAAGGTCAGGTTTGGGAGGCTGCAATGTTTGCGGCTAACAAAAAACTTTCTAATCTTACTGCCTTTATTGATCTAAACAATTTACAAATAGACGGCACTATTGATGAGGTAAACTCTGCTAAACCCGTTGATAAAAAGTTTGAGGCTTTTGGTTGGCATACCATTACCATTGACGGTCACGATTATGACGCTATTGAAGCGGCTCTTGCGGAGGCAAAAACAATAGATAAGCCTGTAGCAATCATTGCTAACACAATAAAAGGTAAAGGCGTATCATATATGGAAAATGCGGTTAATTGGCACGGCGCCGCACCAAACGACGAGCTTTTTGCCGTAGCTATGGAAGAACTTACAGCAGCGCTTGCTGCATTCAATTAAGGAGGTGGCTTATATGTCAGAAGTTAAAACAATTGCAACACGTGTAGGCTTTGGTGAAACATTGATGGAGCTTGGCGCCGAACGAGACGATTTTATTGTAATGGATGCTGACCTTGCAGCCGCCACACAAACAGGTAAATTTAAAAAAGCATATCCCGACCGTTTCTATAACTGCGGTATTGCCGAGCAAAATATGGTAAGCATTGCGGCAGGTATTGCCGCTACAGGCAAAAAGGTGGTTGTAAGCTCCTTTGCTATGTTTGCGGCAGGCCGCGCTTTTGAGCAAGTTCGTAACTCGGTGGGTTACCCACATCTTAACGTTATTATCGGCGCAACACACGCAGGTATTTCGGTTGGCGAAGACGGTGCTACACACCAGTGTAACGAGGACATCGCCCTTATGCGTACAATCCCCGGTATGACAATTATTAACCCTGCTGATGACACCGAAGCTCGATTGGCTGTCAGAGCGGCGTTCGAGTGTGACGGTCCCGTTTATATGAGATTTGGTCGTCTTGCAGTGCCGGTAGTATTTGACGAAACATATAAGTTCCAGATCGGCAAGGGCGTAGAGCTTCGCGAGGGTAACGATGTTACAATTATCGCGACAGGCCTTATGGTAAAAGAGGCGCTTGAAGCCTATGACCTACTTAAAGCCGAGGGCATCAACGCCCGTATTATCAATATGGCTACAATTAAGCCTATCGACCGCGATATTATAATCAAGGCGGCAAAGGAAACTGGCGCTATCGTTACCGCCGAAGAGCATTCGGTAATTGGTGGTCTTGGTTCTGCGGTCAGTGAAGTAGTTTGCGAAACTACACCTGTTCCTGTTGTAAAACTCGGTGTTTATGATGTGTTTGGTCACTCAGGTCCCGCGGTAAAACTTTTGGACGAATTTGGTCTTCGCGCAGTAAACATTGTAGAAAAAGCAAAAGAAGCGTTAGCGCTTAAAAAATAATGCGTAATTCATAATACACAATTAAAGGCTTGGAGATTTTCTCCAAGCCTTTTTAAACATCAATCAGAGAACCGTCCCCTGATTGACTGATTGATTCGTCCCCTGATTGATTCAAAAACCAGTTGATTTATTTGAATTTTCTTTATCTAAGTGTTGCACTTAGTTTAACAATTCATCTTAATAATTGCGCATTATGCATTGTGCATTTTTTAAAAAACTCAGGGGTTTGGGCTAAAACTATCGCGGCAAACACAAGCAAACATCCGATGATTTCGTTGCCCTTTAATGCATTTCCTGTAATTACCCAACCGCCAAGGGCGGCAAACACGCTTTCTAAACTCATTGAAAGTGATGCTATGGCAGGCTCCGCGTATTTTTGACCAACTATTTGTAACGTGTAGGCAATTCCGCTTGATACTATACCCATATACAAAATTTCTGGAATTACTGAAATAATTTTTTGAACATTTATTAAATCAAGTTCAAAAATAAGCGCCATTATACCCGAAATAATAGCGGCGAATACAAATTGAAAAGCCGAAAGTCGAACACCGCCTACAGAGCCGCAATATTTATCAATTACAATAATATGTAACGAAAAGGCAAAGGTGCAACCAAGTACCAATATATCAGCAAAATAGAAACCGCCCTTACCTTCAAATAGGCATAGCATATAAAATCCAATAATTGCTACAAGCGCTGAAACCCACACCATAATGGGTACTTTTTTTCTTACAAAAACCGACAAAATAGGAACAACGATTACGTATAGCGCGGTGATAAATCCCGACCGTGCTTCAATCGGCGCGCCATCGGGATAGGCGGCAATGCCAAACTGCTGAAAGTTTGTGGATATAGCGAGTACCACACCGCATACCACACTGCCTGTAAACAGCAGTTTTTTGTCCATTGTTTTAGGCACTATGACATAATCTTTGTTCTTTATCGACATAACTGCCATAAATCCAAACAAGAATAACGCGCCTATAATTGAACGCAGACAGTTAAACGCAAAGGGCGGTATTTTATCTGCGGCTCGGTTCTGCACCACAAAGGCAAGTCCCCAAAGTAGCGCCGCAAGGCAGAGGATAATACTGCCTTTTAAATTACTTCGTTTCATTTAACTTGTCCTTTCTCATAGTAAGAGAGATACGCTTTTTAGCGATATCTACACTCAGCACCCAAACGGTTACTATGTCACCGACCTTTAATACCTCTGACGGATGCTTAATAAAGCGGTTGGTGATTTGTGATATGTGAACAAGACCGTCCTGATGAACACCAATATCTACAAACGCTCCAAAGTCAATAACATTGCGCACGGTACCTGTAAGCTCCATTCCTGTTTTTAGGTCTTCCATACTCATAATATCCTGCCTTAGCATTGGTGGTGGAAGCTCGTCACGTGGGTCACGACCTGGTTTTTCAAGCTCTTTTGCAATATCTAAAAGTGTAGGCACACCAACATCCAATTCACTCGCAATAACTTCAGCGCCGCGGCTTTCAATCTGCTCGGTGATACCTCTGATTTTTCCGTCACTTACATCTTTTTCGCTAAAACCGCATAGCTTTAAAAGCTTGCTTGCGGCATCGTAACTTTCGGGGTGAACACTTGTGTTGTCAAGCGGCATTTTACCACCGATTATACGCAAAAATCCAGCGCACTGCTCGAATGCTTTAGGACCTAATTTTGACACTTTTTTAAGCTGTGCTCTATCTGTAAACTCTCCGTTTTCCTCTCGGTAAGTAACGATATTTTTAGCTATTGCGCTATTGATGCCTGATACACGGGACAGCAGTTGAACAGAAGCTGTGTTAAGGTCGACACCTACCGAGTTTACGCAGTATTCAACAACACCGTCAAGGCTTGTTGCCAATTCTTTTTCGGGCATATCGTGTTGATACTGACCGACACCTATGGCTTTGGGTTCAATCTTTACGAGTTCTGCCAACGGGTCTTGCATACGGCGGGCGATTGATACGGCGCTTCGAAGGGATACGTCAAACTGCGGAAATTCTTCTGCGGCAAGTTTGGATGCCGAATAAACGCTCGCGCCTGCCTCACTTACTACCATATAATTTAAGCCGTCGTTTATCTCTTTTATAACCTCGGCGGCAAAGCATTCGGTTTCGTGACTTGCGGTGCCATTACCTATCGCAAAGGTGCGGACGTTATATTTTTTAACAAGATTTTTTATAATCGTTTTTGCTTCATCAATTTTGTTGTGTGGCGGCGCGGGGTATATAACTCCCGTGTCAAGCACCTTGCCCGTGCCGTCTACAACGGCAACCTTACATCCTGTGCGATAACCGGGGTCAAGACCTATAGTTACGGTATCTTTAACGGGCGGTTGCATTAGCAGCTGTTGCAAATTTTGAGAAAACACTTTTATAGCATCAGCGCTTGCCTTTTCGGTAAGGGCATTACGCATTTCGCGCTCAATCGAGGGAAAGATAAGACGCGTATAGGCATCCTCTGCCGCCTCTTTTACGGCAGCAGTGCAGGGAGAACTCTCTTTAATATGGTCACGCGCTATAATAAACATAGCTTTGTCGCGGTCAAACTCAACCGAAACCTTCAAAAATCCCTCTTTTTCACCGCGGTTTATTGCAAGTACGCGGTGATTTGCAATTTTAGAAAGCGGTTCGCGGTAATCGGCATACATTTCGTAAACGTCAAGCTCATCGCCTGTACCATTTACGCAAAGTACACCGTGCGCCATACAAACAAATCTCATTCTTTTACGTACGTCGGCGTCGTCGCTTATCACTTCGGCAATTATATCCTTAGCGCCCTGTAGTGCGTCTTCGGCAGTTTCAACACCAAGCTCTTCATTTATAAAATCAGTAGCCAAAACAATAGGTTCGGCGCTGTTGGGGTTTTGTGCGTATATTAAATCAGCAAGGGGAGAAAGTCCCTTTTCTTTTGCCACAGATGCGCGTGTTTTTCGTTTTTTCTTATAAGGACGATAAATATCATCAAGCTCGGTAAGAGTCGTCGCGGCATCAATGGCATTAGACAATTCCTCTGTAAGCGCGCCCTGTTTTTCTATAGCCGCTTTATATTTTTCGGCGGTTTCCTGTAGGTTGCGTAGGTAAGAAAGGCGGTCTGACAAAACTCTCAAGATTTGGTCATCAAGACTACCCGTAACTTCCTTACGGTAACGCGCAATAAATGGTACAGTGTTGCCCTCGTCAAGTAGCTTTACGGCATTTTCAACCTGCCATAATTTTAAACTTAGTTCTTCGGTTAATTTCTCTAAAATATTCATAACACATCTTCCTATAAAAATTTAGAATATTATACCATAAATATTGTCTTTTAGTAAATAATAATATTGCTTTTTTATTACAAAAATTGTATAATAAATGTATATATGTGTAAATTTTTGGAGGAAGTTAATGCTACAGCTTAAAAACATTTCTTTTTCGGCTGAAAATGAAGATGGTAAAAAAGAAATTTTAAAAGATATTTCAATGGATATAGATAACGGATTTCTTGCAATAACAGGTCCAAACGGCGGTGGTAAGTCCACACTTGCAAAGATTATTGCGGGCATAATAAAGCCCACAAGTGGTAGGATTTTGCTTGACGGCGAGGATATAACCGACTTGTCAATTACCGAGCGTGCAAAAAAAGGCATTAGTTTTGCTTTTCAACAGCCGGTGCGCTTTAAGGGAATTACTGTGAATGACCTTATAAGGTTGGCTTCGGGCAAAGATATAACAATGTCACAAGCTTGTGACTATTTGTCACAAGTGGGTCTTTGCGCGCGTGATTATATTAACCGCGAGGTTAACGCATCGCTTTCAGGTGGCGAGCTTAAGAGAATTGAGATTGCTACCGTTTTGGCGCGTGGCACAAAAGTATCACTTTTTGACGAGCCAGAGGCGGGAATTGACCTTTGGAGTTTTGGAAATCTTATAAATGTTTTTGAAAAAATGCACGAAACCTTGGGCGGTTCTATTATAATTATTTCTCACCAAGAACGTATTTTAAATATTGCTGATAACGTAGCGGTACTTTCCGCGGGTGAGCTTAAATCTTATGGCAAACGTGATGATGTTTTGCCTGAATTGCTTGGTAAAACAAGTGGTGTTTGTCCTGTGCTTACTAACAATATGAAGGGGGCGCAGTAATGAACGATATACAAAAAGATTTACTTAAAATTATTGCTGATATGGATGGCGCTGTAAACGGCGCGTTTAACATCCGTGCAAACGGTACACTTGCTGAGCGTCACGTGACCGAAAGCGTAGATATTCGTAACAAGACAGACAAAGATGGTATTGATATTATAATTCGTCCCGGTACCAAGGGTGAGATTATACACATACCTGTTGTTATAAGTGAAAGCGGTATAAACGATTTAGTTTACAACGATTTTATAATTGGTGACGACTGCGACGTTACAATTATGGCAGGTTGCGGAATTCACAACTGCGGAGACGAAGAATCACGTCACGACGGTATTCATAGCTTTTTTGTCGGTAAAAATGCTCGTGTTAAGTATATTGAGCGTCATTACGGCGACGGTGACGGTAAGGGCGGTAAAAATATGAATCCTACTACGGTTGTTAATATAGCCGAGGGCGGATATATGGAAATGGAAACCAGCCAGATTAAAGGTATCGACAACACAAGCCGTGTAACACGCGCAACGCTTGATGCTGATGCCACACTTATTATCCACGAAAAGCTGATGACGCACGGCGCACAGCGCGCCGAAACCGACTTTTCGGTCGATATGAACGGTGAAAACAGTAGCGCCAACGTCGTTTCACGCTCAGTAGCTTGTGACAATTCGGTGCAGATTTTCCGATCTAACATTAACGGAAATAATAAATGCTCCGGTCATACCGAATGTGACGCTATTATTATGGATAACGCGCGCGTCAGTGCTATACCCGAAATAAGCGCAAACCACATTGATGCATCACTCATTCACGAGGCGGCAATCGGTAAAATAGCGGGTGAACAGCTTATAAAGCTTATGACCTTGGGACTTACCGAACAGCAGGCAGAAGAAGAAATAGTAAACGGTTTCTTAAAATAAAAAATATGTTGATAAATAATACCAGAAATGGTATTATTATAAGTGAATAGATTTTAGGAGGGGTATTTTATGAGCGCTGATATTACGGTTTCGGCTTCAATTGTTACCTACAACGATATCAGCCGCGCGCCTATTACAGTCGACAGTGTCGTAAAAAACACAAAAAAGTACCCCTTGAAGCTATATGTAATTGATAACGCATCTACCGACGGCACAGCCGAAGCGATAGAAAAAAGCGGACAGGCAGTTGTTATAAAAAACGATAAAAATTTAGGATTTGGCGCGGCGCATAACGTCGTGTTGAGTCAGGAGCTTGGTAAATATCATTTTATCATAAATCCCGATATAACGCTTGACTCTGACGTGATTTCGGATATGGTAGATTATTTTGAAAATAATCCCGAGGTTGTTATGGCGATGCCTAAAATACTTAACACCGACGGCAGTGAACAAAAACTGCCAAAAGAACGCCCGACTTTTAAAAGACTTTTTCTTGGCAGACTGTCTTATAAAATACGTAGCGAGTACGTTTGGGCGGATAAGCAGATTGAAAATCCTACCGAAATCGATTTTTGCACGGGTTGTTTCTTTTGCATAAGAACGGATATTTTCAAAAAAGTATGCGGCTTTGACGAAAGGTATTTTATGTATCTTGAGGATGCCGACCTTGCGCTTAAAGCAAAGAGCAAAGGTGGGGTAGTGATGTTGCCTCAGTTCAGCGTCACACATGCTTGGGAACGCGAGAGTTCAAAAAGTTTAAAATATTTAATTATTCATATAATTTCTTGCTTTAAATTCTTGTTTAAATGGAGGGGAAAGTTTAAATGAAAATTATGATTACCGGCTGTCACGGTCAGCTTGGCAATGAACTGCAGTCAATACTGAACTGCGGTAAAAGTGAAATTGGCGCTGTCCCCGAGGCTGTAATCGGCGCCGAGATTTTACCTGTCGATATTGACTCACTTGATATTTCTGATATGGCGGCTGTAAGCGAATACGTATTGGCTAACAAACCAGACGTTATAATTAACTGCGCGGCAATGACCAACGTTGACGGTTGTGAAAGCGACTATCAGACCGCGTTCAAAGTAAACGCATTGGGTGTTAAAAACTTGGCGGTTTGCGCTGAAAATATCGGCGCAAAGTTAATTCACGTTTCAACCGACTACGTTTTTGCAGGTAACGGCACAAAGCCCTACTGCGAGTGGGATAAGGTAGATCCCCAAAGTGTTTACGGTGCTTCAAAGGCATTGGGCGAAAAATATGCTTTGTCTTTTTGTAAGCGTTCATTTGTTGTCCGTACATCTTGGCTTTACGGCTATATAGGTAAAAACTTTGTCAAAACCGTTCGTCGTGTAATTAAGGCAAATGGCGGCATAGGTGTTGTATGTGACCAGCGCGGCAATCCTACAAATGCAAACGACCTAGCACACCATCTTCTGAAACTTGCAGTCACAGAAGAATACGGCATCTACCACTGCACAGGTGAGGGTGAATGCTCTTGGTATGATTTTGCAGTAAAAATTGCTGAGTATTCTGGTCTTGGTGACACAGTAACAGCGTGCACAACCGAGGAATACAACGCGAAATTTAATGTACCTACAAGACGTCCCGAATATTCATCACTTCGCAATTTGGCGCTTGAATGTACAGTTGGCAATGAAATGCGCGATTGGAAAATCGCTTTAAAAGAATACATCTCAAAGGTGGAGGATTAAAAAATGAAAACTTATTTAGTAACAGGCGGCGCAGGCTTTATCGGCTCAAACTTTGTAATCTATATGTTGGGCAAATATGACGATGTAAAGATTATCAATGTTGACAAGCTTACATATGCGGGTAATCTTGAAAACCTCAAGAGTGTTGAAAATAACCCACGCTATAGCTTTGTTCAGGCTGATATTTGCGACAGAGAGGCTATCTCAAAAATATTTGCTGAAAACGACATTGATTATGTTGTAAACTTTGCAGCAGAAAGCCACGTTGACCGCTCTATCACAAACCCCGAAATTTTTGTTAAAACAAACGTTGAGGGTACAGTTAATATGCTCCAGTGCGCAAAGGTTGCATGGACTATTGGTGATGACCAGTACAAAGAGGGCGTAAAATACTTACAAGTTTCTACTGATGAGGTTTATGGTTCACTTGGTGAAACCGGATACTTTATGGAGACCACACCCCTCGATCCACACTCACCGTATTCATCATCAAAAGCAGCAGCCGATTTCTTTGTAAAAGCATTTGGTGATACTTACAAATTCCCCGTAAACATAACCCGTTGCTCAAACAACTACGGTCCCTTCCAGTTCCCTGAAAAACTTATTCCTCTTATTATGAATAACACTTTACAGCACAAGGATCTTCCTGTTTACGGTGACGGTATGCAAATTCGTGACTGGCTTTATGTAGAGGATCACTGCAAGGCTATTGATATGGTTATTCGTGACGGTAGACTTGGTGAGGTTTACAATGTTGGCGGTCACAACGAAAAACCAAACATTTTTATTGTTAAGTCAATTATTGAATATATCAAAGAAAATGTTGACGAAACCGTTGGCGAGCATATGATTAAGCACGTTACCGACCGCAAGGGTCACGACCGTCGTTACGGAATTGACCCACAGAAGATTAAGGACGAGCTTGGTTGGTATCCCGAAACCTGCTTTGAGGTTGGTATCAAGAAAACACTCAAATGGTATCTTGACAACAAAGAGTGGTTTGACAATGTAACAAGCGGCGCTTATCAGAAGTATTATGACACAATGTATAGCGGGAAAGAGGAGCTTTAATGGGTAAGTTTAACTTTATTAAAACCTCTATTGACGGTGTTATTATCGTCGAGCCTACCGCTTATGGCGACAGCCGTGGTTATTTTATGGAAACCTATCAGAAAGAAGATTTCAAGGCAGGCGGCATTGATATTGACTTTGTTCAGGACAATCAGTCGATGTCTACTCGTGGCGTGCTTCGAGGCCTTCATTTTCAGATAAACTATCCACAGACCAAGCTTGTGCGTTGTGTACGCGGCGAGGTGTTTGATGTATGCGTTGACCTTCGTGAAGGCTCTCCCACCTTCGGTAAGTGGGAAGGCGTTATACTAAGTGCCGAAAACAAGCGTCAGTTCTTGGTGCCAAAGGGATTTGCGCACGGCTTTGTAGTGCTGTCAGACGAGGCAGAGTTCTGTTATAAGGTTGACGACTATTATCACCCCAATGATGAGGGCGGCCTTATGTGGAATGACCCTGATATTGCTATTGAATGGCCAATCCCTGCCGATATGGAAATCAAGCTTTCTGACAAGGATAAGATTCATCCACCCTTTAGCGAATATAAGAAAAATAAATAAGGCTTAAATAAATAAACCTCTCTTACTCGGTTAAACTAACCGTGAAGGGAGGTTTTATTTTATGCAAAAGGGAAACGCCATGTCATTTGTAAAAGGCGTGGGAGCAGGAATGCTTGCAGGCGCCGCCGCAGTAGTTGCTGGTAGGATGGTAATGCAGGATAAACACAACGTGTCAAAAGGCTCTGCCAAGGTGGTAAAGGCTGTAGGAGAAATTGTAGACGGAGTGCAGACGATATTCAAGTAGATGCACAATTCACAATGAATTTATAACAAAGCCTCTACTTTAAAATTCAGTAGAGGCATATAATTAAAAGCATACTATTAAAGCACCTACTTCATTCTAAAGTAGGTGCTCAATTTTTAGTTTAATCGTGCATTATGCATTATGCATTGTGCATTTATTACGCTTTTCTTTCCTTATACATAACCCAAAGCGGACCTGATACAAAGAGTGAAGAGAAGCAACCCGACACAAGACCGAATGCCATTGGGATTGCGAATGAACGCAAGGTTGTAAGACCGTAAATTTCAGATACTACAATAATTGTAAGTACGGCGCAAACTGTTGTAAATGTGGTAACAATATTACGAACGAGTGTGCTCGAAACACTCAAGTCCATATTTTCGCCAACCGAAAGTTCGGGGTAAAGACGCTTGTTCTCACGAACACGGTCATAAATAACGATGGTATCGTTAAGAGAATAACCGAGTATGGTAAGCACTACCGCCATAAAGTTCATATCTATGGGTAATCTGAATATTACGCAGATAAAGAACGCGGTAAGCAGGTCAAGGATAAGCGCGCAAAATGCGGTAAGAGATGCCGACACGCCGCCGATTTTTCTAAAACGGATACCAACGTAAAGTACAACCAGAATAGCGGTTATAAGTACTGCAACCAAAGCCTTTACAAAAAAGCTACCCGCAACAGTAGGACTGACAGAGGTTGAGTCATAAAGCGAAATGTTGTTGTCGGCAAACTTTTCCTCCAAAGCCTTTGTGATATTTTCCTGTGTTTCTGCCGAGATAGAATCTGTACCCGCAAGGGTGATAACGTAAGAGTTAACATCGCCCGCAAGGGAGGTGTTCTGACCCACGCTGAATTCCTTGTCAAGCGCGGTTGCAACGGTGTTTTTAAAATCACTTTCGGAAATTTCACCTTCGTAAGAGTACGAAATTTTTGTACCGCCGCTGAAGTTGATGTCAAGATTTGGACCAAATACTATGGTCATCACTACACCTGCAACAATCAAAATTGCATAGGCAATAACGGATATTTTAAACCATTTTTTAGTGTTAATTGTTTTATTAGCCATTTTTCTTACCTCCGTAAAGAGCAGGATTGCGCATAAACTTAAGTTGAGAAATGCTCTTAATCATAGCCTTGGAAGCAAGAACACCCATAATAAGATTGAATATAACGCCTATAAGCAATGTATAGCCAAACGAGTATATAGAACCTGTTATTGATGAGCCAAAGAGTGACATAAGCGGTGAGAATATGGTGCCCCAGAAGCTGTCGGGTGAGCCAAACGCGCCCATAAGAACAATCGACACAATAACGATGGTAACGTTACCGTCGATAATCGCGCTAAGGCTGTTTTTGTAGCCTGACTCGATTGCGTTATCAATAGTTTTACCGCGCTTAAATTCATCACGGATACGTTCGGCTGCAATAACGTTACAGTCAACGCCAACACCAATTGAAAGGATAATACCTGCAATACCGGGTATTGTAAGGGTAAAGCTTGATGCGCCAGGGAAGAAGCCCGATATACAAGCAATAGAGCCTGCAAGCTGACCCAGTAACGCGATAGATGCCACAACACCGTTTATGCGGTAGCGCGCAATCATAATAATGCACACGATGCAGAAAGCAATAGCGCCTGCAATGAGCATAACGTTAAGCGCGTCAGAGCCAAGGGAGGGAGAGATAATCTGCAGCTTGCTTTCGTCAACCGTAAGCGCAAATGGCAAAGAGCCTGCGTTGATTTTGTTTGCAAGGTCAAGCGCAGCCTCGGGGCTCTCCATACCGTCAATAAACGCCTGTCCGTTTGTGATAACGGTGTTAACGGTAGGCGCAGAAAGCATTACATCATCCATCCAGATGGAAATGGTCTGGCGGAGATACGTTTGTGTAGCGGTAGCAAACTTTGCGCTACCTGCATCTGTAAGCTCAAGCGCTACTATAGGCTGGGTTGCATCGTCGGGATTAACGCCTGCATAAGCCGCCTTGATATCGGCAGAGCCTTGAAGGATAATATTGGTGTTATCGGTACCGCCGCAGAACGTAAGCATTGCGGTCTCGCCCAATTCCTGAATAGCCGACTGCGCGTCAAATTCGCTTTCGTCTGCTTTCCAAGGAAAGCGCACAATAATCTGATGATTGTGGTTGTCTGCGTAAACCTCGTAGTCGGTAATGTTGTTGTTTACAAGACGGGTCTCGATTACGGCTTTTGCCGAATCCATATCTTCGCTGGTTATCTCAACGTCCTGAATATCGGGGCTGAATACAGCCTCAACACCGCCGCTGATGTCAATACCCCAACGGATATCGTTAGCGCCTTTTACGTAAACCTGTCTAATGTCGCCGTAGTAATTCTCAATACCGAAGAAAGCCAGATATGTAAGGGCTAAAATCAGTGCGAGGATTACAAAAAAGGTCGACTTGCGGGAAGTTTTAGACTTCATTTTTTGAAACCTCCAATTTGTTTGTTTAAGATTAGTATATTATACTAAAAATAAGAGATAAAGTCAAATTAAATATAAGACTTAAATCTCAATTAACTTTTCAAGAGCCGCTACCTTAACAGCCGCGCAAAGAATAACAGCCGCGGTTTTTATTTCATCGGCGCTCGGATAGGTGGGAGCTATGCGAAGGTTTGAGTCCTCGGGGTCAATACCGTATGGGTACGCTGCGCCTGCGGGGGTAAGAATAAGTCCTGCATTTGCGCAAAGCTGTTCTACACGCTTAGCGCAGCCCGGCAACACATAAAGGCTTATAAAGTAGCCACCGTTGGGGTTGGTCCAATGAGCAATGCCTGTATCTTTTATGCGGGCGTTAAGCTCGGTAAGCACGCTTTCAAACTTTGGTCGGATAATTGCCGCGTGTTTTTTCATATGCTCGTAAAGTTCGTTTGCCGATTTGAACATACGCGCGTGGCGTAATTGATTGAGTTTATCGGGACCAATAGTTTGGAATTTCATACGGCTTTTAAGAATTGCTACGTTATTGTGGCTGCCTGCCGCAACCGCAACACCAGCGCCCGGGAAGGTGATTTTTGAGGTCGATGCAAAAATTATAGGCAGATCGGGGTTGCCCGCTTTTACACACTCGTCATAGATATTAAGCAGACTGTCGCCCTCGTCATAAAGATCGTGAATACAGTAAGCATTATCCCAAAATATCTTAAAATCTTTAGCCGCGGGTTTAAGATTTGCGAAGCGGCGCACAACCTCGTCAGAGTAGGTGATGCCTTCGGGATTAGAGTATTTCGGCACACACCAGATACCCTTGACCTTTTCGTCGCGGATAAGTTCTTCAACCTCATCCATATCGGGTCCGTCGGCATTAAGTTTTACGGGAATAAGTTGGAATCCAAAGTATTCGGTTATTGCGAAGTGACGGTCATAACCTGGCGCAGGGCAGAGAAATTTAAGACCGTCCTGCTTGCCCCATGGCTCGCCACCCAATCCGTGTGTCATAGCCTGAGCAATGGTGTCAAACATCATATTAAGTGATGAATTACCGCCAACTATAATCTGGTCGGGTTCTAAATCCAACACTTCAGCAAAAAGATCTTTAAGCTCGCAAAGCCCATCAAGACCGCCATAGTTGCGACAATCAATACCATCAATGTTTTTAAAGCCCGTGTCGTTACCAACAAGGTCAAACATCTTTTCGCTTAAATCCATATTGTCGCCACCCGGCTTACCGCGCGACATATCAAGTGACAGGTGCAAAGCGCGAAGCGCCTCATACTCGGCTTTTGCCGATTTGAATTCAGCCTTTAATTCGTCTTTGCTCATTTGCAAATAATTTGACATATAAAAACCTCCAAGGGAAAATAACAAATTTAAATACTAAATATATAATATAATATATTTTACAACATTTTTCAAGTACCAAATAAAAACACTTGACAATTAAAGTGGTGGGTGGTAATATATTTGCATATTAAAAACCTATGATTAAGAGTAGTAACCCTTATTTGAAACTTTCAGAGAGTTGCCGACGGTGGAAAGGCAATAGCGGAAATTAGGGCGAATGGACTTATGAGGGCGACCGAACGGTATTTTACTTAGTAGCAGTCGACGGCAGCATCCGTTACAGTGCGACTTATATGTTGGTATAAGTACGAGTGGATGAATTATTTTCATCAATCAGGGTGGCACCGCAGGATTTTATCTTGTCCCTAATTTCAGGGATGGGATTTTTTTATTTATGATACTTTTAACTAAACGATGGCGAATTTGTTTTTCATCACAATAAAACTGATTTATTTTAAGGAGAAACAGCTATGAAACTAAACAATGTAGATTTTGATACTTATTTTAACAATTACCCCGACAAAGACGGATATTTTGGTAAATACGGCGGCGTTTATATTGAGGATAAATTAAAGGATGCTATGGCAGAAATAACCGAGGCATATTTTACTATTTGCCAATCAAGAAAGTTTATTGCCGAGCTTCGCCGTATAAGAAAAGAATTTCAGGGCAGACCTACACCTGTATCTCACCTTGAGCGACTTTCAGATGCTTTGGGCGGCAAGGTTCAACTATATGCTAAACGTGAAGATCTTAACCACTCTGGTGCGCACAAGCTTAATCACTGTATGGGTGAGGCGCTTTTGGCTAAATATATGGGCAAGAAAAAGATTATCGCCGAAACAGGCGCGGGTCAGCACGGTGTGGCGCTTGCTACTGCGGCGGCTTACTTTGGACTTGAGTGCGATATTTATATGGGTTCTGTCGATATTAAAAAGCAAGCCCCCAATGTTGCGCGAATGAAGATTTTGGGCGCAAATGTTGTCGAGGTTACACACGGTCTTGCCACACTTAAAGAGGCTGTTGACGCAGCATTTGACGCTTACAGCAGGGAATACAAGGATTGTATTTACTGCATAGGCTCGGTATTGGGTCCACACCCGTTTCCAATGATGGTGCGCGATTTCCAAAGCGTTGTTGGCATTGAGGCTCGTGAACAGTTTATTGATATGACGGGTCATCTGCCGTCAGCTATTGTCGCTTGTGTTGGCGGCGGCTCTAACGCGGCGGGACTTTTCTCGGGATTTTTGAACGACCCCGTTGACATTTACGGTGTTGAGCCTTTGGGTCGCGGTCCAAAGCTTGGCGATCACGCGGCAAGCCTAAAATACGGCAGCGAGGGCATTATGCACGGCTTTAACAGTATTATGCTTAAGGACGAAAACGGCGAGCCTGCTCCCGTTTATTCGGTAGCAAGCGGACTTGACTATCCCTCAAGTGGCCCTGAACATGCTTTCTTGCAAGATATCGGTCGTGTTAAGTATGACGTTATTGACGATGAGGAAACCATTGATGCGTTCTTTAAGCTTGCGCGTCTTGAGGGTATAATCCCCGCAATCGAAAGCTCACACGCTGTGGCATACGCTATGAAGCTTGCAAAAACTATGGACCACGGTTCGATTCTTATAAACCTTTCAGGTCGTGGAGACAAGGATATGGATTACGTAATTGAGAATTACGGAATAAGATAATGCATAATTCACAATGCACAATGCACAATTATGGTGTGTTGTGCATTTATTTTCCCTTGAATATCTTATGTTACTTTGATATAATAATTATGATTAAACTTTACAAAAGACCGAGGTGAGATGAAATGACCTTTACCGAAAGCAAAAAAATGCTGCTTAAACCGCAAAAAGAGAAAAGAGCGTTTACGTTTTTGATAGCGCTTTTGACTGCTGCGTGTCTTTTTGTGCCCTATATGATAATGAGTGAGGGTTATTTCACCTTTTACGGCGACTTTAACGTTCAGCAGATACCTTTTTATCAAATGTGTCACGAGGCGATAAGAGGGGGTAACGTCAATTGGAACTGGCTTACCGATTTGGGCTCTGATTTTGTTGGCTCGTATGCATTTTATCTGCTTGGCAGTCCGTTTTTTTGGGTGACGCTACTGTTTCCGAATAGCTTTGTGCCGTATTTGATGGGCCCACTGCTTATCCTTAAATTTGCCTGCGCGGCGCTGACGGGTTATTTGTATATACGCCGTTTTACAAAGACCGCGTATGCCGCAAGCCTTGGCGGACTGCTTTATGCTTTTTCGGGGTTTTCGATATACAATATCTTTTTCAACCATTTTCACGAGGCGATAATTGCTTTTCCGCTTTTATTACTCGCGATAGAACTGTTAATTACTGAAAACCGTCGCGGTGTTTTTGCATTGGCGGTTGCTTTCTGCGCAATTACCAACTATTTTTTCTTTTTTGGAATGGTGGTATTTTGCATAATATATTTCTTTGTACGATTGTTTTCAAACGCGATAAAGGTAAAATTCTCGCGTTTTTTAGTGCTTGCTTTCGAGGCGGTTTTAGGATTGGCTCTTGCGGCGGCTTTACTTGTGCCCGCGCTTAACGCCATTATGGGTAACGAACGTATTTCCAATATCCTTATGGGCTGGAACGGAATTACCTACGGTAAAGAGCAGATATATCTTAACGTTATACAGTGCTTTTTCTTCCCACCCGACCTGCCTGCGCGTCCTGTTTTCTTCCCTGAGGCTAACGTAAAGTGGTCGTCCTTGGGCGGTTGGTTGCCCGTGTTTAGTATGACGGGATTTTTCACCTGGTTTAAGCTACGCGAAAAGAGTTGGCTTAAACGGGTACTCGGCATTTGTGTCCTTTGCGCTATGGTGCCGATACTTAACAGCGCGTTTTATGCTTTTAACACGTCGTACTATGCGCGTTGGTTTTATATGCCGGTGCTGATGATTTGTCTTGCTACTGCAATGCTTACCGAGGACCGCTCGGTCGATTTTTCGTCAGGTCTTCGATGGACTGCCGCGATAACAATTGCAATAGTTTTGGTTATCGGCTTCTTCCCGCAAAAAAACAGCGACGGAGAATTGATATTCGGTCTTTATACCCAAAGCAGTAACGGTATGTATATTGCGCGTTTCTGGGTAACAAGCCTGATAGCGCTTGTATGCCTACCGATGCAAAAACTGTTATTTGGAACGCTAAAACAAAACCGCGCAAGGTTCTACAAGTGTGCTATTGCTTGCGTCTGTATAATATCTATTCTTTACGGTAACGTGTTTATAGCGCTCGGTCGCACACATTCTTACGAAATCAAGGACGTTATGATTGACTCGCTTATCGAGGGCGAGATTTATCTTGATGATGATACCAATTTCAGAATAGATGTTTATGACGGTGTTGACAACACAGGTATGTATTTGGGGTATCCTACCATAAACGCGTTTCATTCGGTAGTATCGCCGTCTATAATGGAATTTTACGATTATATCGGCATAGAGCGCTCGGTAGCAAGCCGCCCTGATACCGATTATCCCGCGATACGCTCGCTGCTTTCGGTAAAGTATCTGCTTAACCGTACCGACGGCGACAGCTTTGTGGATGAAGACGGCGAAACGCTGATGACAGGTTTTGAATATATAAAAACCAGCGGTAACTATTACGTTTATGAAAACCAGAATTACGTGCCGTACGGCTTTTCGTATGACTACTATATGAACTATGATTTTTGTGATGGCTACAGCGAAAGCAGTCGCTCGCGCCTTATGCTAAAAGCTATACTGCTTACCGACGAGCAGATAGAAAAATACGGCGAATATATGACCGATATAGAAACATTAAGGGGTAGCGGCATATATAATACAGATAGTATTTCTTTAAGCCTTACGGATGAAGCAATGTCATTTGATGCCGCCGCGCTGCGAACTACTTCTGCCGACAACTTTAATATTGACAATAGCGGTTTTGACGCAACCGTTACAAGAGATAAAAAATCGCTTGTATTTTTTTCGGTGCCCTTTGATAAGGGTTGGACTGCGACTGTAAACGGCAAGGCGGCAGAGGTTGAAAAGGTAAACACAGGCTTTATGGCTGTGGCGGTAGACGAGGGTGTATCCGAAATACGCTTTGACTATAAAAACACGGGGCTTGCACTTGGTACGACTATAACGCTTGGCGCGGTGGCGATATTTATAGTTTATATACTGATAAGTCTTGTGTATGTCAAAAAGCATCCTTACGATACCAAGTATCCCGAGGGTGAAAAATTGCTTGACGCATGGCGCGTCGACGATATAGCCGAATCGGCGCTTGAACTTACGGAGGCGCAAATACCGATAAAAAGCATTTTAGATCGTCTTGATGAGAAATCGCCGACACAAAGTGATGAACTTGCAGGCGGATTCAGGATAGACGAAAATGTATTCAACGAGGAGGACAACGATGAAACTTAAATATAATTTTGTAATAAACCAAGTTGCAGGCGAAACGGTTGCCGTATCGGTAGGCGATAACGACGGGCGTTTTAACGGTTATATAAAACTTAACGAAACAGGGGCATTTATCTTTAAAATGTTAAAAAAAGATACCACGCGTGAGGATATTATAAACGCGTTACTTGCTGAGTACCCCGACGCTACGCAAGAGGTAGCCGCCGAGAGCGTGGACGAGCTCGTAGAGCAACTGCGGAAAGCAGAACTTCTGTCATGAAAACCTACGATATAAATGCAGTCGAGGAGCAGCTTAAAACGCAGGACACCGTCGCATATCTTACAAGCGGCGCAAGTATGAGACCGCTACTACGAACGCATAAGGATATTGTGGTGATATCAAAGGCGCAGCATCCGCTGTCTGTCGGCGACGTGCCGCTATACAAGAAAAAAGGCGTAGAAAAACTGATACTTCACCGAATAATTGGTGTGAGCCCCGACGGTACGTATATAATACGCGGCGATAACACCTATCAAAAAGAATACGTACCACAAAGCGACGTTGTGGGCGTAATGACTGCGATTTACCGCGGCGGAAAATATATTGACTGCAGTACGTCAAGGCTTTACAAAATATATGCTAAAACAAACAGAATTTTATATCCTGTAAGATGGCTGTGGAAAACCAAAATTCGAGCGCTTTTAGGTCGTATGAAAAGAAAAATATTGTCATAGGCGGGTTTGAATTGAAAAACATAAAATTACTTTCGCTTATATTCTGCCTTTGTCTGCTGCTTACCGCGTGCGAAAAAGGGACGGTTGAAAACAAATCGAATAACTATAGCAGTGGTTACAGCGATATTATATCTGCGCCGCAGATTTCAATTTCCGAAACGGTAAGTAGCGAGCAAGAAATTTTGACACAATCCGAGCCCACGCAGGCGGTAATGCCTGAAACGGTAAATGCAAGCAAAACCGTAGCGGTGACAGGTGAACTCCAAAGCGACAAGTATTCAGAAAAAATTTCCGAGCTGCAAAATATATTGAACGGATACTCGCACAATATTTCGCTTAGCGTTTATGCGATAGACGGCAGTAAAGCGCTTTATTACAACACCGAGGCGGAGATTTTTGGCGCCTGCACCGTAAAGGCGGCATACACTCTTTATGCCTGCAAGCAGATGGAGGCGGGCAACGGTAGTTTAAGTGTGCCACTGACATATGAGGAAAAGCACTACGAATCGGGGACGGGCGATATGCAGTATTCGCCCTTTGGCACAGTATTTACAATGGAAACAGCGCTACATAAAAGTATGTCTATCAGTGATAATGTGGGTTATTTAATGTCGGTCGATTACTTTGGCCGTGACGGCTACAACGAATTTATAAGTGAGCTTGACTGCGACTCACTGCAAATAAAGCCTACCGTATGGAGCCTTCGCACCAAATCGCAGGACCTTGTAAAGCTGTGGTGTGAGATATACAACTATTTTCAGACCGATACCGAGTATTCACGCTTTTTGTATCAGTCCTGCACCAACACCGCGGGCAACTATGCCACTGCTGCGCTGTCGGGTGTAGACTATTCGCACAAGCAGGGTCACAATAGCACGGGTGACTGGCTGTCTTTGAGCGACGCAGGAATTGTGTGGAAAGATGATAACCCTTATATTATCGCAATACTCACCGACACACCGGGACCTAACAGCTACAGCGTCGGTGAATTTAAAAAAATAATCGACATAGTTCATAACGATTTATTTTAAGATTTGTGATTTTGGATAATTGAAAAAATTTAATATAAATGTTAAAATAATTATAGAAAATAATAAGACAGATCGAGGTCCATTTGTTTTATTTGTTTTCAAGCGGTCTGTTTTACAGGCCGCTTTTGTGCATTTTTAGATTTAAATAACATAAAGTTGTGACCGCTCAGGTGTTAAAAGGTACTATATAATTAGAAAGGGTGAAATATATGAAAAGATTATTATCTTTGTTTATTGTTTTTGCTTTGTTGTTTTGCCTTTTGTTTACAGGTTGTAATAAAACCAACGTGGACAGTCAATTCTCAAGCAGTGTGCCAACCTTACTTGTTGAAGACGATAAAACTATTCCCCAAAAGAACATTATGACATATTATAACGGAATGACAATGAAAGACGCTATAGAAATATGGGGAAGCGACTACAAGTTAAATGATTATCTTATAGGCGGCGGTTGGGCAGGTATATATTATGAGGATGAAAGATGCCCGTTTACGTTTTGTTATCGTGAGTTTAACATACCCAAAAGCTGTGACCTTAATGCTCAAATCTGTGGTATTATAGTATCGCGAAACGGTAGCCAAAACTTTTACGTAACAGACGGTATAAGTACTGTTGTAAGCTATGATGAGGTTTTGAAAAAATTGGACGGAGAGTATTTTCCCGATGAGTTGACAGGCGGCAACACTTTTAAATGTACGTCGGTCGAAAACGTTGAACAAATATTATTTAACTGGATTGCAGAACCCAAAACTCCAAAAGTTGAAATGCAGTTTAAAAATCCAAATCCCCAAAAGACGTACACCACCACTATAGCAAGACCTGAAGAGGTTCGCTTTTACAAGGGTGGCATGTACTGCGTTTCTGAAAACAATAATTTAAACCGCGAAATTTCAAGAACAATAGAAATGTGGTACAAGGATTATGAAAATGACACCATACCTTTTACCAATTCCGCTGCTACAAAAGAAATGATTGCAGAAATTAAGCTTAATGAAATTGTAATAGAGATTTGTTTTGACAGCGATGAAGAGTTGAAAATGTTAGACAAAGTAAATGTTGGAAAGCGTAAAAGACTTTTAATTCCTCTGACAGGTAAGTTTGCGTATTATATTTTTTGGGGACAAGATGATTATAACTATCAAGGCGGTCAATACAATTTAGGCGGTAGCGGACTGGAAAAATATTTTAAAAGCATTACTTTAGACAAGGAAGTAAGAAAATGGGAAAGCACCGTCGCACCGCCTAAAAAAGTTACATTTTATAAGGATGGTAAACAGTCGGTATCTACCGATAAAGAATTTAACCATAAAATCGCCCAACATATAGAAGAGTGGTGTAAGTATGTAACAATGTACTCTGCATTTAACGGGATAACCAAAACCGAAAATATAACATACGAAAAACACAACAGTACCGCTATTGAACTAGAATTTGATGAGGAAACTACGTTTTATGGTGGGGTTTTACATGATGATAGAAAGATTTTTATTAGTTTAGATGGTAAGCACCCATACACAATATTCACCAACGATGGTTTTTCGGAACAATGGGGAAATTTGTCGCCGCATAATCCATCGATAAACAAAAATCTCGAACAATTTTTTGCAGGGCGCGTGTATGAAGAAATAACGCCTGTAAATCGTTGGCAAAGTACGGTTATGCCTCCAAATAAAATACAACTTTATAGAAACGGAGAATTGTTGCAAGAACTGACCGATGAAGATGTTAACCATCAAATTGCACAAAGTATAGAATCGTGGTATTTGTATCGAGAAAATATTGAATTTGAGAATACACCTGATACAGAAAAACATATACTTAACATACGAAAAAACGAAACGTATGTTGAATTGTTTTTTCATAGTGAAATAAAATTTTACGGTAAACATGTAACAGATAAAGATGCGTGTTGCATTTTGATTCCGCTTACGGGAGATTATGCGTATTGTATGTTTGTGTCGGATAATACGTATAATTACGAACAGTTTAATTTTGATGGAAAAACAAAAAGCTTGGAAAACTTTTTTGATAGTCTAAAATAAAAACAACCCCCTTGCCGATTGACAAGGGGGTTAATTTATGCTTTTTCTTTAATTTTTTTAGCTTCTTCTTGTTTTATACGGTATATTTCTTCGGTTGCAAAGGCAAGTTTTGTTACCACGTTTTGTTTTGTGGGGTAACAATAGAACGAGTCCTTGTCGGTCGAAATATCAACGCAGTCAAACGGCTTTATATAACAGTAGTCATACTCTATATGTAAAGCGCTTTGTCCTAGCGGTTTGCGCTCGATACGGTAATCCTTACCGCGATAGTGACCTGTAAGAATAAAACCGTCATTTATATCGTGGGTGAGTGTCGCGCTACCAAGATGTATAAATCTCCAGCAACGCGGCAGAGAGTATACGTCAACTTGGTCTTCAAAGTGATAGGTGCCGTCTTCAATTTGTTTACGGACTTCGCTGCGTTCCCATGCAAACCAATCGGGCACGTGACTGAATTCGGTCTCACCGTCATTTGCATGTAAATTACCGTCTTCCAAGAGAGTCCAATGCTTGCCACATTCTTCGCAGAATATCTCGGTACCACTTGAATTCATTTTGTGTTCAGCTTTACAAGCGGGGCATTGGTAAAGTATTTTATGCAGTCCTTCGGCACGGAAGGGCTCGGTTATTTTAATGGCGTTTTCTTTTTGATAGCGGTATTCGTCATAGTCGAGCGCTTTACGCACGGTGTCATTTATCTCTTCCACCGACAGATTTTCTACCTGCTCGGCGGTCAAAATTTGAGTAAAGGTGGTGTGTAGAGGTACTTTTCTAACTTTTCTAAAGTTCCAAAACGGTGTTCGCAAATGATTTCCGCGGTGCACTATACATGCTACGGGCACTTTGTTCATTTTAATTAACTTGCCTATTGCCTCGGGTAATATAGCGGTGGTGCCATCGGGGCTATAACGTGCCTCGGGGTACATACAAAACACGTCGCCTTTTTGAAGTACTCTACGAATAGATTTTACAAGATGCAAATCATTTGTAAATTTGCGCTTACAAATAGCGCCGATAAGCTCCATAAGCCACGGTCTACGATAGTAACCATCAATAGAAACAACGTTATTAATTCTATGCGGATACGTAGCAATCGCCGCCAATTCAAAATCTACAAAATACTGATGATTACTAAGCAGTATATATGGCGGTTTTAGATTTTGGGTATTGAATTTTTCAATTTTATATTTTTGGCCTATGAGCATTATTTTGCTTAAAACAAATATAAGCCAGGTTATTATTTTAGGCTGACGGATAGGGTATTTTGCCGTGTTATAACTCTTTTTGTTTTTGTAGTTTACTTCCATAAAATCTCCTTGAAAGTTTTATATTGCGATTACCTTTGCTTTTTTTGAATTTATTATAACAATCGGCAGATACATTACAGCAAGCACAATTGGTAAAAGTATCGGAAAGGCCCATTGGTGAGCGCCGAATACACCTTTAAACAGTACTAAAAAGCTAATATCGTCGGTTCGCATCAAGAACATAAAGTTTGTATCACATAAAAAGTTTACACCAAGCACAATAATCCCCATACCAAGTAGTAACAAAAGGCATTTTGGCGCCATTTTTATATCGGGTTTTATATCGCCGCCTACTACTAACATAAGTGGATAAAGGGCCAACAGTATATGAATGCTAAAGCTATGTATATGCATAAAATTAACAGGCGGTAGTGCTGTCCAAGACGGTGTAAGCAAGGCGATAATTCCCGCAGGAATACAAAAGGCATAGAGAAAATTTTCAACAATTTTTGATTTTTTGAAAATATGAAACGCTACCAAAAATACATTTATACTGCATAAATGCAATGGTAAATAGCTGTGCTCATAGCGGTTGCCTATAAAAAGAAACACCCATTTCCAGCCTTCGTCAAGTAATATAAGACTTGCCACGGCTATTCGCATAATATTGCGTGCTTTAGGCGACAATTTGCGATAAATAATCGATGCTGCAACTGCAAGAATAACAAAAGCTGCAAGCCAGCTTAAATGCACCGTGCCAAAAAGGTCAAAGCCCGCGCCATCCTTTATTGTTTCAACGGTATCTAAAAACATAATTCCCACCTCAAAAACATATTAACACAAAATGCGACAAATGTCACGAAAAATATATAACCTCCATATATTGAAAAATTTTTAAATAGATGTATAATAAAACAGAGGAAGTGTTTTTATGAAAAAGATTTTGGTGGTTGTAGATATTCAAAATGATTTTGTTGACGGCGCGCTGGGAACACCCGAGGCAGTTGCTATAATAGATAATGCCGCCGAGAAAATTAAGGGCTTTGACGGCGATATCTTTGTAACTTTTGACACCCATTATGATAATTATATGGATACGCTTGAGGGCAAAAAACTGCCCGTCCCACATTGCATAAAAGGCACGGACGGCTGGCAGTTGAACCATAAAATTGCCGATGCGCTAAAGGGTAAAAACTATAAAACGGTTGAAAAACTCACTTTTGGTTCGGTTGATTTATCCAATTTGGTTAAAGAGGCAATCGGAGAGGAAAAGGCTGAAATCACCCTTATAGGACTTTGCACCGATATTTGTGTTGTGTCAAATGCGCTGTTACTTAAAGCGAATTTGCTTGACTGCGAAATTTTTGTAGATGCCTCTTGCTGCGCAGGCGTTACACCTGATACCCATAATGCTGCGCTCGACACAATGCGTTGTTGTCAAATAAATATTATATAAAAAGTAAAACTCGGCGCTACAATCAGCACCGAGTAATTTTATGCATTTACCAATTCTTTTTGCTTTTCCTTTGTCCTTTTAATCTTATTTGCGATAAGTAGCGGTATCGACATTATCAGCATAATTATCGGCAAAAGTATGGGAAACGCCCATTGATGCGCGCCGAATATATCTTCAAAAATTTGTAAAAATCCAATGCCTGCCGTGTTCATTAAAAACATAAAGTTTTGGTCAAATATAATATTTAGCGCGAGGGCAGGTATTGCAAAACAAATCAGCAGTAATATGCATTTAGGCATTGATTTAAAATCGGGTTTTAAATCACCGCTTGCCACCAAAACAAATGGATACAGCACTAAAAACATATGTATCACAAAACTGTGTATATGAAAATAATTTAGGCAAGGCATATTGGTCCAGTCGGGAGTAAGCAGTGCCAACATAGCGCCGGGAATACCTATGTAATACAAAAAATTTTCAACTGCTTTAGTACGTTTAAATATACAAAACGTTATAAGCAATACGTTTATACCGCAAAGATGAAACGGCATATGACCTATACCAAAGTCGCCAACCGCAAACGCCACTATGTTTTTTGCGGTTTCAAGTGCTATAACCGCAACAGCGATTCCAATTCGCATTATGTTGCGGTGTTTTGTGTTAAGCTTTTTGTAAACAATAACGCTTACTGCGCAAAGTATTACAAAAAAACCAAGCCACATAAGATGCGTCAAATCATAAAGACTAAAGCCCAAGCCCTCAGGTATATTAGCCTCAGGAGTAAAAAACATAAACCTCACCTCAAAGATATACTAACACATTTCGACAAAAAAGTCACTAAAAAATTCACAACTTACAAGCTTAAATGTATAATGTACATTATTGACATAACGATGTTCATAAAGTATAATTAGTGAGCAAGTTGTAATGTTTTTCATAGCGCAGTAAAAAGTATTGATTGAATTTCTAATCCGATTAGAAACGATTTTAATATGGAGGTATAAAATGATAAAAATAACCGTTTCTTGGCGTGAGTTTAGAGATAGTATGACAGCAACAGAATATGATAAAAGAAGATCTTTTGTTTGGATATTTATGAGTATTATTTCGAGTTTTGTTTGTTTAATCCTTATCGCTACTTTCTGGGGTTCTATAAACGGTTTTTTAAAACATGAAATCAACATAAGTGATTTTTTTCTTTCGTTTTTATATTTGTTGATAGGCGGAATAATTGTGCATTTCGTGTATGTAGTATATCCTAATCGTACGGAATATAACTTAAAACTAATTTTTTTAGATTTGTATAAAAACATTATACCGGAATATGAAACAACTGTTAGACAGGTAATAAAGGAAGACAACAGAAACTTGAGAAAAATTACATTTAAATACTATCTTTTTTTAATTTTATTAGTGGTTTTAATCGCAATGGTATGCTTGTCCATTTATTTTATTAATTGATTTTAAGTTGTATGAATTTTTAGCGGTCGATATTTATCGATCGTTTTTCTATTAATTTGAGACACATACATTAATCTGGTGGAATATTTATCCAATTATAATTTATTAAAGTTGACCATAATTTAATGATTTTTGAATTGCGCAATTATTGACAAAATACCTTTTGCGGTATATAATCATTGTGTATGTTTATCTTTATTTTAAGGAAGTAAAAATTATGAAATGGATGTCACTTAACGAACTAAGAGAAAGGTATTTATCATTTTTTGAATCAAAGGGTCACCTGCGTCTTGGGAGTTTTTCTTTGGTGCCCAACAATGATAAATCACTACTACTTATAAACTCGGGTATGGCGCCGATGAAAAAGTATTTTACAGGCGAGGTAACCCCACCGCGCAACCGTGTTACCACCTGTCAAAAGTGTATTCGTACACCCGACCTTGAGCGTGTGGGTATTACCGCGCGTCACGGCACATATTTTGAAATGCTCGGTAACTTCTCATTTGGTGATTATTTCAAAAACGAGGCTATTCCGTGGGCTTGGGAATTTTTGACAAAAGATCTTGAAATTCCTGCAGAGTTACTCTGGCCCTCTGTTTATGAAGAGGATGACGAGGCTTATGCTATATGGCGCGATGTTATCGGTGTGCCCGAAGAGCATATTGTAAAACTCGGCAAGGCTGACAACTTCTGGGAGCACGGCACAGGTCCTTGCGGTCCTTGTAGTGAGATTTATTTTGACCGCGGCGAAAAATACGGTTGTGGCAGCCCTGACTGTAAGCCTGGTTGCGAATGCGACAGATACATGGAAATCTGGAACAACGTTTTCACCCAATTTAACAATATGGGTGACGGTACATACACCGAGCTTGAACACAAAAACATTGATACGGGTATGGGTCTTGAGCGTCTTGCTTGCGTAATGCAGGGTGTTGACAATATGTTTGAGGTTGACACCATCCGTAATATTCTTGACAAGGTTTGCGAGATTTCCGGCAAGACTTATGGCAAGGACAATAAGACAGATATTTCTATCCGCGCTATTACAGACCACGCTCGCGCATCCACCTTTATGATTAGCGACGGCATTATTCCTTCAAACGAAGGCCGCGGATATGTGCTTCGCCGTCTTATTCGTCGCGCGGCTCGTCACGGTAGACTTATCGGTATTGACCGCCCGTTCCTTGTTGAAATGGTTGAGGCGGTTATCAAAGAAAACGCATCGGGTTATCCCGAGCTTGTAGATAAGCAAGAACTTATTAAAAAAGTTATTGCCAATGAAGAAGCAAGCTTTTCAAAGACTATTGACCAGGGTCTTACAATACTAAATGATTTAACCGCAAACGGCGGGACACTCTCGGGTGAAGATGCATTCCGTCTTTATGATACCTACGGTTTCCCACTTGATTTAACACGTGATATTTTGGCCGAAAAGGGTATGACCGTTGACGAGGACGGCTTTAACAATTTGATGCAACAGCAACGAGAAAAGGCACGCAATGCTCGTAAAGCATCTGACGGTGAAAGCTGGAGTAGTGACGGCATTAACTTTGATGATATTGCCGCTACCGAATTTTTGGGTTACACACAAAATGAGTGTAACGCTACTGTTCTTGATATAGTTGTTGAGGGCGAGCATGTGTCTACTGTAAACGCTAATCAAAAGGCTATTGTTGTGCTTGACAAAACTGTTTTCTACGCTGAAAGCGGTGGTCAGGTAGGTGACACAGGTGTAATTGGCGGCTTCACAGTTGTTGATACTAAAAAGACAGTAGACGGTATATTTACACATATCGGTACTGCAAACGAAGTGATTTCAGTTGGCGATAAAGTAAACGTAAAAATCGCCGTTGAGCGTCGTGAGGCTATTCGCCGTAATCATACTGCGGCTCATCTTTTGCAGGCGGCCTTACGTCAGGTGCTCGGCACCCACGTTGAGCAGGCGGGTCAGCTTGTAAATGAAAAGGCAGTTCGTTTCGACTTTACACATTTCTCAGCGTTAACAGTAGAAGAAATCGAAAAGGTTGAAGCTCTTGTAAATACCGCAATTCTTGACGGCATTGTGGTTGATAACCGCGAAATGCCTATTGACGAGGCTAAGGCTCATGGCGCTATGGCTCTCTTTGGCGAAAAGTACGGAGATATCGTTCGCGTTGTAAAAGCAGGCGATTTTTCTACCGAGCTTTGTGGCGGTACCCACGTTGACAATACGGGTAAAATCGGTTTGTTTAGAATTATATCAGAAAGCGGTATTGCGGCAGGTACCCGCCGTATTGAAGCGTACACAGGCTTCAACGTTGTAAATCTTATAAATCACTACAAATCATTGCTTACTGACACTGCAGCTACCCTTAAAATCGGTAATATTGAAGATGTAGCAGTTAAGGCTGCGGCTACCGTAAAGCAAATGAAAGAGGATTCAAAGAAAATTGAGTCATTAGAGGCAAAATTGGCTTCGGGCAAGCTTAGTGACCTTATGACAAATGCGATAGAAGTAAACGGAGTTAAGGTGGCAACTGCTAAATTTGACGGTACAGCACCTGACGAGCTTCGCAAGATGATTGATACCATCAAGGCTGAAAATGACGATGCAGTAGCAGTGCTGGCTGCAGTAAATGGCGAAAAGCTTACCTTCTGCGCAGGTGTTGGTAAAGCGGCACTTTCAAAGGGCGCTCACGCAGGCAATATCGTAAAAGCTGTTGCACAAATCGCCGGCGGTAACGGCGGCGGTAAGCCCGACAGCGCAATGGCAGGCGGTAAAGAAATTGCAAAAGCCGATGAAGCGCTTGTGGCTGTAACTTCTATCGTTGAAAGTCAGTTGAAATAAAAACTATGAAAATTAAGTTTTTGGGTACTGCCGCGGCAGAGGCTTTTCCAGCAATGTTTTGCGATTGTGAAAACTGTAGAAAGGCGCGGACTTTAGGCGGTAAAAATATTCGTACCCGTTCACAAGCGTTGATTAACGACGAAATGTTTATTGATTATTCGTGCGATACCTATCATCACGTGCTTGCTAACAATATAAATCTTCTTGATATAAAGTATTGCTTGATAACACACATTCACGAAGATCATTTTTACCCTGATGACTTTAATTGGTTTGAAAAAGGTTATTCTTGTCTGCCACAGGATTGGCACGGACTTACAGTTTACGGTAGTACGGACATAAAACCTTGCCTTGAACCCAGAGTGAAAAAATCACAGGGGTTTTTTCACTGCGAATCACAGCCACCCTTTAAACCGTTTAAAATAGGTGACTATACGGTAACCGCGCTTAAAGCAAATCACGGAACTGAAAATCCGTATTTATACATAATAGAGAAAAACAATAAATCATTTCTTTATGCAAATGATACGGGTTTGTTTTTGGATGAAACTTGGGAATATTTGAAGTCGTGTGACATTTGCTTTGATGCTGTTTCTATGGACTGCACGGCAGGTACTACCGACATTACCTATTCATCGCATATGGGTTTACCACGCAATATTAAAACCCGTGATATGCTAATAAAATACGGTCTCGCAAGTGACAATACCAAGTTTATACTTAATCATTTTTCGCACAACGGTGGCAATGCGGTGTACGAGGAGTTTTCACGCATTGCTGAAAAACATGGCTTTATGACAGCCTATGACGGTTTTGAAATAGAAATATAGGAGAAATTTTATGAGTGATTGCTTATTTTGTAAAATAGTTGCGGGTGAGATACCCAGCACTAAAATTTATGAGGATGAAAGCGTATACGCTTTTGCCGATATTGACCCACAAGCGCCTTTTCACGCAATTATAGTTCCAAAAGAGCATATTACCTCAGCGGCAGATATTACTGCTGAAAACAGTCATTTGATTGCAAAAATCTTTGAGGCTGTGGCTAAAATTGCTGAGCAGGAAAAACTTCAAGATGGTTTCCGTGTGGTAAATAACTGTGGTAAAGACGGCGGACAGACGGTAGGTCATATTCATTTCCACTTGCTTGCACGTAGATATTTGCAGTGGCCACCGGGTTAATGCATAATAATTTATTATTTTAATGTAGGGTCGAGCCTATGTGCTCGACCGCGGAACGACACATAGGTCGTTCCCTACAAGAAAAGGATGATATATATGTCTGAATTTTATACTATGAAAATTGCGGGGCTTGAGCGCAGGCTCGAAAAGTTCCCCGTAAGCGATAAGCTTGATATTGCCGCTTTTATAATCTTTGGTGACGTTGAGCTTACAATCGCGGGCTGTGCCGAGCTTCTTAAAAAAGTTCCTGAGTTTGATGTAATACTCACACCCGAGGCAAAGAGTATTCCTATGGCTTATGAAATGGCGCGTCAGAGCGGCAAACCGTACATAATTGCGCGTAAGGGTGTAAAGGTATATATGAGAAACCCATTGGATGTTGCGGTTACATCTATAACTACCCAAAAAGAACAGCATTTATATCTCGGTGAAACCGAGGTCAACGCTATAAAGGGTAAGCGAGTGCTTGTTATTGATGACGTTATCAGCACAGGTGAATCACTTGCCGCCGTACGAGAGCTTATAAAACAGGCGGGCGCTATCGAGGCTGCCGCATGCGCATTTTTGGCAGAGGGCGATGCAGCCGATCGAGATGATATTATCTTTTTGGAGAAATTGCCACTATTTTTTAAATAAAGAGGTGCCTTAGATGGATGCGCTTAACCAATTTGAAATAGGAATTCTCGATTTTATAAGAGACACTTTTTCTTGCAAGTTTTTAGACTATTTTTTTGTTGGTATTACAAGACTTTCTGACAAAGGTATTTTTTGGATAATATTGGCGATAGTTTTACTCTGTTTTAAAAAGACTCGAAAAACGGGAATTTGTCTTGGCGCCGTGCTTTTAATAGGCGAAATTTTAGGAAATCAGATTCTAAAAAAGATTTTTGAAAGACCGCGTCCGTATACTGTAAATCCAAGCGTTGAATTGGTTATAGAAAAACTTTCTTCGTTTTCTTTTCCATCGGGACATTCGCGTTGCGCGGTAGAATGCGCTATAGCAATTTATGCCAACAATAAAAAATGGGGTATTGCGGCTATTGTTTTGGCAGTTCTTACCTGCCTTTCAAGAATGTATCTTTACGTTCATTATCCAACCGATGTTCTGGCTGGCGCAGCGCTTGGAATAATCGACGGCTTGCTTGCAATCTTCATTATAAAAAAGGTCGGCGAATATTTCGCAAACAGAAAATCGATATAAAAAAGCAGCATCTTTCGAAAGAAAGATGCTGCTTTTAGCTAATTTCGCATTGTAGGAAACTACCTACGTGTCGTTTTGCGGTCTTTAATAAATTATACTCGTTTTGAAAGTACGTTCTTTTCGTATTCCTCTACAAGTGCGTACCATTCGCCATCCTTTGGCGCGCCACAGCATTCGCAATAGTAGTTCCAAATATCGCCAAACGGCAATGTCTTAATATCCTCGCTTCTTACCATAAGCTCGGTATAAGCGCCCTTGTCCTGTAAATCCTTGAGCATTGCATTTGGTGTAAGCATTGCCATAAGCAACGCCTTTTGCCAGCTGCGAAGACCTACACTCCAAGCGGCGATACGGTTAATGCTTGCATCAAAGTAGTCAAGAGCCATATATACGCGGTCAAATGCATTGCAACGAACAATTTCCTTTGCCATCTCGCGTGTTTCGTCATCAAAAAGCACTACGTGGTCAGAGTCCCAACGGATAGGACGAGTGATATGTAATGCAATTTCGGGGAAGAAAGCAAGTAGCGCAGGAATCTTGTCAGATACAACCTCGGTTGGATGATAGTGACCGTTATCCATAAGCGGTAAGCAACCGTCGTGTGTTGCGGCAAAGGTGAGGGAGAATTCAGCCGAGCCTACTGTGTAAGCCTCTACACCAATACCGAAAACCTTTGATTCAACACAAGGCTTAACAAGTGATTTATCAAACGGTTCTGAAAGGATTGCCTCGATAGACTCTTTATATCTAACTCTTGGTCCCATACGGTCAGCAGGAATATCCTTAAGACCGTCGCCTGTCCAGATGTTCATAACACAGGGTACGCCTGTTTCTTTTGCAAAATATTCTGAAATACGTACACAAGCCTTGCCGTGTTCAATCCAGAAGTTACGGATGCTTTCATCAGGGCTTGAAAGTGTAAGACCGCTGTCAGCCATTGGGTGCGAGAAGAAGGTTGGGTTAAAGTCAAGACCCATACCATGCTTCTTTGCAAAGTCTACCCATTTTTTGAAGTGCTTAGGCTCTAACTTGTTGCGGTCGGCAAACTCGCCGTCCTCGAAAATAGCGTAGCACGCGTGAACATTTATCTTTTTCATACCAGGGCAAAGAGAGATAACCATATCCATATCTGCCATCAATTCTTCAGGTGTACGTGCTTTGCCTGGATAGTTACCTGTAGTCTGGATACCGCCTGTCAGAGGACCGTCTTGGTCAAAGCCCTTTACGTCGTCACCCTGCCAACAATGCAGTGATACGGGCTGTTTTTTAAGTGTTTCGATTACGGCATCAACATCAATACCAAGCGCCGCATATTGTTTTTTTGCTTCTTCTAATCTACTCATTTTTTCATCTCCTAAATTTTTAATTAAAGTTTTGAACAACCGTGACAGTTAACAAGCGCATCGATTTTTTCACCTGCTTTGCAAAGAGGACACTCGTGTGGCTTGTAGTTCTGATAGTCAGGAAGGTCATTGGGGTTAAATACCGAATTTACGGGTATTCCTGCGCACTCTTTGCGGGTAGCAAATATAGAGCAAATGCCTGCAACATTACCACCATAATATTTAACAGCATCAACAGCAGCTTCAACGGTACGACCGGTAGAGACCGACACTGCCAGCACAAGCACATTTTTGCCCTGAATCATAGGAACAATGTTATCTCGGAACAAAAACTGGCTGGAGCCTGTAATTTCAGGTGTTACAACATAAATTGTTTGATGTGCATTCATATTTGCGTAGTTTGCTTCTGTAAGACGGGATGCCAGACACGCGCCGACAACCTCCATACCGTCAAGACAAAGTATGGTATCAACTATTGTATTGTGGCGATAGTAGCTGCATAGCTCTTCTGCAACAGCGCGCGCCTCCGAAAGACGCGATTTTTGCGCCGCAACATCAATATAATAGTTGCTGTGGCTGTTGCTTGTTGCAAAGTGTCCCTTGCTTACACGCAAATATAAATCTTTACGTTTTGTTTCAATTTTCATTGTGTTAGAAACAGGCACAATTATACCTCCCAATTTAGTATATAGAATATTTTACTATAAAAAAATGATAAATACAAGAGTATTATTGATTTTTTTACAAATTTATTATATTATATATAAGACAAGAAAATGGTCGAAATCAGACGCTGTTTTCTATTTTATAGACGGTGATAAAATGAAAGAAAAAACAAAAAGACAAAAAGCTATAATCCGACGTCGCATTTTTATTGCGGTGTTAGCAGTGGTGCTTGCCGCCACAATCGCTTTACTTTCGGTGGTTATATGCGCGGTGGTTAAAAGCTCTGATAAAAAGGGCAGTGAAAACAACTCTCAGTTAGAGTCATCCAACGGTAGTATAACCTCCACCGAAGACGAAATAAATAAAGATATAACTGCTACCGTGTTAAACACGGGTGATATTCTTATACACGAAAACGTACTCAACGGCGCGCGACAGGACGACGGTAGTTATAGCTTTGCTGAATTTTACAAGGTTGCAAAGCCGTATATAACTGCGGCTGACTACGCCGTCGTAAATCTTGAGGTAACGCTGGGTGGCGAAGAGGCGGGAAAATATCGCGGTTATCCTTCGTTCAATACCCCCGACAGTCTTTTAGACTATGTAAAGGCAGACGGTTTTGATATGCTACTGACGGCAAATAACCACAGCCTTGATACAGGTCTTGCGGGACTAAAACGCACGGTGCAGCAGATAAAGGCATCAGGTCTTGACTTTTTGGGTACAAAGGAAACTACCGACGACCCGACCTATGTTATAAAGGATATAAACGGCATAAAAATCGGTATGGTGTGCTATACCTACGGTACTAACAGCGCTGCCAACGGGGCGGGTGAGTTTATTAACTATTTCAGCAGTGCAAATCTGCCTGCCTTTTACACCGAGGCGCAGGCTGTGATTGACGATATGAAGCAAAACGGTGCTGAGGCAATTGTGTTTTATATGCATTGGGGAGATGAGTATCATACCACCCCTAACACCTATCAAAAGGCGGCGGCGCAAAGCTTGTGCAATATGGGTGTTGACGTAATTGTAGGTGCGCATCCGCACGTTTTACAGCCTATAGAACTGATACATTCAGAAGACAGCCAGAACACCACAGTTTGTCTTTATTCTATGGGTAACTCTATATCCAACCAGAGAATAGTCGAGATGACAGGTGTTTGCGAAACAGGTCACACCGAGGATGGCGTGCTGTTTAGTTATACGTTTACTAAAGACGCCGACGGCGAAGTAAGTCTTACCGCGGTTGATATTATACCCACGTGGGTGGACCGCTGGGGAATATCAGGAAATTATCAGTATACAATGTATCCGTTAGAGTCTGCCGATATGGCAAACAGTTACGGTCTTGACGATGCTACCACTAACGAGGCGGCGGCGTCTTACGAACGTACAAAGCAGATTATAGCGGCGGGACTTACCGAATGTCAGCAGTATCTTGGTTGTGAAATACGCTTTGCAGAGCAGGTGAGTGACTGATGCAAAAAATAGATATCTTACTTGCCGATTTAAAAATAAATATTGAGCATAAATATGACTATATTTCGTATTTGTGTAAGGATTATATATCGCAGTCTGACACACCCGACATAATCGCCAAAGCGGATAATGCCGCAATTTTAAAAGAGAAAGAATTGGTGCCGTCTGCACCGATTGAGTCTTGCGAAAGTCTTTGTATATACCGCGCTATTGGCGAGCGGCTGCCACACTTTGACCGATTTGTTTTTCACGGTGCGGCAATAGAATACGGCGGTAACGCATACCTTTTTACAGCCCCGAGTGGCACGGGCAAGACCACGCATATAAATTTGTGGAAACAGTATCTTGGTGATAAGGTTGATATCATAAACGGCGACAAGCCTATTATAAAAGCGGGGAACATCTCAACCGTTTACGGCACGCCTTGGGCAGGCAAAGAAGGGTATCAGCGCAATACAAGTGCACCGCTAAAGGCAATTTGCATCTTAAAGCAGGGTAAGGAAAACAAGATAACAAAGCTTGAGTTGGCCGAGGCTGTAAACCACCTTATGCGACAGGTTTATCTGCCAAGTGACCCATCAGCCCTTTCAAAAACTTTGGAATTACTTGGCACAGTAATAGAAAACACACCCGTTTATATACTAGAGTGTGATATATCAAAAGAGGCGTTTGAAACCTCGTTTAACCAAATGGCTAAATTATAGAGGTAAATTATGTCAATCAAAGCAATTTTATTCGACCTTGACGGCACGCTGGTTCCTATGGACCAAGACGTGTTTGTAGGGGATTATTTTAAAAGAATTTCGACAAAGCTAGCTCCCCACGGCTACGAGCCCAAGCAGTTTGTAGAAACAATATGGAAAGGCACCTACGCTATGATTAAAAATAATAGTGAAAAGTGCAACGAGGACGTGTTTTGGGATTTTGCCGTATCGGTTTACGGTGATAAAATCTTAGCAGACAAACCGCTTTTTGACGACTTTTACGAAACCGAGTTTGACAAGGTAAAAGATGTTTGCGGTTTTAATCCAAAGGCTCGCGAGACGGTATATAAACTTAAAGAAATGGGGCACCGCGTAGCGCTTGCTACCAATCCGATTTTTCCCGAGCGCGCTACACGCTGGCGCATAACTTGGGCTGGACTAACGCCCGACGATTTCGAATTTTATACTACATACGAAAATATAAATTCCTGCAAGCCTAACCCCACTTATTACATAGAGTGTGCCGCCAGAATAGGCTGCAAACCAGAGGAATGCCTTATGGTAGGCAATGACGTTGGCGACGATATGGTAGCAGAAAGGGTGGGGATGAAGGTATTTCTTTTGACCGACTGCCTAATAAACAAGACAGAGAATGATATATCAAAATACCCCAACGGCAGTTTTGAGGAGCTTATGGAGTATATCAAAAATCTTGCGTAAAAACAAACACAATCGACGGTTTCTCGCCCCAATAAAACCCACAAAACAGGTAGCACTCCACCCGAGTGCTACCTGTTTTTATTTCAACAATTAATGTCAGTAAAAAGTGTGCTATTTTATCTTTCTATAAACTCTAAAATATCTTTAGTCATTTGTTCTTTACAAGTGTCGTTATGTATCTCGTGGCGGCAGTTTTCATAAAGAATCATTGTTGTGTTTTCTTTGCCGCCTGTTTTAAATTTGTTACACACCTCTTTTATACCTTTTCCGTAATTGCCAACAGGGTCCATATCGCCGGAAATTAAAAGTATAGGCAAATCACTTTTAGTATCGTTAAAGCATTTTTTGCTATTGCAAACCTTTATTAGCTTTATCAGGTCGTGTAGCGCCGATACTGTAAAATGGAAGGTGCAAAATTTGTCTTTAGAATATTTGTCAATTATCTCGCGGTCTTTTGTAAGCCATTCGTATTTTGTATCACCGTCAAAACGCTTGTTGTATGAGCCAAATGCTATATTCTCTAAAAAAGGTGATACAGCGCGCTCGCCGCGGAAAGCCTTTATAATACTGCAGAGCATAAGCCCCGCATTTGCCGCAGGATTTTTGCCAGCTGTGCCGCAACAAATATATTTATCGGCAAGGTCGCTATAACGCGCTACCGCAACTCGAGTAATAAACGAGCCCATACTGTGTCCCATTAAAATATATGGCAAATTGGGGTAATCGGACTTTATACTATCGGCAAATAATTTTACATCATCTACCATGTAGCTCCAACCGTTTTTTGATGCAATAAATCCCAAATCTTGTTCATTTGCGGTATTGCCGTGACCAAGGTTATCGAATCCGCAGCATAAATAACCTTCACCAGCAAGGCTTTCAAAAAGAGGCTCATATCTGCCAATATATTCGGTCATACCGTGCACTAGGTGAAATATGCCGCGAATATCACCGCTTGGAACATACACAACGCCCGACAGGGTGTTTTTTTGATCGCTGGATTTTATCTTTTTTTGAAGTTTTATATATGTCATATAATCATTCCTTTGTAAAAGAAATTGTACTGTTTACCGCGCGTTTCCAACCGCTTAAATTATTGCTTCGTTCGTCACTTTTCATATTGGGTGTAAAGGTGGTAGCGGTGGGATTTATATTGTCAGTATCTTTAATAATACCTGCCGTCATACCTGCAAGTAACGCAGCGCCAAGTGCTGTGGCCTCGGCATTGTCGGGGCAGATAACGTTTGTATTAGATATATCTGCTTGAAACTGCATTAAAAACTTATTTCTCGCAGCACCCCCATCTGCTTTGAGTGAGGCGACCGTAACACCTGCATCATTTTTCATAGCGGTAATTAGGTCGTTGGTCTGGTAGGCAATGGATTCAAGCGCGGCGCGTACTATGTGATTGCGACCGGCACCCCGCGTTAGTCCGCAAATGGTGCCTCTAGCATACATATCCCAATAAGGAGCGCCAAGGCCTGCAAAGGCGGGGACTATGTATACGCCTGCGCTGTCACGCACGGACAGTGCGCACTCTTCACTTTGAGCTGCCGTTTCAATTAGCTTCATTTCGTCACGCAGCCACTGAATTACCGCACCGCCTATAAATACACTGCCTTCGAGTGCGTACTGAGTGGGTGCGTTTTGTGTTGTAGCAGCAATAGTGGTAAGCATACCGTTCTGGCTTTTTACCGCCGTTTCGCCCGTATTCATAAGCAAGAAACAGCCCGTACCGTATGTGTTTTTAACATCACCAACATTTACACAGTGCTGACCAAACAATGCGGACTGTTGGTCGCCTGCAACACCGCAAACCGAAAGCGGCACACCCATAATATCAATATCGCCAAAGACGCTACCGCTTTTTTGAACGGTGGGCAGCATGCTTTCGGGAATATCTAAAATCTCGAGTAGTTTTTTGTCCCAACACAAATTATGTATATCGTAAAGCATCGTACGCGATGCGTTTGTTTCGTCGGTTGCGTGAATTTTACCGCCCGACAGCTTCCACATAAGCCAGGTATCTACCGTGCCAAAAAGCAGCTCACCACGCTCGGCCTGCTCACGCGCACCCTCTACGTTATCTAAAATCCACTTAATTTTTGTGCCACTGAAATACGCGTCGATTTTAAGTCCTGTGGTATCAGCGATATACTGCTCTAAGCCCTGCGCTTTTAAGTTTTCACAAATGGGCGCTGTTCGGCGGCATTGCCACACAATAGCGTTGTATATTGGCTCGCCTGTATATTTGTTCCACACAATCACAGTTTCGCGCTGATTGGTAATACCAACGCAAGAAATATCTTGAACGTTTAGTCCCGATTTTATTATACACTCGGTTATGGCAGAATACTGTGCCGACAGTATCTCTATTGGGTCGTGTTCTACAAAAGATGGAGTAGGGTATATTTGTGTAAACTCATTTTGAGATAGCGATACTATATTGCCATCATTATCAAATATAATCGCTCTGGCGCTCGTGGTGCCTTCGTCTAAAGTGAGAATGTAATTTTTCATAATTTCTCCTTTAATAAAAAAGGGCAATAATACCCCTTGATATTACTGTCCTTTTTTTACTCTTGTAACTCGGCTTGATACTGCACAAACCAATTCGTAATTTATGGTACCTACTATATCGGCTAATTCTTCTACGGGCAAGCCGTCGCCAAAAAGCACTACCTCGTCGCCACGTTTAACGTCAGGTATGTCAGATACGTCAACACAAAATTGATCCATACACACGCGTCCGATAATGTTTGCACGTTTTCCGTTTATAAGCACAGAAGCCTTGTTTGACAAAAGTCGGTAATAACCGTCGGCATAGCCCGCGCTTATAGTTGCAATCGTCATATCTTTTTGTGCTTTAAAGGTTCTGCCATAGCTTACCGTATCGCCGCAGCGTATATTTTTCACCTGTGAAACTACCGATTTAAAACTCATTACAGGTTTAAAATCTTGCGGTAGTTTGAGGTCAGAAGAGGGGGTAAGACCGTAAAGAATAATACCCGCGCGGCACATATTAAGGTGTTTGTCGCCGTCTTGACAAAGCGCCGCGGAATTCGCGCAATGTTTGTATTCGGGGTCGAGTCCGTTTGATTTTAAAACGTCGATTGCCTTTATAAAACGGTTGTACTGACAGTCGGTAAAGCCGTCTTCTTGCATTTCGTTGCGGTCAGATACGGCAAAGTGGGTGAACACGCCTTCGAGCTTGAATCCGTCAAGACGCACCGCCGATATTGCATCATTTATTCCGTTTAAATCGTCATTACGGCAGTCAAAGCCTATGCGCGACATACCTGTGTCAAGCTTTAAATGAATATTTATTTGAAGCTTTTTTTCAACCGCGATTTGCGATAATTCGCGCGCATAATCAAGTGAATAAATGCACTGAGAAACATTGTAAACGGCGAGTTCGCGCGCATATTCAGACGGTGTGTAGCCAAGGATAAGTATCGGTTTTGTTATACCAATATCGCGAAGCTCAATAGCTTCTTCTAAATTCGACACGGCAAAAAAGTCCGCGCCCGCTTTTTGCAGTAACGGCGCGACAATATTTACACCGTGACCGTAGGCGTTTGCTTTTACAACCGCGCAAACCCTTGTGTTTGCAGTTTGCTTTATGATATTGAAATTATGTAAAAGGGCGTCGGAGTCAATCTCTGCCCAGGTTCTGCGTAAAAAATCTGACACGGTGTTCACCTCATTTTGCTTTGTATTTTATCGGCTAAGGGTATAAACAAAAAACTTAAAATAAGCCAGAAAAAAGAGTACAGTGCGCAAACCTGTCCGCCGATATTAAGCGGCATTTTGCTGTAGTCCCAAACCTTGCGTTTTAAAATCACGTTAAAAATCAAGCCAAAAACGTATTCAACGGTTGTAATAAAGCCGCAGCCTATAATCGCTTTTTTAAAAAGACTTGCTTTTTTGAAAAAACAGGAAATTTTTGATAATCCTAAAAAAGATATGCCACCCGCTAAGGCCATTGACCAATGTGTGCGTCCGCGCCACAGAATTTCAAGCAACCCGTAGCCTACAGCGCCTATGCCAAAAACCGTTAAATCGCACTTTGCTTTTTTCAAGACAATCACCCAAAATATTTTTGGGTGATTAAATTATATTATACATTAAATCTGAAAAGAACTATATCTCCGTCATTCATAATGTATTCCTTGCCCTCACTTCTGACAAGGCCTTTTTCTTTTGCGGTAACCATATTGCCGCCGCAAGCCATAAAGTCATCATACGAGATAACCTCGGCGCGAATGAAACCGCGCTCAAAATCGGTGTGGATTTTACCCGCTGCCTGAGGCGCTTTGGTGCCGCGTGTAATAGTCCACGCTCTAACCTCGGGCTTGCCTGCTGTCAGGTAGGAAATAAGTCCCAAAAGACTGTAGCATTTTTGTATCATACGGTCAAGACCCGAGCGTTCGAGACCTAAATCCTCTAAGAACATTGCCTTTTCTTCGTCATCAAGACCTGCAAGTTCGGCTTCGAGCGCTGCGCAAATAGGCAGTATCTCGGCATTTTCTTTTTCTGCCGCCTCTTTTACCGCGTTATATCCAACGTTCTGCTCAATGCCGTTTTTAAAATCATCCTCACTCATATTGCAAGCGTAGATTACAGGCTTTGCAGAAAGCAATGAGGTGGTGGCAAGAACCTCGGCGTCGGTGTCGGACGTAATCTCTACCGAGCGCGCGGGCAAGCCGTGCTCAAGATGCGCGATAAGGCGCTTTAAAAAGTCAACCTCTGCCTGCATAGACTTGTCGCCCTTTAGCGCTTTTGTAGCCTTTTCAAGACGGCGCTGAGCAATTTCTATGTCAGAGAGTATAAGCTCTAAATTTATGGTTTCAATATCGCGAAGCGGGTCAACCGAGCCCTCTACGTGAATGATATCGGTGCTTTCAAAACAGCGCACTACGTGCACCACCGCGTCAACCTCACGGATATTGCTTAAAAACTTGTTGCCAAGACCCTCACCCTTTGACGCGCCCTTTACAAGACCTGCAATATCAACAAATTCGATAACCGCAGGGGTGAATTTGTCCGGGGTATAGATTTCAGCAAGCTTTTCAAGTCGCTCGTCGGGTACGCTTACCATACCAACGTTTGGCTCTATTGTGCAAAACGGGTAGTTTGCCGATTGCGCGCCCGCGTTTGTTATTGCATTAAAAAGGGTTGATTTGCCAACGTTTGGCAACCCCACCATACCAAGCTTCATATATTTTAAATCTCCTTAAATTTCCTTATTGTTGTTTTATATTATACCGCAAAGTATTTTGTTTTTCAATAATGAATATTAAATGTAAAAATAATTTTAATAAGCAAAAAATGTAGGGGCATATGCCCCCACAACTATAATTAAGTTTTATTGCTTTTTAATTAAAAACCAGAGTATCGTCATTATCTGCAAAACGGCAGCTACTATAAATATGAGATAAATTTTAGGTATCGACACCGTTAGCATAACGCAAAGCGCTGCCGACCATATAAGAGTTGAAATTGATGCGAGCAGGTGTATCTTTTTCCACCAGATACAAGAAAAAACAATACCCACAATGGCGCTGATTGGGATAGCGTATATGTAAAACAGCCACCAGACCTTGATAGTGGGGAATATAATCTCACAAAGGAAGAAAAGAATTGTCGCAACCAGCCATGCAATACCCATTGAAAGCAGAGTGATAATAATTTTGTTGCGGGTGGTCATAAGTCTGCGACGCGGCTTTTCGGCAATAAGGTCGTTTACCGTAAGACCAAAAATTTCGGCAAGCTGCGCTGTGACCGCAAGGTCGGGAAGACCGTCGCCGCGCTCCCACTTAGAGATTGATTTGTCAGAATAGTTAAGCTTTTCAGCAAGCTCGCTTTGCGTAAGACCCAACGCCTTGCGATAGTGGGCTAAATTTCTTGCAAAATATTCACGTAGCTTTTCCTCACTTGCAGGCACTGCATTCACTCCCTTTCATAGAATAAATTATATAATAAATTTATTGTTTATTCAATAATAAATTGTAAATTTATTTATAAAAAAAATAAGAACAAACTTAAAGTTATTTTATTTTCAAACCAATAAGTTTGAAACCTTACATATAATTAATATTTCATCTGCGAAGCAGACACCGAAACTTTTATCTGGAAAAGTCGTTTGTTTTTTTAGAGAATAGATAAGAGAGAAAAAATAATAGATAAAAGTACAAAAAGAAAAAGCCGCCTTACAGCGACTTTTTCTTTTTGGTGCGAGTGATGGGACTTGAACCCATACGTCGTGGACACACGCCCCTCAAACGTGCCTGTCTGCCTATTCCAGCACACTCGCAAATCTTGGGCGCCCGATTATTATAGCACTAAGAACTCAACTTGTCAACAAAAAATTTATTCTTTTTTTATTTTTTTATTTTTACCTCTTAAATCTAAAAACGCAAACGGAAAAATTGCCGCCGACAGCAAGACGCCGACAAATATATCTATAACCGAATGTTGCTTTAAAAATACGGTTGCAATGCAGATTAAAGTTGTGACTATGACCGATACCGTACGCCAAGCGGCAGAGCCGAAATGCTTCGAGTTCCAGAGCGCGAAAAGCATACCAATTGAAAATATTACGTGAATTGACGGGCAGACGTTTGTGTTGGTGTCTACCTCGTAAAGATTTTTCATTATGTCCACAAAAATATTGTCGCGCGCAAATTCAGTGGGACGCAGATTTTGCATATTGGGAAACAAAATATAAATTGCAAAAGTTATAATACTTGTCACGCTTAAAAATACGTAAAACTTTTTAAAATACGTCACGTCAAAAAGCAGGGTATAAACCGATACGAATGCGAGTAGGGCGTACCATAACACATAGGGGATTACAAAAAACTCGCAAAAGGGGATAAGGTCATCAAGTCCGCAATATACTGTGTGTATAGGTGTAATGTATTTTTCGGTAAGCACAAAAAGTGTTAAATAAACAGGCCAGAACAAAAGCAAAAACAAATGTCTGTATTTCTCGCTTGTGATATTCTTGAAATTAAAATCGCTGTAATAGTCAAACAACGCTTTCACCCCTTAAATCTGTTTAACAAAAGTTTAACACTTTTGTTCGTCAAAAACAATAGAAAATTGATGAATAAAATATTAGGAAAAAATTAACATTTAATTGTACGTATTTCGGTACAGCGAAAAAATTAAAATAAATTTGTAAAAAGTGCTTGACAAATGTCGAAAGCTTGATTATAATAAAAACACAGAAAACGAACAAATGTTCGGCGGAGGAAAAACTATGAATTTACAGGGGACTTTACTTACAATATTCGAGATAGCGCTCGTGGCTTTTGTTATATGGGCGGTTTTTCACGAGGATAAATTTATTGCTTTTGAAGAGCGCATTGCGGCAAATATACGTCGCCGTCGTTTTAAGGTTATCCGCGGCAATAATGTATCCAAGAGCTATTATCCCGAAAAGCATCACGCATAAACACAGCGTGTAAAATTAATATATACGTTGTCATTTTAAATACTCTTTCTTTATACAAAAAAAGGCAGAATATATTCTGTCTTTTTTTGTTGCAATACATACTTCTTTGTGCTAAAATCTTTACTTGGTAAATTATTGAATATTTGAGGGAACTTATGTTAAATAAATTAGTGGGGAATAGAGCCTTTTATAAGCGTGTGATTTCGCTTACAATACCCATTATGATACAGCAGGGAATAACCAACTTTGTAAATATGCTCGACAACATTATGGTTGGTCGTGTAGGACAAGCCGAGTCAACCGGCGTTGCTGTATCTAATCAACTTATGTTTGTTTTTAATCTGTGCATATTTGGCGCCATTTCGGGCGCGGGAATTTTTGGTGCACAGTATTTCGGCAAAAAAGATTTAGAGGGCGTAAAGCAGACCTTTAGATTTAAAATAATATTCTGCACATTGCTTGCTGTGTTGGGTATTGCACTTTTATACTTTAAAAGCGATGACCTTATAATGCTTTATCTAAATGCTGACGACAATCCCGCCCTTGCGGCAAAGGCATTCTCGTTTGCACAAAGCTATCTATATATAATGCTTATCGGTCTTATACCATATACCATTGCGCAATGCTATGGCACAACATTACGTGAAACAGGTGAAAGTAAGGTTCCTATGATTGCCGGTGTTATGGCGGTCATGGTAAATCTATCGCTTAACTACGTGCTAATATATGGTAAACTTGGTGCGCCTTGCCTTGGTGTAAACGGTGCGGCAATGGCAACTGTAATATCTCGCTTTGTAGAGCTTGGCATTTTGGTGGTATATACACTTATAAAACGTAAAAAATGCATATTTATAATTGGCGCTTGGAAAAGTGCGTATATTTCGCTAAACTTGATAAAACAAATATTTAAAAAGGGTATGCCCCTTATGGTAAACGAGGCGCTTTGGGCATCGGGTATGGCAACGGTAAACGGACTATATGCGCAACGCGGTCTTGATGTTGTTGCGGCAAGCAATATTTCGCAAACCTTCTTTAACGTCTTTTCGGTGGCATTTTTCTCGGTAGGTATTGCGGTAGGTATATTGCTTGGTCACGACCTGGGCGCAGGCAAGGGTAAGGAAGAGGTGCTTGACACCACCTTCAAGCTTGTAGCGTTTTCGGTATTTATTGGTATAATTGTGGCAATACTTTACGCTATTGCGGCAATCTTTATACCAAGCATTTACAATATAAGCGATAATGCAAAAAGCATTGCTACTTCCCTTATGCAACTTACGGCGCTTGCAATTCCTATTGAGGCATTTGCGCACTCATCGTATTTTGCATTGCGATCGGGCGGCAAGGTGATAATAACCCTTATTTTTGACTGTGTGTTTACCTGGGTGGTAAGCGTTGTTGCGGCATTCTGCCTTGTAAACTATACTTCGCTCGGTATTTTAACAATATATTTTATAGTACAGATGTTAAACATAATAAAATGTATTTTAGGTTATGCTTTCATAAAGCAAGGCGCTTGGATAAAAACAATAGTGCCGTAAGGTTTGCAGAGTGAAAAATTGTTAAATTTTTAGCATTTTCGGTATTGTTTTTTGTCGAAAAAAATGCTATACTATCTTTGTATGAAATTTTGAAAGGAGTTACATATAATGAACTACTCACATGAAGTACAAAATATGTGCCCACTCGCTAAAGGCGCATATCACGGTCCTGCTCCTATTCCCGAAGAGGGCAAATGGGTTCAGGTAAAGGAAGTAAAAGATATCTCGGGCCTTACCCACGGTATCGGTTGGTGCGCACCTCAACAGGGCGCCTGCAAATTAAGCCTTAATGTTAAAGAGGGCGTTATCGAGGAAGCATTGGTTGAAACAATCGGTTGCTCTGGTATGACACACTCGGCTGCTATGGCATCTGAAATCTTGGTTGGCAAGACATTGCTTGAAGCGCTCAACACAGACCTCGTTTGTGACGCTATTAACACCGCTATGCGCGAGCTTTTCTTACAGATTGTTTACGGTCGTACACAGACCGCTTTCTCGGAAGACGGTTTGCCAATCGGCGCTGGTCTTGAAGACCTTGGTAAAGGCCTCCGTTCACAGACAGGTACCACCTACGCCACAAAGGTTAAGGGTCCACGTTACCTCGAGCTTGCTGAGGGTTATATCACAAAGTGCGCTGTAGACGAAAATGACACCATTATCGGCTACAAGTTCGTTCACCTTGGCAAAATGATGGAAATGATTAAAAAGGGTATGGACGCTAATGAGGCTTTGGAAAAAGCAAGCGGCCAGTACGGACGTGTTGATGACGCTGTGAAGCTCATCGACCCCCGTGAAGAATAATTAGGGAGGTAACAGACTATGCCATTATTTGAAAGCTATGAAAGAAGAATAAATCAAATAAACGCAGAACTTAGCAAACACGGCATTGCTTCTATTGAAGAGGCAAAGCAGATTTGTGACGACGCAGGTGTTGACGCTTATAACATTGTTAAGGGTATTCAGCCTATCTGCTTTGAAAACGCTGCTTGGGCTTATGTTGTAGGTTGCGCAATCGCTATTAAAGACAAGGTAGCTTCTGCTGCCGAGGCTGCTGAAAAAATCGGTCTTGGTCTTCAGTCATTCTGTATCCCTGGCTCTGTTGCTGACGACCGTAAGGTTGGTATCGGTCACGGAAACCTGGGCGCAATGCTTCTTCGTGAAGAGACCAAGTGCTTTGCATTCCTTGCAGGTCACGAATCATTTGCTGCTGCTGAAGGTGCTATCGGTCTTGCACGTAGCGCTAACAAAGCACGTAAAGAGCCGCTTCGCGTAATCCTTAACGGTCTTGGTAAGGACGCAGCTCAGATCATTTCACGTATCAACGGCTTTACCTATGTTCAGACCAAGTTTGACTATTTCACAGGCGAACTCGCAATCGTAAACGAAACCGCTTACTCAAACGGCGAACGCGCAAAGGTTCGTTGCTACGGCGCAGACGACGTTCGTGAGGGCGTTGCTATAATGCACAAAGAGGGTGTTGACGTATCTATTACAGGTAACTCAACTAATCCTACTCGCTTCCAGCATCCTGTTGCAGGTACCTATAAGAAAGAATGTATCGAACAGGGCAAGAAGTATTTCTCAGTAGCATCTGGCGGCGGTACAGGTCGTACACTCCACCCAGACAATATGGCTGCAGGTCCCGCTTCTTACGGTATGACCGATACAATGGGTCGTATGCACTCTGACGCTCAGTTTGCAGGTTCATCTTCAGTTCCCGCTCACGTGGAAATGATGGGTCTTATCGGTGCAGGTAACAACCCGATGGTTGGTATGACTGTTGCTTGTGCAGTTGCAGTTAACGAAGCGCTTAATAAATAATGCACAATTCATAATGCACAATGCATAATTAAAGGACTTGAGAATTTTCTCAAGTCCTTTTGTCATTGCAAGCATCGTAAGATGCGTGGCAATCCGTTCTTTAAAAATAGGTAATTACGGATTATTTCGTATCAATCAGAGAACCGTCCCCTGATTTTTGTCTTGTTAATTCGTTATTGCAAAAAGCATAGTCTTATATTATAATAAAATTATGAAAGGGAGGGTTTTTATGAAAAAGATTTTTGCACTTACTATTTGCGTTATTCTTATTATAGCCGCGCTTTGTGGCTGTGCTGAGTCTACGGCTAAAAATAAAGTTGCTTACGATAGTGAATCAACTATTGTTGAGGAGACTTTACAAAGTGATATTGTTGACTCACGCAAACTTATCAAAGAAATTTCATTGGATATTGAAACAAAAGATTATGATAATTATATCGAAAGTATTCGCAGCAATGTTTCTTTAAATGGCGGTTATATAGAAACCTTTAATGAATCAAACAACTCTAAATTTAGATACTTTACCGCTATAATCAGGATCCCCGTTGGAGAAACGGATGGTTTTACTGAATTTGCTTCTGAAAATGCTACGGTTAAAAGACGCAGTGAAAGCGTGGAGGACGTAACCGAAGAGTTTGTCGATGTTGAAGCAAGAATAAAGGTTTATAAAGCTGAGGAGGAAAGCCTTCTTGAAATTATGAAACAGGCGGGCAATGTAACAGACCTGCTTTCAGTTAAAGAGCGTCTTGCTGAAGTGAGGGCGCAAATTGAGTCATATACTGCACAACTAAAGAGTTTGGAAAATAAAACTGATTACAGCACTATAACACTAACGGTTACAGAAGTAGAGCGCGAGGTTAAAACCGAGGGGTACTGGGGTAAGATTTGGAATAATATAATAAACGGATTTAAAAATGTGGGTAAAATTATAACATCGTTATTTGCGTTTGCATTATCAGCTATTCCTTATTTGGTTATTCCTGCGATTATTGCAATAGTTATAATTATTTTCGTTCGCAACTCAAAAAAGAAGAAATCTTCAGACAACAAGCAGTAAATATGTTTAACAGTTGCAGTTAACGAAGCGCTTAATAAATAAGGGTTTTTAAGCCTTTTTGATTCTTTCGGGCAAATGTAAAAGACCTGATTCAAAAATTTAACACTTAAAAAGTTAGACACATCATTTTTGAGTAATCTTCAATGATGTGTCTATATTTTTTAGGATAAGGTACAATTGGTGAAGTTCTCTAATTTGAACCTGTATATAGCAAAATATATGCATATTACACAAAAAATATTCATATAATTGTGTTAATAATCTCAAAAATGCTATAATGTATTGACTTTTGATGAAAAATATGGTTAAATATATTTGTAGAAAAACTGAAAACGTTTTCAGTTTCTTATATACTAATGTTTTATATGTTTTTTCGATAAAAAGGAATAACACAATGACTATTAAAGACGTTGCAGAATACAGCGGGGTTTCGATAACTACTATTTCCCGTGTTTTGAATAATCATCCTGATGTACGCGAAGAAGTACGGGCAAAGGTGCTAAAAGCTATTGAGGAGCTGCACTATGTACCAAATAGCAGCGCAAGGGACTTAAGCAAAACTCAAACTGATACTATCGGTGTTGTGGTACGCGGTGCAGGCAATCCTTTTTTAAACTCGGTATTACGTTCGATCGAAACGGCGGTAAGAAAAGCAAATTATTCAATGGTTATGTGTCAGATAGGCTCAAGCGAGGATGAAATTTCCGAAGGTGCATCATTAGTGAGGTCAAAAAGACTTAAGGGCCTTATATTCCTTGGTGGGCGGTTTGACTACACCCCTGAACAAATTGCCACATTGAGCGTACCTTTTGTTTGTTGTACATATACAAACAGTTTTGGCAGTCTTAATAGGAAGGCATATTCTTCTGTTTATATTGACGATTATGCTGAAGCTTTCCGCTCGGTAAAAACACTTACCAATTTAGGTCACAAAAAAATTGCGGTTTTACTTGGTACAACCTGCGACCGTTCGATAAGTGAACTTCGCTTTAAGGGTTATTGTGATGCGCTCGAAAGTGAGGGCATATCATTAGATAAAAACCTTATTATCGAAGCTAAAAGTTTTCATATTGACGACGCATTTAAAGCTGTAGAAAATTTCCTTAAAAAAAATAAGGATTTTACCGCTATTTTCTCTATTGCGGATGCTATGGGAATTGCGGCAATAAAAGCGCTTTATAATGCAGGGTTGAAGGTACCTGAAGACTGCTCTTTAATTTCAATAGATGGTATAGAAGTTTCAAAATACACTATTCCAACACTGACAACTTTTGTACAGCCTATTGAGAAAATGGGTCGTTATGCGGTAGAAATTTTGCTCGATGTTCTTAATAACAATAGAGGTAACTGCCAATTAAAGGTTGAGACATTATTGCGCGAGGGCGGCACCCTTGCCAAACCCAAAAATTTGATTTTTACACCGTAGGTGTAGGAATAAATTAATTTAAAAACGCACTCTGTGCGGAATTTTTCGAAGGAGGAAAATCTAATGAAAAAAGCGCTATCCTTATTATTAGTAGCTATCCTTTGCATTGGCTTGTTTGCTGGTTGTTCAGGTAGCGAAAAAGGCCGTGTTTACTGGCTAAACTTCAAACCGGAATCCGATGAGGTTCTCCAAGAAGTTGCAAAAATGTACACAGAAGAAACAGGTGTTGAGGTTAAAGTTCTCACCGCAGCTTCAGGTACATACAATCAAACCTTGATTGCTGAAATGGACAAGGAAGAAGCTCCTACATTGTTTGTTATCGGTAATCAGAACGCAGTTAAGGAATGGAAAGATTATGCTGTAAATCTCAAGGATTCTGCAATTGCCAAAGAACTCAACACAGATGCATACAATATGTATGACGAAGACGGCAACCTTGTTTCTATCGGTTACTGCTATGAATGCTATGGCATCATTGTTAACCCCACTCTTATAGAAAAAGCCGGTTACAAGATGGATGACATCAAGAACTTTGAAGGCTTAAAGAAGGTTGCAGAAGATATCCACAAGCGCGCTGACGAATTAGGCTTTGATGCTTTCAGTGCATCTGATATGGACGATTCATCTTCATGGCGTTTCACAGGTCACATGGCTAACCTTGAATACTATTATGAATCTCGCGATGCAGGCGGTTGGAAGGAATGCCC
>JAFSAR010000003.1 GCA_017442225.1 Clostridia bacterium
CCTTCTGCCTGGTAGCCTACAAACAGTATAATATTGTTTTCTTTCCACAGATTATGCTTTAGATGATGACGGATACGACCGGCTTCACACATTCCGCTGGCAGAGATGATTACCTTTGGCTCATTGTTGAAATTGATCTGCTTGGATTCCTCCGAGGTCATTGACATACGGATATCATCAAACCAAATCGGGTTGATACCTTGCTTTATCAGTGCCAAGGTTTCCTCGTCAAAGCAGACGGGGTTGCATTGCATAAAGATTGCCGTTGCTTCTGCTGCAAGGGGGCTGTCAACGTAAACCGGAAAATGTTCGTGTCCCTTTACAAGCCCGTGTTGCTTAATCTCACGGATAGCATACAGCATTTCCTGTGTGCGTCCTACGGCAAAAGAAGGGATAACAACGTTGCCACCACGGTCTAAAGCTCTTTGAATGTAACCTGCAAGCTCCGGAATTACATTACTGCGGTCGGCAGAATGCAGACGGTTTCCATAGGTGGATTCGATAACTAAATAATCGGTTTCCTCCACCTGCTGAGGATCGCGGATGATACGCTGATTGGTATTGCCGACATCTCCACTGAAAACGATTTTTTTATGGACATCACCTTCGCTAAGCCACAACTCAATACAAGCCGACCCCAACAGATGCCCGATATCCGTAAAGCGGAGTTCAATTCCTTCGGCGGGATATATCGTTTCTCCGTAATTGCATCTGCGGAATAAAGAAATGGCACCTATAGCATCCTGCATATCATAAACAGGCTCAAAGGTATCCAGTCCCGCACGCTCGGCTTTTCTGGAACGCCATTTCGCTTCGGATTCCTGAATGTGCGCAGAATCACGCAGCATAATGTTACAAAGATCGCAGGTTACGTCGGTAGCATAAATTTTGCCCTTAAAACCGTCCTTATAAAGCTTTGGCAGCATACCTGAATGATCAATGTGAGCGTGAGTCAGAAAAACCGCTTCAATTTGATTGGCAGGGATCGGTAAAGAAATGTTCTGAAAAACATCCTTACCTTGCTCCATACCGCAATCTACTAAGTAATATTTATTATTAACTTCCAAAAGAGTACAGCTTCCCGTTACTTCGTGGGTCGCTCCAATAAATTGTATTCTCAATTACGACACCTCCAGTGTTCCTAATTATATTATACAATATAATGCGTGAATTACAACTCAAGTTCAACTGAGTCTCAACAGTTGTTGAATTAAAACCAACTCGTGATAAAGATTTCAAGACCGATGAAAATCAGAATCGCACCACCGAGGATACCGGCTTTATTTGCGAGCTTGGTTCCTGCCTTCTTTCCAATATCAAGACCTGCAAAGCAGATAAAGAAGGTCACGATACCGATCAGCAGGCAGGAAAGTAAGGCGTGCAGACAGTCATAATCGGAAATGGTGAAACCGACAGATAGTGCATCGATTGAGGTGGCAACGCCTTGCACCAAAAGAGCCTTGAAGCCAACTGCGGGCTTGTCCTCGTCAGAATCCTTGTTTTTGATGCCCTCATAGAGCATCTTTCCGCCGATAAAGCCGAGTAAGCCGAGAGCAATCCAAGGGATACACTTTTCAAAGGCTTTGAAATACTGTGCGACGGTGGATACGCAGATCCAACCGATAAATGGCATCGCAAACTGAAAGGCTGCGAATATGCCGGCAACGCCGCACATTCTTCCTTTTTTCATGTTCGGCTCATTCAGTCCATTGGCAAGGGACACCGAAAAGGCATCCATAGCAAGTCCGATTCCAAGCAAGATGCTTGTATAAAAGAAATCGAAACTAAGGTTCATTTACACTTCCTCCGTTTTGATAACAAAAATACCGAGCAAGCATAAAGCCATACTCGGTGTCAAAACAAGATATAAAGACTCCACGTATCGCTTTAAGCTCTACGTGAGTCTCGCAAATTAAAACAAGCCAGGTCGAAACCAGTATGTTGACTTGTTACGCTGTGTGCGCTTGCTACTCCCTCACAACAAATAACAGTATATTCGACAAAATTCAACCCAAAATCAACTCAAGTTCAACAATAGTTGAAGTTCATTTGATGGTGAGTTGAAAAAAGTATAATAAAATGATAAAATGTAAATATAAACCTTAATTTTAAAGGATGAAGAAAATGCTTAAAATATTAATTGCAGAGGATGACCACGAGCTCAGACGCTTGTTTGCTCACGTGCTCATTAAAAACGGATATACCGTAAAAGAGGTTGCCAACGGCAAAGAAGCTTTGGATGCTATCGATGCCGACTATTATGACCTTATCATTTCGGATGTTATGATGCCAATCGTGGACGGCTATCAGCTTGTCCGAATGCTTCGGGATGCCGGTAACAATACACCCGTGCTGATGATAACCGCTAAAGATGCTTTTGACGATATGCGACTCGGTATTTTGTCCGGTGCCGATGACTATATGATAAAGCCGGTAAATGTGAATGAAATGGTGCTTCGTGTGCAGGCACTCCTTCGCCGCGCACAGATGATAAATGAGCGCAAGCAGACCATCGGTAACACCGTTTTGGAATGTGATACTTTCACCGTTACAACAAATAGTGAGGTTATATCTCTGCCTCAAAAAGAGTTTATGCTGCTTTATAAAATGGCATCCTACCCGGGACGTATATTTACCCGTCAGCAGCTGATGGACGACGTGTGGGGTTACGATACCGAAAGCGATTCTCATACGGTGGACGTGCATATCGGCAGACTGCGTGACCGCTTCCGTGACAATCCCGATTTTAAGATTGTGACCATGCGCGGCGTAGGATATAAGGTGGTAAAGCTATGAAGGAGCATGAAAGATTTCAAAAGGTAAGAAAAGAAAAAATTAAATTTAGCCTGAGAACAAGAATGACGGTGCTCGTCGGTATCGTGGTTCTTTTCAGTATTCTCATTTCGTTTGGTATTTCGAAATTGTTGGAATGGCTACTCCCGACCTCCACAAGCATTCCGCTGCTTATTCAATTAAACATTTTCAGTTTGGTTATCGCCATTATTGCTACACATTTCTTGTCCAAAATGTTTTTTGACCCTATTAAAGAACTGCGATTGGGAATGCAAAAAATAGCGGATGGGAAATTTGATACCCGATTGGAAACCAAGTCTAATTCTGAAGAAATTCAGGAGCTCTTTGCCGGCTTTAATATGATGGCGGGAGAACTCGGGGCAACCGAAATTCTGCAAACCGACTTTGTTTCCAACGTTTCCCACGAATTCAAAACCCCCATCAATGCCATCGAAGGCTACACCATGCTTTTACAAAGCACAGAGAACATTGATGAAACAGAAAATGAATACATAGAAAAAATTCTATTTAATACCCGTCGGCTTTCTTCTCTTGTAAGTAACATTCTTCTGTTGTCAAAGCTTGAAAATCAGTCCATACAGACACACCGTGAAAAGTATGCGTTGGATGAACAAATCCGAGAGGATATTTTGGCGTTAGAATCTTTGTGGGAGCCTAAAGATATTGAATTTGACGTAGATCTTGATACGGTGCGCTACTATGGCAATAAGAATGTCTTGCACCACGTATGGAGCAATTTGCTTAGCAATGCCATAAAATTCAGTCCAAACGGCGGCACCATTAAAATGCGATTGTATAAAGAAAACGAACGAATCGTCTTTATAATTGAGGATAACGGCCCCGGTCTTTCTGAGGAAGCCAAGAAGCATTTATTTGATAAATTTTATCAGGCAGACACCTCCCATAAGGAAGAAGGCAACGGACTTGGTCTCGCCCTTGTTAAAAATATCATATCCCTTTGTGACGGTGAAATATCCGCAGAAAACATTAAGTGCGGCGGTTGTCGGTTTACGGTGACGCTTCCCATAAACTAAATAAATATACATAGTAAGAGGTATCGGTTCAATGGTGAGTCGATACCTCTTTTTTCAACAAATGTTGACATACAGTTGAAGTTGAGTTGCAAAACGAATTTTATACTGTATTTGCAAAATGGTAAAAATGGGGGTTCGTTTAAGTGGTAAAGAACGGCACAGAGAATTATCAAAACAAAATCATCACCATACCGAATATACTATCATTCTTTCGGATTTGTTTAATACCGGTGATTGTATGGCTCTACAACGTAAAGCAAGATTATCTTTGGACACTTTTTATATTACTGTTATCTGCTGTCACCGATATTGTAGACGGTATTATTGCACGTAAGTGCAATATGATCAGTGACTTCGGCAAAGCGTTTGACCCCGTTGCCGATAAACTGACACAAATGGCAATGCTCTTTTGCCTTGTATCACGCTTTCCGTATATGATGATTCCATTGTGCTTCTTGTGGTTAAAGAAGTGTTTACGGGAATCACTGCGCTGATTACTATTAAGAGAACAAACACCGTCAAGGGTGCGGTATGGCACGGAAAGCTCACAACGGTAGTGCTCTATTCGATGATGGCTATCCACCTGCTTTGGTACAACATTCCACATACCGTTTCATTGATTTTGGTTGGTATTTGTATCAGCATTATGCTGATGTCCTTTATTTTGTATGCGATTCAGAACATCAAGGCAATCAAGCATAAAACCTTTGAAGAATAATGGTTCTTTTGGGGAGGTGCCGATTTGAATAAAAAAGAAAAAATTGCTCGGCTGATTTGTGTTTTGCTTTGCGAGACTTTTGCAGTAATCACCATTATTATGATGATTGTCAGCAAACAATATGACAGGCTCTTACTTGCGTTTGCGACGCCTTTTATCATACTGGCACCTAAAACTTTAGAATGGATTTTCCACTGTAAGATCAGCTTGCCAGTGTACTTGTTCGGACTTTTTTACGCTATAGGCCCGATGCTCGGACAGTGCCACAACCTGTATTACACGGTTTCTTGGTGGGATAAGATGCTTCATATCAGCGGCGGCGTAATGTTTGCTTTCTTGGGACTGTTTCTCTTTGAAAAGTACGTTGGAAAAGATAATAAGAAAACTATAATGACAGCCATTTTTGCACTGTGCTTTTCAATGGCAATCGCTGTGTTATGGGAATTCTGCGAATTCGGTGCCGATACCTTTTTAGGTATGGATATGCAGGATGATACGGTGATTACACACATCAACTCCTATCTTCTGAATGAAGGTGTGGGAGTTGCAGGCTCGATAGAAAATATTGAAGAAGTTATTGTGAACGGTCAGGTGCTCCCTGTAAAAGGTTACATAGATATCGGACTTACCGATACCATATTAGATATGCTGCTTGAAACGATGGGCGCCCTTGTCGTTGCAATTATTTATATTGCCTCTAAAGGAAAATTCGCTGTATTTAAGAAAAAAGAAGAAGCAGGAACCTAATAACCTGCGAATGAGGGGTAAGATGTGAATTTTTGGAAATGCTTTTGGTTTTTGATTATAACGGGTGTGATTGCCTTTTTTGTAGGAAGGATACTTCCAAAGAAATGGTTTCGTGCCGATCTGTTTCCGTACCGCAGTTATAAGTTTGAACAAGACGGGCGGATCTACGATAAAATACATATCCGCAAATGGCAAAATAAACTGCCTAATATGAGCAAAATTCTGCCCTTTATGATGCCTGCCAAAAACCTTTCGGGAGATTATAAAAAGCGTTTGCCGCGTATGTTGCAGGAAACCTGTGTGGCAGAACTGATTCATACGCTGAATTGCTTTGTGGGGCTTTACTGCCTCAAATTATATCCTGGCGTTGGCGGCGTAGTTATCTTGATTTTATACATAACACTTTTTAATTTGCCCTTTATCATTATTCAAAGATATAACCGCCCACGCCTTATGCGGCTGGCAAAACGAGTATATCAAAACGAAATTGAAAATATGGAAAGGAGTGCAGGAGAAACGTGCGAGTGCTGATACTTAGCTGTAATACCGGTGAAGGACACAACTCCTGCGCCAAAGCAATAAAGGAAGTTTTTGATGTAAAGTGTGAAGCTTGTGTCACCGAAGATGCCTTGCGCTTTATTTCCGACAAAACCTCAAATTTTATATCTTGGGGACACACCTATGTCTATCGTAATCTCCCGTGGCTTTTTAATTGGGGTTACGGCTTTACCGAGAATCATACAGGCGTTTTCAAGGAAAAGAACACGCTGTATAACTTCTTTGGCAAAGGCGCAGATGAACTTTATAATTTCATAGTTAGCGGAAATTACGATACGGTTATTTGCGTTCATCCCTTTGCAGCGCTTATGCTGACGGAGGTAAAACGGCGATATAAGTTGTCCATAAAGACCGCCTTTGTTGCCACCGACTATACCTGTAGTCCAAGTGTAAAGGACAGCGAATTAGATTATTATTTTATTCCCGATGAAAACCTAACAAGTGAGTTCGAAAGCACTAATATTCCAAAAGAAAAGATGATAGTATCCGGTATTCCTATCCGACAGATGTTCTATAGTAGCACCGAAAAGGAAACCGCCAAAGTCTCCAACAGTGTTCCTGCAAACTACAAGCATATCGTGATGATGTGCGGTAGTATGGGCTGTGGGCCCATTGAAAAATTGACCGGACTGTTGACGGAAAAAGGAAAAGAAAAATTTACGCTCACCGTAGTTTGCGGAACAAATAACAAATTAAAACAAAGACTTGAAAAGAAATACGGCAGTCGCAAAAATTTGCAGGTCAAAGGCTTTGTAAAGGATATGTCGTGCCTTTTAGACAGTGCAGACCTGTATCTCACAAAAGCAGGCGGTATCAGCGTAAGCGAAGCCGCTGTCAAGAATTTGCCGATGATTTTTATCAATGCAGTGGCGGGCTGTGAAGAGTATAACAGTCATTTTTTTGCTGAATACGGTTGCTACTTAAAGGGAAATACGGCGGAGGAACTTGCTCATATCGTGCTTGAACTGTTAAAAGACGAGCCACGTTATAACAGAATAACCTTGGCAATGAGCAAAAGAAAATCCTTTAATGCCGCCGAGAAGATTTATGATGCGCTGAGGTGAATTTTGTGTTTCTCTTAAAACTTTTAGGAATTCTATTTGGATTATTTTTGTTATACGTTCTTTTTCTCCTCATTTGTTCTTTATTTATAAATCCCAAAAAGGAATATGAAAACCATAGCCGTTTTTACCGTACTCTTCTGAATGGTGCAACTGCCTTTGCTATGAAGATTATGCGCATCCGCATACATACAAGCGGTTTAGAAAAAGTTCCGCAGAACACAAGAAATCTTTTGTTTGTCAGCAATCACCGTTCTAATTTTGACCCGATTATCACTTGGCATATTTTCAAAAAGTGGCAACCGGCATTTGTGTCAAAGGCATCAAATTTTAAGATACCTATCTTCGGGCGGTTTATCCGTAAATGCTGTTTCATGGCGATTGACCGTGAGAACCCAAGAAATGCCTTAAAAACCATGCTCAAAGCCGCCGAGCTTCTGAAAAAAGGTGAAGTGTCCATCTGCATTTATCCCGAAGGCACACGCAGTAAAGAATGTAAATTACTGCCGTTTCACAATGGTGTATTCAAGACCGCTCAAAAAGCGAATGCCGATATAGTTGTTCTTGCTGTATCAGGAACAGAACAAATTCACAAAAACTATCCGTTCCAGCATACCGACGTTTACCTTGATGTTTTAGAGGTTATCCCTGCGGAAACGGTAAAGGCAACAAAAACAGACGCACTTGGCGAACGTATAAGAACAGATCTTGAAAATCATTTATTAAAAGCACAAGAGGTGTAAAATTATGGCCACAGCATATATTCTTTATAATAAAAAAGCAGGCGCTTCCGACAGTATGGAGAGCGTTAAAACCTTAGAAATTATTTTAGATGATGAAATCAAATACATAGATGTAACACAGATTTCTAATTATGATGTGTTTTTATCGGGACTCGGTAAGGATGATTACGTTATCCTTGCCGGTGGTGATGGAACACTGAATTGGTTTATCAACCGCACAGATGGCATTGAAATTCATAACGAAATTTTATATTTCCCTAACGGAACGGGTAACGACTTTGCCAACGATTTAGGGTACACAAGAGAGTGCAATCCTTTTTCTATCACGGAGCATTTAAAAAATCTGCCGTCGGTTGTTGTAAACGGTAAAAAGTATCGCTTCATCAACGGTGTCGGATACGGGATCGACGGTTATTGCTGTGAGGTCGGTGATAATCTCAAAAAAATTCCCGACAAAAAGGTCAACTATACCTCGATTGCTGTTAAAGGACTTTTGTTCCATTATAAGCCGACCAATGCCAAGGTTACGGTGGACGGCAAAACACATACATACAAAAAAGTGTGGATTGCGCCTACGATGAACGGAAGATATTACGGCGGTGGTATGATGCCCACACCTGAGCAGAAGCGCAATTCGGGGATACTTTCCACTATGGTATTCCACAATTCAGGCAAGCTGAAAACTCTGATGATCTTCCCGTCACTTTTTAAAGGGGAACATATTAAGCACACAAAGCACGTGGATATTTTTGAAGGAAAGGAAATTATCGTAGAATTTGACCGTCCAACCTCCTTGCAGATTGACGGCGAAACAATTTTAGGGGTTACATCCTATACAGCGACAGCACAAAAAACTGCCGCTATTAAAGAAAAGGTTGCAGCCTTGTAAGGTGATAAAATGAAATTTTTAATCGCATTGCTTATCATAATTCCAACTCTTATAGCCGTTTTATTGTTTACGGTAGCAGCATTTGCCTACAATAACCCGGCAATGCTTGCGGCAACAACTAATCCCGCCATCGCTATACTCTGCATTGTTGCGGGTGTGATTGCAACATTACCGCTTTTGGTTGCGATTATTATTGGGCTGACAAATTTAATTACTTCAACTAAGAAAAAGAAAGAACAGGATGGCAAAGACTAATGGACAGATATGGAAATCAGGAATATTGGAATCGATTATTTTTATCGGCTTTACCGCTTCCGAAAACGCAAATAAAAGAATGGATCAAATCGTATGCAGCGCCCTATAAGGAACTTATGGCATATTATAAATGCGCTATGATGGAAGTAGAAACAAAGTTCCGTGTGCTTAACGAGGAACTTTCCTTGGAATACGACCGCAATCCCATTGAAACCATAAAAACAAGGTTGAAATCGGTTGAAAGCATTGGTGACAAACTAACCGCACTGAATGTGCCAATTACGGTAAATAGCATAGAACAGAATTTGCATGACGTTGCGGGTGTTCGTGTTATATGCGGCTTCCCAAGCGATATTTATACACTTGCGGATGCTTTTCTTAAACAAGACGATATTACGCTGATAGAGAAAAAAGATTATATAGCAAACCCAAAGCCCAACGGCTACCGCAGCTTGCACTTGATTGTTGAAATTCCTATTTTTCTCCATGATGAGAAAAGACCGATGAAGGTGGAGGTGCAGTTCCGCACCATCTCTATGGATTGGTGGGCAAGCCTGGAGCATAAGATTCGTTATAAAAAAGATATAAAGGTCTCAACAGAAATTACCGAAGAACTGCGTGAATGTGCCGAGTCAGCGGCAATGCTTGATAACAAAATGGAGCAGATACAAAAGAAAATCGGAAAAATCAGATAGGAACGATTTTTATGTTAAAGACAAGAATTATCACGGGTGCAGGAATAACAGTTGTTCTGGCACTTGTCATGCTGTTTTCTCATATACCGTGGGTGTTGAGTATTACGGTCGCCGCCCTTAGTGTGCAGGCAATTTATGAGTTTTACAGAGCAACAAAACTAAAGGACAACAAAGCGGCTTACTATATCAGTTGCGCGGTTGCCGTTTTGCTGTCGGCTATTACTATTCCGCATTTCGAATATATCGTTGTCCTGTTCTTTATTGCGGCAATTTCATTGTTTGCTTATCTGATGCTGAATGTTCGCACCTTAAAAGAAGTAAAACCGAGGATTTGCGTATGTATTGCGGCTATGATTGTTATCTTTTTTAAGTGTATGTCAGGTATTCGAGCAATGTATGGCGGCATCTATCTTTTGGGAATGACGATATTGGTGTCGGTTATAACCGATATAGCCGCCTATTTTGTCGGCAGAGGTTGCGGCAAGCATAAGTTGGCCCCAGTTATCAGTCCAAAGAAAACCATTGAAGGCAGTATCGGCGGAACGGTGTATGCCGTTGCCATTCTTATGTTAGTAGCGTTTATACTGAATGCCACCAACGTTTTGCAAGTGAATTACACGACTTTAATTATATATTTGCTATTGGCTTCAGTCGTTGGTCAGTTTGGAGATTTGGCATTATCAAGTGTCAAACGAATTGTCGGCGTTAAGGATTACGGCAATCTTCTTCCAGGACACGGCGGTATCCTTGACCGCTTTGACAGTTTACTGTTTGTATTGCCATTTACATACTTGTTTTTTACTTTGGTGGGAAATATAATTATTTAAAGGAAGTGCTTTGAATTGAAAAAATCCACAAAAAATATTTTAATCGGTGCAGGCATTGCAACTGCAGGTGCGGCTGTTTTTGGTGCTATTCATCACTATACGACTAAGTATCTGATGAAGCTCGCTATTGACCGTGAAGGCCCCAAAAGCGCGGCAAAAGATAAAGAAAAACTGATGGCATCCGGCGACCTTTCGGAAACGGTTGCATCTATTATGGAATCTGCAAAGGTGCTTGAAGAAACCGAGCACGAACAGGTCGAAATCATCGCAGAGGATGGCACCACACTTGTTGGTCATTGGTTCTGTCCCGAAAATGCCAAACGAATCATCATCGCAATGCACGGCTGGCGTTCAACTTGGTCGCAGGATTTCGGTGCTATCGCGCCGTTTTGGTTCGAGAATGACTGTGCCGTTCTTTTCGCCGAACAACGTGGTCAGGGCAACAGTGGTGGCGAATATATGGGCTTTGGACTGTTGGAACGGTACGACTGCTTTGATTGGATAAATTGGGTAAATGAGCATACTGAGGCAAAAATGCCAATCTACCTCGGCGGTGTGTCGATGGGAGCAACAACAATCTTAATGACAGCAGGCTTTGAATTGCCCGAAAATGTGAAAGGCATCGTTGCCGATTGTGCCTTTACCTCTCCGCACGCCATTTGGAAACACGTGGTTGAGAATAACTTCCATATTCCTTATGGACTACACAGTAAAGCTGCCAAGATATCTGTCAAAAACGAATTCAAATGTCATCTGATTCTTATTCCACTGTCGAAGCCTTGAGCAACTGCAAGGTGCCTGTTTTGTTTATTCACGGAACAGACGATAACTTTGTGCCGATTGAAATGACCTATGAGAATTATAAGGCTTGTGTATCCGAAAAGCATTTGTTCGTTGTCCCCGGAGCCGAACACGGTATGAGTTATCTTGTGGATAAGGACGGTTACGAAACAGCCGTAAAACAATTTTGGGATAAGAATTGATTATTTATCAAGGTGAAAACATGAATAACACGTATAAATTACAACATACCGTCAGTTATTCGGAAGTGGACAGCTTCTATAAACTGCGGTTGGATTATATCTTTTCACATTTTCAAAACATAGCAGATTTACATTCTAAGGAAATGGGAACGGATGGCGAAGCACTTCTGCAAAAATCCAATGTATTTTGGGTTTTAACTAAGATGAAGTTGAAAGTTGCAGCGTTACCCAAATCCGGTGAAACAATCACGGTTGAAACTTGGCCACTTAAAGCAAAATGTGTACGCTTTGACCGTGATTTTAAGCTGAGTAATAATGACAAGATTTTCGTAATGGGTTCAAGCGAATGGTGTACGCTGGATTACACCACTCATAAACTGCGCCGAGTGGACAGTGTTGCCTATCCGCATGATATGCAGTTCCGTGAAGACCGAAGCGGTGCAGGAGAACTATTAAGAGCCAAAGAATCAGTTTGTGATACGGATCTTAATCATACCTACCGGTCTTCTTTTGTTGATATTGATACCAACAAACATACAAATAACATTGCGTATCTGCGAATGATTTTGAACTGCTTTTCTCCGGACGAATTTGAAGCAATGAAAATTGATGAGTTTCAAATTAACTTTTTATCGCAGACATTCTATGGTGACGAAATTAAGATATATAAAAAGAAAACCGATTACGGTTTTTACACCGAAGGTCATTGTAATAAAACCATTGTTTTTAATTGTGTAATTGAACTTGAAAATATTTAATTTTGGACGGCACCGCTTCGGCGGTGCTAATTTTTATATTTCTCTGGACTTGTGGAGATTGTTGTGGTATGTATTTGTGTTGCAAACTATGAACCTCTTTATCTGATAAGTTTGTTGCAATAAATGAACCTTATTTTTTATAAAAAGAAGAGATGACAAATAAGAATTTGGCGACTGTGTTGTAAAGCTTGAACCAAAATGGTATTCCAAGTTTTATTCCATATTTGAAAACCTATGTTGCAACGATTGAACCTAAGGGCATTTTACTTTTTATTCCATCAATTAAAAGTGTCTGTTGCAATTGTTGAACCTAAAAGATTTTGGCGGTATGAGTTAAAAGTTGGGTTAAAAGGTGGAATAGGGTTATTTGCCTTGTTGGTACAAAAGTTGGAACACGAATAAGCTTATACTTGAACGAAAGTGCGAAAAAAGCATTCCGCAAAAACACTCTCCCCCTTATAGGTTAATTATTGTATTTTTTTAATAATCGTTCTTTATAAGGGCTTAAGGCGACAGAACCTTACTTAAAATTAGAATTAACCCTTAATTTTGTTCATTTTTGCTTTATTTTCCGTTTTAAATGATTTTTCAATAATAATCTATAAAAATGATTGTCCGTTCGGGATGATTAGAGTTTGAGAGTCTTTTTGCGGCGAGTTATCGCTTTGATATGACTCTCTTTTTTGCAGCAAAAAGTAACGCTCAGTTGTCAGATAATTATCTTTTTACTATGACTTTATTGAGCGTTAAACTTTCAGTTATTTATGACAGAAAGAGTATTATCGTTTCGAGGTTGACAAGAGGGGGAGTAATCTGAGCATCCCAAAGGGATGGTCATCTTTTGTTAATCACGAAACGACAGTCATCAAATCGCCCGAAATGATAGTCATTTATTCTCTCAAAATGTCAGTGAACTCCTCATTTAGAAAACGATAGTTTTCCCTAAAATTAATCTTCTATTAATCTATAAAAAATCTATGACTGTCATTTGCAAATGAGTATCATACTATCATCGTAAAGAGAAAATCATCATCATAATAAACTGACACTCATATAAAATTTATTCCAAAAAGAGCAGACGGTCCGTGCCGAAAGGTGCGGACCGTTTAAGTTTTCTTGAAAGTGCATATTAACCTTCCTTAAATTTTACACGCGCCCAAGAGAAGAAGAAATCTCACGTAGTCAATCTTTTCTTGAGACTCGACAAAACATTCCGCATATTCTTCATAAGATTTTCGTTTTATAAACATTCCACTCTGTTTGTGAGCGAAAATCTTTGTTGCGGCACAAAGTCAGGGAAAGTAGCTTTGTGTACCAAAATGTTTTTTCGCAGCAGGTGCAAGCTGGGCTGACGTAGCGAAAACATTTTCGTCAGCAAACAGGCACTGGTGAACCGTCATAGCGCGGTGTGCCTAACTACATATCTTTTATTGATAACTAAAAATGATGAAAGAGCAATTTAAATTATAAAGATATGAATAAAGAAATTTATGGACAAGAGCAATCTTGGATTCCGTGTTTTGTATTAAACCGCTCAAATTTTGTCCATAATTATTTCAGAAAGGAAGGTAGCATACTTTGAAATTTAAAGTTCGAATTTTTATGGGCGACAAAGAAATTACCCACGAGGAACTGAAGAATTATGTCATCAAAGGTAACAATACGATTGATCGTATTGTTAATAGCATTGTTGACAGAGCCATCGTTACGGAAGACGGCGAGGTAGTATTGCCTGATCCTTCCCGTGACAAGAATCCGGCCTAAGTTTTAGGCTATTATAATCGGAATCCAACCGATGCAGCTTTGCATCGGGATACATAAACAATTTCGACAAAATATGGTATTTTGTCAAAACACCTTGTGTTTGGTGTAAAAGTATGCTACAATAATAAAAAAAGATGAAAAGGGGTGTGCTAATGGGTTGGCTTGAAAAGAACTTAAATTCAGATAAGTGGACAGAGATTTTATTTGATACCGATAAAATTGATACCGACAGCGACGGAAACTTTTTAATCAATGTTGCTTACCGCCGTGTTTCTACCGATAAGCAGGCAGAAGAAGGCTTCGGTTTGGATGTTCAGCGTAATGACATTATCCGATATTGCCAGTATAACAATGTTAATAACTGTGTGCTTTTTACCGATGATGGTGTTACCGGTACCACAATGGATCGTCCCGGTCTTAATCATTTTGTTGAGCTTGTGGACCGATTTAACCGTGGTGCTTCAAAAATTAAAATCAACTGTTTTATCGTGCCGAGGATTGACCGACTTTCCCGTTCGCTGCTTGGTACACTTCAGTTCATTCAGGATTATATCGTTGATCGTAAGGACAGCAAAAACAGCCTTGTTAATACAAATACATACGACATCAACTTCGTAAGTATTGCCGAGCCTTTTGTCAGCGTGGACAGAAACAATCCAACTTCTAAACTGATGTTAGTGCTGTTTGCCGGCCTTGCCGAGTACGATCGTGACCAAATCGTTTATAAAATGAAACGCGGCCGAGAGGAACGCATAAAGTCGGGTAAGCCAATGGGCGGTGGTAATCAGCCCTATGGCTACAGATACAACCGAGAAACCGGAAACTACGATGTTGTTCCCGAAGAAAAAGAAAAGGTGCAGGAAATCTTTCGTTTGTATGTTGAGGAAAAGATGCCGCCTGCAAAAATTTCTGATTTGTTGGGCTTCAAGGGTGAGCGTATTGTTGTGCAGATTTTAAAACGTCGCACTTCACTCGGATATTTGGTTTACAAAGGCAAGGAATATGCGGGCAATCACGAGCCGCTTATTGACGAAAAAATCTTTTATGAGGCGCAAGAAGAGATGGAACGCCGCAGCATAACCTATGCCCGTTCACAATATCTTTTAAGCGGACTTTTGGTTTGTGGGGATTGCGGTGCCAAAATGCGCTATCAAAAATGGGGCAAGAGTGTAAAAATCGTCTGCTATTCTCAACAAAGCACAAAACAGTATCTTATAAAGGATCCCGATTGTAAGAATCTAAAATACTTTGCCGAGGACGTTGAAGAGGCGGTTGTGCAAGAATTGTTCCAAATGTCTTACCTAAATAACAAAAACACGAAGAAGACTGTTTCACAGTTTGAGGTGTTGGATAACCTTAAATTGAAGATCCGCCGCAAGCAAGAAGAGATTAAACGTCTTTATAACATTTACGCTGAAAAGGGTACTGAACAACTTTTAGAGGTTATCAGCGAACGTGAGCAAGAAATCGACCGACTGCAAGAGGCGGTGGAAAACGAGAGCAAAAAATCTACTATCGCTATTAAGGTTGAGCGTTCACGGGAACTTTTGCGTGACCTTCAAAAGTCTTGGGGAGTAATGACTATTGAAGAAAAGAAGCATGTGTGCGACCAGCTTATAGACAAGGTTATCATTAGCGGCGCTGACGGTCAGCCGAGTATTATGGTTAAATTTAAACTGCAAGAGTATCTTTTAGAAGATGCTAAATAATACTAATAATAAATTGAGGGCACAGTTATTTTAGACTTGTGTCCTCAAATTTTTTTAAAGCACTTGATTTTTTGAAAATAATGATATATAATATTATCAAATTACGATTTAGTAAATCACGATTTGAATTAACGGAGGTTTTTATATGTTTATTGGAAGAGAAGCAGAATTAAAGTTTCTTCAGGATAAATTTGATAATGAGAATGGTCAGCTTGTTGTTCTTTATGGCAGACGTCGTGTGGGCAAAACCGAAACATTAAGAGAGTTTTGCAAAGGAAAACAGCATGTGTTTTATTCCTGCACGCAAAGTACCGATAAAGTTCAGCTTTCCAAATTCTCAAAGCATATTCTGAAAGAGGATATCCCTGCAAAGCAGTATATATCTGAGTTTGCAGATTGGGAGAGTGCTTTTCGTTCTGTTTTGGATTTTCCTTTTGGAGATCAAAAGAAACTGCTTATCATAGATGAGTTCCCATATATGTGTAAAGGAAATAAAAGCATCCCCTCTGTGCTGCAAAACCTTTGGGATGCTGAACTTAAAGATAAAAATGTAATGATTGTATTGTGCGGTAGCGCAATGAGTTTTATAGAGAAAGAATTACTTGCCGAAAAAAATCCGCTTTACGGAAGGGCGACAGGCATTTATAAAATGACCGAGATGGGATTTTATGATGCGATTAAATTCTTTCCCAACTATTCAGATAATGATAAGGTGTTGGCATATTCCATACTTGGTGGTATTCCGCATTATCTTCGCCAGTTTAGTCCAAAGCTTTCATTAGCGGAGAATATTAAGAGAAATATCCTAACTAAAGGCTCTGTTCTATATAGTGAGGTTGATTTTTTACTTCATCAGGAGCTTCGTGAAACCCCTATATACAACTCAATTATTGAGGCGGTAGCCCTTGGCAATACAAAGCTTAATGACATCAGCCAAAAATCTCTTGTAGAGGACACGTCAAAAACAAGCGTATATCTTAAAAATCTTATCGAGCTTGGAATTGTTGAGCGTGAGTTTTCAGTTGATTCCAAAAGCAAGGAAAAAGCCAACTCAAACAGAGGCACTTATCGCTTGACCGATAATTTCTTTAGATTTTGGTATGCATTTGGTTTTACAAATTTTTCTCAGCTTGAAGACGGCGATGTAGACGGCGTTTACGATTATGTTATCGCACCGGCACTGCACGAGTTTGCATCCTTTACCTTTGAGGACGTGTGCAAAGAGTTTGTAAGAGAGATGCAGAAGAAAAATGAGCTGCCTTTCCGCTATTCAAAAATGGGCAGATGGACAGGAAAAACTACAGTGCGTGATAAGGATGCACCCAAAGGCATTAGAGTTGCTGAAACCGAAATTGATATCCTCTGCACCGGAAAGGGCGGCAAGGAGTATTTGGTTGGTGAGTGTAAGTTCAAAAATACACCGTTCGATTATTCTGAGTATCTTGATACAGTTACCAAACTGACACCACTTAAAGAGACTGCAAAATTTTATTACGCTCTTTTCTCTGAATCAGGGTTTGATAGCAAGGTTGTATCAGAGGCAGATAATAACGACAATATTACGCTCTATAATCTAAATCAAATCGTAAATTACAAATAACAAGCAATTTACAGTTATTGTCAGTTGACCGAAAACGCTATAAAAAGTATAATATTAAGTAGATAATTTATAAGACATTAAGAGGATGGATAAAAGTTCATCCTCTATGTATATTACTTTTTCGCCATTCTATAACCATTCCAATGATTATAGGTGAGATAAGGCGCTACCTGCGTGACAACAACTCAATCCGTGTCAGCCGCTCCATAAAGGACACCGCCTATCGCGCAATGCAGGTAAAAGAAGCGCTTATAAACAAAAACCAAAAAGAGCCAACCGTGAGCGAAATAGCAAAAGAATTAGGACTGCCTCGCGAGGATGTGGTAATTGCGCTTGAGAGCATAGTTGACCCGATATCACTATACGAGCCTGTTTTTTCGGACGGCGGTGACACCATATATGTGCTCGACCAGGTTGGCGATAAAAACGATGATAAAAATTGGCTGGACGAAATATGTATAAAAGAGGCAATAAAGGCTCTCTCCGACCGCGAAAAAAAGATACTGACCCTGCGCTTTATGCAAGGCAAAACCCAGATGGAAGTGTCGGAAGAAATAGGCATAAGTCAGGCGCAAGTATCTCGCCTTGAAAAATACGCGCTAAAAAAGATAAAATCGTAATTTTAAAAGATTTATTTAAAAAAACAAGGACAATACTCTGCCCTTGTTTTTTTATTTTATTACTTTTATGTTTTTTAAAAAAACTACTGTAGGCATAACCAAAAATATTACGACAATGGGTATCAGAAATAAACCCGCGCTAACTAACTCTTTATATATCGTTTCAACGAAATCATTATAGTGAAAAAACTCTGCAATAGCAAAATACACCATATAAAACACAAGAAAAAATCCTCCGATAAAAGTCATTGATAACAAAACATCAAATAAAATACCCACGAAAGACTTTTGTTCTTTTCGAAATCTCACATAAGCATACATTAAACCGCAAAAGATTAATAAAGATAATGCCATAAAGATTATACTTGCGGGATACATTATTGGATGATTTTCGGGAGTTGTCAGAAAATGACACCCAAAAACAAACATAAATATGCTGAATAATGCAAAACCCAGATCTACCGAAATATACATAGCGATAACCGTTGTTTTAATATGGCAATGCTTTTTTACCGCACCATTAAATATCAAACCGATTATACCGCACACAAAGGCGCCTACACCAAAAATTTTAAATGCTTCTATACCAAATTCTGCGGCATCACAAATCACATAATATTCATCATATTCATCGCTAATAGGACCTTCTACATCACCCAGAAACAGACAATTACTCCACTTTGCTATAGCTGGTAGCGTAAAACCTATTGCAAAAAGCAATATTCCAATAAATGTAAAAACCAAAAGCGCTTTTTTTACATTCATATAAACACCTACCAATAATATTCTTGCTTTTTACTGCAACAGTAGTTACTAAATTCGGGATTTTTCTCTAAAAACTTATACAGCGAATCATATGCGCGCGATTTTGGTATACTGAAATATGAAAAGCCCTTGTGCTTTTGATTGTTTTGTCTTATTGTCTGGGCATCAAAGCCTTCGGCATAGTGCATATCCTTAAAATAATCTTGCATATATGCCTGCGCCAAATACTCCTGTGCCTGCAAGGCATAGGTTTTATTTTTGCTGTAAGCAAGCTTTACTACATAGGGAATTCCTTCATCACCAAGATTATAGAGCGTTTCAATATCTATTGTGTCAAGTCTTCCCTCTTTATAGCTTTCGTAATTATAGCGCGCACAAACAGCGTTCACATTAGCAGTGCCAAGCAGCAAAACAGCTATTCCTGCGGTAATGAGAGCCGTTTTTACAATGTTGATTTTATTGACATATATCCTTAAGATAACAGCAATAAAAACCACCGCCAAAAAAATCATAAACGCGCTTGTAGTAACCCTTAAAACCGTCATACCAAGCTCATTTATGTAAAGCGCCATTTTGGATATTGCGGTTGCAATAATTATAAGAGTAAATACCGATATAAATGTAGCCGTCATCCTTATTCCTACATTCACCTTGCCGTTTTGCTTTTTTGCGAGCAACATACTTAAAAATACTACTCCTAAATTTATTACGGCTATAATACACATCTCAAAAAAGCCCTTGCGCGCATATTCGGCATATGTAATTTTATCATTTGGCAGAAAGCCGCTGAAAGCACTGAAAAAATACGCAAGCTGTGAAAAAAGGTAAAGCAGATAGCAAAGCGCTATTGCCGACAAAAATGAAATTATGCATACACTTTCAATTCCCTTGAATTGTGATTCCCTTGTTTTTGCGGTGCGATTATATTTAAGTGAAAAACCGTACGAAATAACAAACATAGAAATAATCGCGCCAAACACTACCTTTAAAACGGTTAAAAACGCATTACCCGAATTACTGAAAATACTGCTCATCATACCGCTGAAGGCATCATCGGACGAAATAAGCAACGGTACTACAATAATAAGTACAGGTATTGCACAAAGCAGTCCAAGCATTACCTTGCCGACTACCTTTTTCTCACCCTTACTTGTGAGTAATAACGATTTTAATGAAACTCCGATATTACCAACCGTAGATAACGCTTTATAAATCACACTTGCGGTTTGGCGATTGCCGTTCTGGTTGCCGTTTACAACACCGTCAAAGAAAACAAGTGACAGCAAAAAGCTTACAACAACGGCAAAAAAACGCACGCTGCCATTGGTAGTGCATATAAATACAGCAGAATTGGCAATACCTAATAAACCAAATATAATAGGTAAAATGCCGACCTTTTTGTTATGTATAAAATAGACACCAAACAGTATAATCATAAACACTGTTGACAACAAATATCCAAACGAAAAACCGCCGAATATACCAAACACAGCGCTAAAAACACTCGCAGCCAACGCGCACAAAGCAAAGGTAGTGTCACGCTTACCAAGTTCAAAAAGCGGCTTTAACACAGGCGTATTCGAACAGCCAAGCACTATTTCCTCGTTTTGTTGCTCAATTTGTTCTTGTATGACATTTTCGTTTTCAATATTATCCATCAAATTAATCCTCCTTTGAATATTTGATTATATCCCCAGGTTGACAGTCAAGCTCCTTACAAATTGCCTCAAGCGTTGAAAAGCGTATCGCCTTTGCCTTACCTGTTTTAAGAATAGAAAGGTTAGCAGGCGTAATACCTATTCTTTCAGACAATTCCAGCGAGGTCATTTTGCGTATTGCAAGCATTACGTCTAAATCAATTTCAATCATTTTTATACCCCGCTTATATTGTTAATTCGTTCTCGACGTTAATCTCTACCGCGTTTTGCATAACATTTTTAACTATGCGAAGCATCAAACCCACAAAAGCCGCGGCGACTGCCACAAATAAAAACGGAATATAAAACACACCGCCCACAAGGGTTATAAATGATACTGCAAAACAACACCACGAAATACGGCGAAGATATTTTACGTTGCTATCTATAAATATTTCATCTTTTTTAATGTTAAAAAGCAGCTTTAAAAGGCTGTAAAGCGTGATATATGCAAAAACCGAACACGGATAAAAGCAAGAGGCAAATAAGGTTGACATATTACGCATCGCCTCACCGTTTTCCGCCCAACCGCGATAAACGGTAAACCAAGTTTTTACAAACCAAGGACCTATAAACAGCGCCGCTGTGAGTATGCCCACAAATACAAAGCACACCACTATTGACAATGTTACCGAGCGTTTTCTATTCCACATAAAAATTACCTCCAAAACCATTTTCTAACTGTAATATACCACATAAATTATCGTTTGTCAATAATTTTATTATCGAAATTCGATAATTTTTGTGTTTTATCCGTTCGCGGAACGCGAACACCTTTCCTCTTCCCTATTACCTATTACTTCTTACCTAAAGAAAAACTCCCCGACAACAGTCGGGGAGTTTTTATATATTAAAGGGGCAATAATCGGTGATTTTGAAGATAGCAAATTGCTACCGCCGATAAAGCAGGATATCCTTTCGCGCCCCTGCTTTATTCTATGCAATTTTATTTAATTGGTGACTTACGAATAAACAGCACGCCCAATGTATTTGCGCCGCAATGAGATGATATGGTACAACCTGCGCGTGTTAAGAACACTTCTTTAAAAATGCCCTTTGACTTAACCTGTTCCACCACGGCGTTTACGATTTCGCTGTCACAGCCTGCGTGTGTTACAAAAACTCGTCTATTATCTATATCGTCGATATTTTGAAGTCTTTCGTCTACATATTCCGAAAGCACTCTACCATAAACACCGCGATATTTTTTGCCGACGCCCATACTGCCATCCTTAACCTCGATACAAGGCTTCAGTTTAAGCAAATTGGCGCCCATCATAGCAAGAGCCGAACAACGTCCGCCCTTGTGCAGATACTCAAGACTGTCAATAACAAAAGACGCGTCAACGTAAGGAATCAGTTTTTCAAGCTCGGCAACAATATCGCCCGCTTCCATACCGCTTTTTGCCATTTCAGCAGCTGATACAACCAAAAGTCCGCCGCCTGTTGACAAATTTTTACTGTCTATTACATAAACATTTTCAAATTCTGCCGCAGCAAGACAAGCGTTGCTATAGGTAGAGGACATCGTTGAGCTGATTGTAAAGTGAATTACAGCATCACCGTCTTTTGTAAGGTCGGTAAAATAATCAATACACTCGCCAACATTAGCCGCAGTTGTTTTGGGCAGTTCACCTGTCTTTGCATGATGAGCGTAAATATCATCAGGATTAATATCGATACCGTCACGGTAAACCTTGTCGCCCAAGGTAACTCCAAGGGGAATAATTCTTACATCATATCTTTCTTTAAGCTCGGCACTTAAATCACACGTGCTGTCGCTTGATATTATAATTTTAGACATATTCATCCTCCGAAACATTTTATTTCAAATGCATTATATCATCTTTTTTAAAAGAAAACAACATAAATTTTATACACAAATTATAGTGTACTCATATTCGCACAATGTAACCTCGCCATCTTTTGCTAAAACACCAAAAATATTTTTGCTGTTTATAAACTCATCGGGAACGGTTATATTAACCATATCCGTGCCGCGATTTACAGCAATAAACGCACTGCCCTTTGTATTTTTACGAGTGTAGGCAATAACATTATCGTCGGTGTAAATGGTATAAAAATCACCGTCGGTAAAGGCTTTGCAATCTTTTCGCGCCATACCCAAAGCTTTATAAAACTCTAAAAGGCTTAAATCCTCACAGTCCCACGGGTAAGTAGCGCGACAAAACGGGTCGCCAAAGCCCTCTACACCTGCCTCGTCACCGTAAAACAGTGACGGTACACCCGGTAAAGTATATTGAATAACAGCCGCCGCTTTAAGCCGCTTTACACCGCACTCATATTCAAAATCTGAAAGTTTTTGATGTGATTGCCAAGCGCGATCGCCAACAAAACTGTCAGTTTTACCAAGCACCGTGAGCACACGCGCGGTATCGTGTGTTCCCAAATGATTCATGAGCGTATGAACCGAACACTTCGGATAATTTTCAAGCACCGTATGCACTGTTTCGCTAAGCACATCACCGCCGCCGTATTTTATGAAATTCAAGATTGCATTGGCAAAGGGATAGTTCATAACACTGTCAAGCTGACCGCCTCTTAAAAACTTACGTCGCGCGCCATAGCTTATTTTATTGCTTGCATCTTCCCATACCTCACCCAATATATATGCGTCTTTGTTTTCATCCTTTACGGCAGTACGTACTTTGTCTAAAAATTTATCAGGCAGTTCATCGGCAACATCAAGCCGCCAGCCGCTGATACCTATTTTTAAATACTTTCGCAAAATACCGTTTTTACCTGTGATATATTCGGTGAAAGCCTCGTTATCCTCGTTGGTTTCAGGCAGAGTTTTAATACCCCACCAAGCATCGTATCCGTGGGGATAATCATAAAACTTAAACCACTGACGGTATGGCGAATTATAATCGCGGTACGCACCTCCGTCGCCGTATCTGCCTGTGCGGTTAAAATAGATGCTGTCGTCACCCGTGTGTGAGAAAACACCATCAAGAATAATCCGAATGCCCTGTTTTTTAGCGGCTTCGCAAAGATTTTTCAAATCGTCCTCGTCGCCTAAAAGTGAGTCAATTTTCTCATAATTCGCAGTGTTATAACGATGATTGGAATGAGCTTCAAATATAGGATTTAAATATATACAGCTTACACCCAAATCGGCAAGATACGACAATTTTTGTTCTATACCTTTTAGGTCGCCGCCGTAATAATCGTTACCAAGCGAGCATGCGCCGATATTTTGACGATATTCGGGTGTCTTGCCCCAATCCTGACACACAAAGCGGTCAGTAGGTACGTTTTGTTTCGGCTCGCCTGAATTATAAAAGCGGTCAGGAAAGATCTGATAAATTATACCGCCCATAAGCCATGTGGGTGTAGTGAAATCTTTATCGTATACGGTAAGTTGAAAACGCTCGCCACACTGCTGTGACACAACGCCCAAGGAATGATCACTTTTTACTACATAAAATTCACCGTGGGCGCTTGTATAGCGAAAATCATACCAATAAAGTCCCTCATCGAGTGTTAATTCACATTCATAAAAACGGTAGTCACAAAGCCACTCGCCAGCGCTCATCGTTACTTCACAAAGTGAATTATCGCTGTCGTTTACTATACGTAAGAAGGCAGTATCTACACACGCGTCTTTATGCAACAATAGCCGTATCCACAGGCTTTCACCTGCGGGTACGGCTCCAAGACTTGAACGGTATAAACTGTTTCGCGAGTCATAGGGATAATAATTCATATCTTTTTTTACTTCACTTTGTCTAAGTGCCAGATATTCTTTGCATAGTCGTCAATTGAACGGTCTGCCGCAAAAATACCTGAGGCAGCAATGTTGGTAAGTGACATTTTGTTCCACACATCAGGCTGGTTGTAAAGTTCAATAGCCTTTTTGTGCGCTTCACAATAGTCAGCGTAATCGGCAAGCGCCATATAATTGTCAACATTTTTTAACGTATTATAAATATTATCAAACTGCTTGCCGTCAATTCCCCTGCCAATAAAGTCAAGCGCATGACGCAGATTCTGATTATTGTTGTAATACTGCATCGGTGAATAACCTGTTTTTTGCAGTTTTAAAACCTCGGGAGTCTGCATACCGAAAATTATGATATTATCGTCGCCAACAGCGCTGTGAATTTCAACATTTGCGCCGTCTTCGGTACCAAGTGTAATTGCACCGTTCATCATAAATTTCATATTACCTGTACCGCTTGCCTCGGTAGATGCAAGTGAGATTTGCTCGCTTATTTCTGCCGCAGGTATCATAAGCTCAGCCAAGGTAACTCGGTAATCTTCAAGGAATAATACCTTCAATTTATCGTTTACTGCGCGGTCATTGTTTATAACTACCGACAGCTTGTAAATCATTTGAATTATCTCTTTTGCAAACAAGTAACCAGGTGCCGCCTTTGCGCCAAATATATAGGTTTTGGGTGTAAAGGGCGCATTTGGATTATTTTTAAGATAAAGATAATCGGTTATAATATGCAAAGCGTTCATATGCTGACGCTTATACTCGTGAAGTCTTTTAACCTGCATATCTACTACTGAATTCGGGTCAATGCTGACACCCATATTCTGATTTATATAGTTTGCAAGTCGCACCTTGTTGCCGTGCTTAATTTCAGCAAGTCGGTTAAGAACAGTTTTATCATCAGCAAATTCCAAAAGCTTTTCAAGTTTTGAAGCGTCTTTGATAAAGCCGTCGCCTATAAGCTCTGATAAAAATGCAGTAAGCTCTGGGTTTGCCTGACACAGCCATCTGCGGTGGGCTATGCCGTTAGTAACATTGGTAAACTTATCAGGTGTCATTTTATAATAGTCATTAAAGAGTTGGTCTTTAATAATATCACTATGCAGCTTTGACACGCCGTTTACTGTGTGAGAAGCCGCAACACAAAGGTTTGCCATACGAACAACACCGCCTGAAATAATAGCTGTGCGCTCAGCAAGAGCAAAGTCACCTGTTTTGGCGATAACCTCTTCGCGATAGCGGCGGTCAATTTCCTGTACTATCTGATAAATACGTGGCATTCTTTCTTTAAAGAGAGATACCTGCCAGCACTCAAGCGCTTCAGCCATAATGGTGTGGTTGGTGTACGCTACTGTGCGTGTTACCAAATCCCAAGCCTTTTCCCAAGAGTAGCCACATTCGTCAAGAAGCAAACGCATAAGTTCAGGAATAGCCAGCGTGGGATGGGTATCGTTTATATGAATTGCAACCTTATCAGGCAAATTTTCCAACGTGCTGTATTTGCGCATGTGACGATTAAGAATGTCCTGTACCGATGCCGATACCAAGAAATACTGCTGACGAAGACGAAGCGATTTACCTTCGGGGTGCTTATCCTCGGGATAAAGTATTTTTGAAATGGCCTCAGCCGATGCGCGTTGCTCAATAGCGCGCACATAATCGCCCTGACTAAATGCCGACATATCAAAGTCTTGACACTCAGCGCTCCAAAGTCGAAGCACATTTACTGTCTTTCCGTCTTTGCCTGCGCATTTAAGGTCATAAGGCATAGCGCGCACATTAAGGTAGTCTTTATGTTCAACATGGTGATAATTGTTGTCCCACCAATCGTCAATATATCCATCAAAATGAACGTCTACCGCAGAGTGAGGACGTGGCTCAAGCCAAACCTCGCCGCCGGGAAGCCAGAAATCAGGCATTTCGGTCTGCCATCCGTCAACCAACTTCTGACGGAAAATACCAAGCTCATACTTAATGCAGTATCCCATAGCTGAATAACTGTTGCTTGAAAGTCCGTCAAGAAAACACGCCGCAAGTCTACCCAAACCGCCGTTACCAAGTCCTGCGTCGGGTTCAAGCTCAAACAAGTTATCAAGGTTTACCTTGTAGCTTTTAAGCGCCTTGCGCATAGTTTCGGTAAGGTCGAGGTTGTAAAGGTTATTCTTAAGCGAGCGTCCCATCAAAAACTCCATACTTAAATAATAGATGGTCTTGCTTTCCTGTTCGTCAACAGCCTTTTTAAAACTCGCCTTACGTTCACTCATAATATCAAGCAGCACCAGTACGGTTGCCTTATAAAAAATATCGTCAGAGGCTTGCTCGGGTGTTACACCAAAATTATGAGATAATTTGCGCTCTAACATTTCTTTAAGCGCGGTAATGGTATATTTTGTCATAACAACATCTCCATATAAAAGATATAAAAATTTCAATTTTATTATTCTCTACATTATAATACAATATTCTTATTAGATTTTCAAGTGGTATGAAAAACAATATTTATATCATTTTTTGTATATTTTGCATAAAAATTTTATAAAAAATATGCTTTTTAAAAAATCGTTTATGCATTTTTTACAGTTTTTTGCGATTTTCCGCTATCAACAATCCACCATAATACTAAAATATGTTATTTTTTTGTTGAATATTAAAGCAAAAATGTGGTATTATTGTGGTAGGCTGGCGAGGGTCGAACCCGTCACGCCTGACAAATAATAATTTTATGTTTTTTCTTATCTCATCGTTTGTAATACGACAGTATTACTGCACTCTTCGATTTCGCCTCTCCAAAAAATTATTTATTTGGCAGGTCAAAGAGTTTCTCTCAGCCGCCTTTTGATGAAAGGCGCAGCGTGAAATTTGCAGTAAGGCTGTCGCCTTACAAAAATGAACGCAAGAAGGGCAGTAAAAGGTGGCGAGCGAAACCGTAACGTGCTCGACTCTCGTCAGCCTAAGAGAAATACAAAGGTCCTGAAAATCAATGGAATTTAAAAAAATAACCTTATCGGATAAAGAAAAACTTATACCGTTTTTACATAATGCCGACGAGCTTACCTGCGAGTTAAGCTTTGTAAACCTGCTGCTCTGGCAACCGCTGTATAACAACTGCTACTGCATTGAGGACGGTATGCTGTTTTTAAAATCATATGATGATAATATTGTTACCTACAGCCTGCCTTTCGGCAATATGAAAACGGGTTTTGAAAAAATTATAGAGCACACAGGCAACCCCTACCCTAATATTTGGGCGCAGGCGGGCAAACGGTTTGACGAGTTCAAAGCCCTTTACGGCAGATATTACGATATTTATGAAAGCCGTAACGAGTTCGATTATATCTACAATTCTTTTGACCTTGTAAATCTTTCGGGCAAAAAATATCATTCCAAGCGCAATCACATATCGGCGTTTTCCAAGCAATTTGATTGGCATTACGAGGACATCACTGCTGACAATATTGATAAGGTTCGGCGCTGCGCTGAAATCTGGTATTCACAGAGTAAAGGCAGTATGGATGATGAACTGAAAACCGAAATGCTTGGCACCTCGCTTATGCTTGATAATATGGATATACTTGACATTAAAGGCGGAGCGATTGTTATCGACGACCGTGTTGTCGCTTTTACTTTGGGTTCGTCCATAAACCAAAACGTTTATAATATTCATATTGAAAAGGCAATAGCTGGCTTTGAGACCGCCTATACCGTTATAAACCGCGAGTTTGCGGCAAGAAACGCTCAGGACTATAAATATATAAATCGCGAGGACGATTTAGGACTTGAAGGCTTGCGCCGTTCAAAATTATCCTATAAACCCGAAATATTACTGCCAAAATACCTCTGTACCAAAAAGGAAAATATATGACAATACGTGAACAGTGTGAAAATCTATACAAAAACGCCTTTGGCGAGGACAAAGCGTTTGACACTATGTTGTTCGACCTTTTTTTCGATAATGTAGAAATTCTGCAAAAAGACGGCATAGTTGCGGCTATGTACTTTAAAATTCCCTGCACCCTAAACTTTAAAAATAATAAAACACCCGCTTATTACATTTACGCAGTAACCACACACACCGATTTTCGTCACAAAGGACTTATGAGCAAGCTTTTTAACGAAACACAGCTTGAAAAGGATACTCTGTATTTTTTAAAGCCGTCGAGTGAAGGCGTTATCGCTTTTTACAAGCAAGCAGGTTTTAAACAAATTATAGGCACTCGGGAGATAGCCGATGCGTTAATTGAAGTAGATGATAATTTTAAGCGTTTATCCGCACTTTGCGATAAACCGCAAAGTACTTATCCTATTATGATAAAAGGAAATTACGGTATATCAAAACTAACATTTGAATATACGCTTGAATAAAGGAGAATTTTTATGGGTAAAAAAACTTATATGATTTGTAATGCCCACTTAGACCCAATATGGCAATGGGAATGGGAAGAAGGCGCTGCAGAAGCACTTTCTACATTTCGTATCGCTGCAGATTTTTGCGAGCAATATGAAGACTATATCTTTTGTCACAATGAAGTATTGCTATATGATTGGATAGAGCAATACGACCCCGAGCTTTTTGCCCGTATACAAAAGCTCGTAAATTTGGGCAAATGGCACATCATGGGTGGCTGGCACGTACAACCCGACTGTAATATGCCATCGGGTGAAAGCTTTGTGCGTCAGATACTTTCGGGCAGAAAATATTTTCTGGAAAAATTCAACAAGGTACCGCATGTCGCCATCAACTTTGACTCGTTTGGTCACAGTCGCGGACTTGTTCAGATTATGGCAAAAAGCGGATATAAAGGCTATATACATATGCGTCCTATGCCAAACTTTTTGACCCTGCCCGCCAAAGAATACACCTGGGTAGGCTATGACGGTTCAAAGATCGTCGGTATTCGTCCTGACGGATGGTACAACTCACCAAAAGGCAAGGCGGCAGAGGTAATGCGAAACATGGTGAAAATATGCCCCGAAAACGATATCAATATGCGACTTTGGGGTATTGGAAATCACGGTGGCGGTCCGTCAAAAAAAGATTTAGACGATTTGATTGACTTAAAAGCGGAAGTGCAAAAAAACGGTGACGATATTATACATTCAACTCCCGAGCAGTATCTTGCCGAAGCGATAAAGCATCACGAATTGCCCGAGTTTGACCATAGTCTTTGGTGTTGGGCGGTAGGTTGTTACACGTCACAGGTACGTGTAAAACAAAAACACCGAGCCGCTGAAAACATATACTACCTTACCGAAATTATGTGTTCGCACGCAGCAAACGAAGGTCTTATGGAATATCCTTTCAAAGAGCTCGCCGATGCTATGTACGATATTATGACGGTAGAATTCCACGATGTTTTACCCGGCTCTTCCATACAACCTGCCGAAGAAATGGGCATTCGTATGATGGACCACGCCATTGAAATCCTTACCCGTCTTAAAGCAAAAGCGTTTTTTGCGCTGGCAGCTGGTCAGACAAAAGCAGACAGCGACAAAATACCTGTTTTTGTTTACAACCCCTACCCATATGAAATTACAGAAGATATCGTTTGCGAATTCAATCTTTGGGACCAAGACCGCAACCTATATTTTATGAAGCCTATCGTTTATGATAAAGATGGCAAAATTATTCCTTCACAGTGCGAAAAAGAATATAGCACTATCCCTCTTAACTGGAGAAAACGTGTAGTATTTAGGGCGACTCTCGCTCCAATGACGCTTAATCGTTTCGACTGTGCTTTTGAAACGTTTGAAGAGCGTCCCGCGCTTAATGCGGCGCAAGAAAATGGATATTTCATAATAAATCGCGGTGGCACAACTGTAAAAATCAACACAACTACAGGTCTTGTTGACGAGTATATCAAAAACGGTAAAAACTACATTGATGGTGGGGCCTTTGGTCTGGAAGTTTTCGACGACGACTTTGACCCGTGGGGTATGATGGTGACTGCCTTTAAAGAAAAAGTTGGCGAATTCAAATTGCTCTCGCCTGCACAAGCGAAAGAGTTTTTGTATCTTGAAAACGAAATACCTTCTGTTCACATTATTGAGGACGGCGATGTTGAAACAATCGTAGAGGCTGTGTTTGGTTACAAAAATTCCTTTGCTGTTGTTAAATACATTTTAGGAGAAAGCGGAGATTTAAGACTTGATGTTCGCGTTAACTGGGGCGAAAAACAAAGGTTGCTTCGCCTTAACATTCCTACCGCCTTAAAAGATAGCATTTGTGTTGGCGAGCAACCCTATGGCGAAGAACAACTCAAGGATAATTTTGAAGAAAACGTTTCCCAAAAATACATCACTGTGTCAGATAATGACAACTGCTTTGTTGCAATCAATAACGGTATTTACGGATCTTGCTTTGACAGCAAATCGGGTAATCTGAAATACACGTTGCTTCGCTCGGCATCATACTGCGCGCATCCGCTTGACGACCGCATTGTTATGCCGCAAGACCGCTATATGCCATATATTGATCAGGGCGAGCGTGACTTTAGCTTTATGTTCAGCGTTGGCAAAAAGGATGAGTTAAAGTCTTGTGTTGCAAGAAAGGCTCAACACTTTAATATGAAGCCGATGGCGCTTTCCTTCTACCCAACGGGTATCGGCAAACTGCCGCAATCTCCCGTAAAGCTTTTGAATACCGACGTTATAACGTTGAATACGCTAAAGAAAGCCGAAAAAGACGACGGTTACGTTATAAGACTGTTTAACCCAACCGAAAGCGAACAAAACTGCCGTCTGTCATTCTATCACGCGGAAATTACTTTGCAGTTTGGCGCTTATGAAATCAAGACTGTTAAATATGACGGTGAAAAACTTTACGAAACAGGCCTTATGGAAGGTATAATTTAAAACAAAAAATAAAACGTCTACCTCGCGGTGGACGTTTTATTTTTTGAATTATTTCGCGTAGTCGACTGCGCGACTTTCACGTATAATATTTACCTTAACCTGACCCGGATATTCAAGCTCGCTTTCGATCTTCTGAACGATATCGTGAGCCATAATAACCATCTGGTCATCATTTACAGCCTCGGGCTTAACTATGATACGTACCTCACGGCCTGCCTGAATAGCATAAGAATCTTCAACACCGTTAAAGGACTTGGCGATTTCCTCTAACTTTTCAAGACGCTTGATATAACTTTCAATGTTTTCACGTCTTGCTCCCGGACGAGCAGCACTTATAGCGTCAGCCGCCTGAACAATGCAAGCGATAACGGTCTTAGCCTCTACGTCGCCGTGGTGAGCGTGAATTGCATGAATAACAGCCTCGTTTTCACGGTACTTTTTAGCAGCCTCAACACCAAGTTGAATGTGTGAGCCTTCTTGCTCGTGGTCGATTGCCTTACCTATGTCGTGGAGCAGTCCCGCGCGTTTTGCAAGGGTTACGTCAGCGCCAAGCTCTGCCGCGATAAGACCTGAAAGATAGCATACCTCAAGCGAGTGGTTAAGCACGTTCTGACCGTAGCTGGTACGGAAATGCAAACGACCGAGAAGCTTTATAAGCTCGGGGTGCAGATTGTGAACTCCGCTTTCAACCATTACGCGTTCACCCTGCTGCTTGATTATAGCCTCTACCTCAGCGGTAGCCTTTGCAACAGTTTCCTCAATTCTTGCGGGATGAATGCGTCCGTCAACAATAAGCTTTTCAAGCGTTACACGCGCAATTTCGCGGCGAATAGGCTCAAAACTTGATACGGTGATTGCCTCGGGTGTGTCGTCAATGATAAGGTCAACGCCCGTCGCATTTTCGATAGCTCGGATATTTCTACCCTCGCGGCCGATGATACGACCTTTCATTTCATCGTTTGGAAGCGGCACTACAGAAATCGTAATCTCTGACGAGTGGTCGGCGGCGCAACGCTGAATTGCGTGAGCAATAACCTCGCGCGCAAGCTTGTCAGAATCCTCACGAGTCTGCTGTTCAAATTCCATAATCTTAACTGCTTTTTCGTGAGTGAGCTCACCCTCAAGCATCTGCAAAAGGTTTGCCTTTGCCTGTTCTTTTGAAAGACCTGAAATTTTTTCAAGCATTTCAAGCTGGCTGCGTTTAAGCTGTTCGCATTCTTCAATTTTAGCGTCAATTTGTTTTGCTTTTTCCTGGAGTTTTTCTTCTTTAGCCTCAAGATTATCGGTCTTGCGGTCAAGAGTTTCCTCTTTTTGCTGAAGTCTGTGCTCCTGTCTTTGAACCTCTGCTCTTCTTTCGCGAAGATCCTTTTCGGTTTCCTGACGGAGTTGGTGAATTTCTTCCTTAGCTTCAAGTAAGGTTTCTTTTTTACGGGTTTCGGCGGTCTTCATCGCGTCATTAAGTATGCGTTTTGCCTCTGTCTCGGCAGAGCCGATGGTTTTTTCGGCAGATTTCTTGCGAAAAGCCGAGCCTGCAACAAAGCCAATAACACAAAGCACTAACGCAACAGCGCCGAAAATTACATAAAAAATCGGATTTGTGGGCATTTTATGTCCCTCCTTTATATAATAAAGCGATTTCACAGAAAACAAAAATAAAACATCTGTCGGGGATCGCTGTTTTAGCCCCGTTTCAATAAATATTAGGGTACTCATGGAATTTCGCCAAAACTTCCACCAATACAAACTAAACTTATCTACATAATTTTACCACTATATTTATGCTCTGTCAAGAAAAAATGCCGTTCATATTGTGTTAAATTACAATAAAACGGCAATTTTTTACATCATACAAAGTAATATGACATATCCCAACACGGAAGCGAGGGGAAATGACGCAGATAAATCTTGTAGTCATTCCGTAAATTCAAAACGTTTTCGGGCACGGCAATTAAATCTTCGCTGCGGTGGTAGGCGGCTATCTGCATTTTTGGTTTATAACGAATTATTGTGTCCGCGCCGCTCTTTATCGCGGCAACCTCAGCTCCCTCAATATCCATTTTTATATACGTAGGCGTACTTTCCTTTGACAACGTATCTAACGTCATCGAATTTATACTACCGTTGCCCTGCCCTGCGCTTGATCCGCGCGAATGCTGCATATCAAATAAAACCTCACCGTCAATATCACTGACGCAAGCGTTTATATTTGATATATTTTCTATATCCGCGGTAGCCGCGCACAGCTTATTATAGGTTTTTTTGTCAGGCTCAACGGCAACTATATGATTATAACTGTCTGTGTTTGATAAAAATTCCTCTACCGTGTCGCCGCGGTATGCGCCAAGGTCAAAATAGGTCTCGCTATCACTGAATTTCAATATATTTTCATATATCTCACAGGGCTGTGTCTCGCAGTCAAAAAGATAGTCTATTTTGCCCGTCAGTTTATACATAACGGCGTTCTCAAAAACTTTTTTTGATTGCTCGTCAGCAAGAATGTTATAAACATTTTCGAGTCGTTCCCGATTATCGAGCACGTATTCCATATTAAAAAGCACGTCGCCGTATACAGGCACGTCAGGCGCGTATAATTCTTGTTCACTTGCAATTCGTCTGATATTGCCGAGTACTTCGGGCAATGCCGAGCCAAAACACACAAGCACAATCATATCGTCAAAATTCTCTTTTGCGGTATTATAGTCAGTGACCTTAAACCCATGAAATGTTTTTTGGCGCACGAAACCGTCAGATGCAAAAACACCTGATATTTCAATACCGTATCTATCACATACCGATATAATTTTATCGGCTCCGTTACCCATACCGTAAAGTAATATGGGCTTTTGCGCTTCTTTTAAATAGTTCCATAAATCTTTCATAATCAAATTATACCGTATATAACAAATTTTTACAAGTAAGTTATAGACAAATTAAAATTTATTTGGTATATTTAATAGGTAATAACTTTATTGGAGGATTATCTATGAAAAAAGTTCTCGCCTTTGACTTTGGCGCTTCAAGCGGCAGAGCTATGCTTGCCACTTTAGAAAACGGCAAAATCAATATGAAAGAAATTCACCGTTTTTCAAACGATCCTGTTGTAGTACGCGGTAGTATGTTTTGGGACGTGCTTCGTCTTTTCTTTGAGATAAAGACGGGTATTACCAAGGCTGTAAACGAGGGTGGTTTTGACGCTATAAGCATTGACACTTGGGGTGTTGATTTTGGATTGCTTGATAAAAAAGGAAGACTGCTTGCAAACCCATATCACTACCGTGACAACAGAACACACGACATACCCGAAAAAGTTTTTGAAATCATTTCTAAAGACGAGCTTTACAGCAAAGCAGGTTTGCAGTTTATACACTTTAATACTATTTATCAGCTTATGTATTTAAAATTTAACGAGCCTGATATTTTAGAACGTGCTGACAAAATGCTTATGATACCCGACCTTTTCGGTTATATGCTTACAGGTGAAATAAAAGAGGAGGCAACCATAGCCTCTACATCTAATCTGCTTAACCCATATACAAAGGATTGGGATTTTGAGCTTATCGAACGCTTGGGATTACCAAAATCAATTTTTGCACCTATCGTAAAACCAGGTAATATATATGGATTTTTGTCTGACGAGATTTGTGAAGAGTTGGGTTGCAACAAGGTGCCTGTAATCGCAGTAGGCTCACACGATACCGCTTCTGCCGTAGTCGCCACTCCCACCGACCGCGATGACTTTGTTTATATAAGCTGTGGCACCTGGAGCCTTTTTGGTATTGAAAGCAAAACACCGATTCTTACCGCTGAGGCTTCAAAAGCCGACTTTACCAACGAAGGCGGTTTTGAGGACACAACTCGTTTCCTTAAAAACATTATGGGTCTGTGGCTTATTCAGGAATCACGCCGTCAGTTCCGCCGCGAAGGTGAAGAGGTTGGCTTTGACGTACTCGAAAAAGAGGCTCTTGCAAGCGAACCGTTCAAATGCTTTATAAATGTTGATGACCCCGCATTTGAACCTTCAGGCAATCTACCGCGCAGAGTAAAGGAATACTGCGAAAAAACAGGTCAATATGTACCTCAGACTCGTGGTGAGGTTATGCGCTGTATTTATCAAAGCCTTGCAATGAAATATAAGTACACATTTAATACACTTAACAATATGGACGAAAAGAAATATCACAGCATTAATATTTTAGGCGGTGGTATCAAGGACAGATTGCTTTGCCAGATGACAAGTGATGCTTGTAATGTTCCCGTTCTCGCAGGTCCTACCGAAGCTACCGTTATGGGTAATATTGGTGTTGCGTTTAGCGCCTTAGATGAAATTTCCGACTTTGCAGAAATCAGAAAAATAGTATCTAACTCAACCGAAATCAAAACCTATATGCCAAATGAAAACGAGCTTTGGGAAAAGGCTTATGCCGATTATCTTAAGGCAACAGGACTTTAATTGTTTTAAAAATGCTCTGCTTTAAAAAGCAGAGCATTTTTGTTTAGTAATATTTTTCTATAAATTCAACAATTGGAGTATTGTCGGTCAGACCGTGTGGGTGGTGGTCACCGCCGGGTTTTATTATAAGCTCTATATTACCGCCGTTTTGCTTGAAATAATCATAAAGCAACTGTCCGTTTTCGCAAAAAGGTACGGTTTTATCGCTGTCACCACTGACTAACATTATTGGAACGCCCGATTTTAAAAGCTTTTCTTTTTGGTCAATTGGGTGATTTCTGAAATTTAACAAATCCGAAAGTGACATACCCATATTGTCAATAAACTCTTGTGAGCGATCATCCTGACTCATACCTAAAGCAAAAGGCCAGCTTAAATAGTTCATAACAGGCGCGTCGAGATAAGCGCACGCCACGTGTTGTGGATATTTTGCAGCAAAATATACCGCCTGCATACCGCCGCAAGAATAACCTATCAAAGCACACTTGGAATTAAGACCGAATTGCTCACTCATATATTCACAAAACTTGTGCCGCATATCAGTATCTGACTCGGGACACATACGGGTAGTATTGGTCATATAAGCCAGATGATAACCCTTTTTAATCATTGATAGCTCTAAATCAGGAAAAGCGCCGAAATATTCGGTGCGATACAGCCATTTTTTGCCCTCAACCGCATTATCGGGGCATATAAGTATGCAATATCTACCCTCAAAATTAAAGTCTAACCTTTTAAAACCGTTCCAGATGCTTTCGGTCATATTATTCACCTCTTAACTCATAACCACCAACAAGGCGAACAAAAAGCCTTACACATGCGCCATCGCCAAACACCGACTCAATCATCTGCTTATAATCGTCAAACATTCTGTTAGGTATATAACACTGAATTGTTCCCGCAAAGCCGCCGCCATGCACACGGTATGCGCCGTGACCGTTTAAAAACTGCTTTGTGAGTGTCAGCGCCAAAGATATTGCCTGCTGCTTTGGATTGCTTGGTGAATAGATATTTTGAAGCAAATCATAAGAAGACTCGCCCGAACGCTTAACAGCCGCAAAAAAAGTGTTAAAGTCGCCGCGTTTCAAAGCCGCTTTTTGTGTAAGCACACGACGGTTTTCATTAAACACGTGTATAGCGCGCATAATTGCTCGGTCACCGCATTTTTCACGTATTAAGGATATATTTTTATAAAACTCATCCTCATCGGCATCGCGCAAAAACTCTACACCCAAGGCATTGCTTACCGCCTTGCACTCAAGCGTAATATCTGCATAATCCTGTGTTAAATCCGCGTGGTTACCACCTGTATCAACAACACAAAGCGTATGATTTGACTTGCCTAAATCAATGTCAATTTTTTCAACAATGGGATTTTGCGGATCGCAAAAATCGGCATATGTAAAACCGCCTACGCTTGATGCCATCTGGTCAAGCAGACCGCACGGCTTGCCAAAATATTCGCGCTCGGCAAATTGTGAATATTTTGCAATACTTACCGCGTCAACAGCAGCGTTGTTAAACAAGCCGTTTACAATATTTGACACCAACACCTCGAATGCCGCCGAAGATGAAAGCCCCGAGCCTTTAAGCACATTGGATGTGGTGTATGCATCAAATCCGCCAATGTTATATCCGTTTTGACTAAATGCGGCAAGCACACCGCAAATAAGCGCACATGCTTTGCCCTTTTCACTTTCTTTAATCTCAAGGTCATTTATACAGATTTCATCCATCTCATAACCTTTGGATTTAATACGCACAGTGTCACTGCCATTTGCCGACACAACGGCAATAACGTCAAGATTAACACTGCCTGCAAGCACCATACCATGCTGATGGTCAGTGTGATTACCGCCGATTTCGGTGCGTCCCGGCGCAGAAAAAAGACGGATATTGTCACGCTCACCGTAAAGCTCTACAAATTCATCCACAGCATCAATATAGCGCGCTCTTGCAGATTGAATATCCCCATAAAGCATGGTGAAATCTTTATCAAATTTTCCGTTTTGTATGTTTTGTTTAAGTTCAGTTATATTCATAATTAACAAAGCGGAAAATAACACACCGATAAGTTTGTTATTTTCCGCCCTTTCTTAACATTATTTTAAAATTAAAGCGCCTCTACAATAGCCTTTGTATCACGGGCAATCTTAAGCTCCTCGTTGGTAGGAATAATGTAAACATTAACCTTACTGTCATCGGTAGAAATCTTAATTTCTTCACCGTGAACCTTGTTCGCCTCTGCATTAAGCTTAATGCCAAGGTATGCAAGATTTTCGCAGATATATTCGCGAAGCTCTTCGTCATTTTCGCCGATACCGCCTGTGAATACGATGGTATCAACACCATTCATAGCGGCAACATAAGAGCCAACGAATTTAAGAATCTGATAACGCTGCATATCAATAGCGAGCTGAGCGCGTGTGTTGCCTTCTGCTGCAGCAGCCGCAACATCGCGGTTGTCGTTCGATACGCCCGAAATACCCAAAACACCCGATTTTTTATTACAGATAGAATCAATGTCAGCGAATGTGAGTCCCTCTTTTTCGGCAATATATGTAAGGGTTGACGGGTCAAGTGTACCACAGCGTGTACCCATCATAAAGCCGTCAAGTGGAGTAAAGCCCATTGATGTATCAATGCAAACACCATCTTTAATAGCGCTTATTGAACAACCGTTACCAAGGTGACAGGTAATAATTTTAAGGTCCTTTTTATCTTTACCCTCAAGGTCAACAGCCCTATCACTTACAAAGCTGTGTGAAGTGCCGTGGAAGCCGTACTTACGAACACGGTATTTTTCATAATACTCATAAGGCAAAGCATAAATGTACGCCTCGGCAGGCATTGTCTGATGGAAGGATGTATCAAACACACCAACCTGTGGAATCTTGTCACCAAATGTTTTGGTACAAGCCTCGATACCCAAAATATTTGCAGGGTTGTGAAGCGGTGCCATAACGCTGCACTCACGAACCTTTGCAATCATTTCATCAGTGATAAGAGCCGATTTGTTAAATTCTTCAGCGCCGTGAACAACACGGTGACCGATAGCGGTAACCTCGTCAAGAGAGTCGATAACCTTTGCCTCTGACTTTGTCATAGCGTAAACAACGGCTTGGAAAGCTTCACTGTGTGTAGGCATATCGGTTTCTGCCTTATATACTCTGCCGTCAGCAGCCTTGTGTGTGATAGCACCTGTAACACCGATACGCTCGCAAAGACCTTTTGCCAAAACAACCTCGTTGTCCATATCAATAAGCTGATACTTAAGTGATGAACTACCTGCATTAACTACAAATACTTTCATTTTAATTACTCCTTAAATTAAATATTGAAACATTATTTTCTTTATGGTAAAATATTTCCATAAACATACACATATATAATACTTTATCAATTTTGTTTTTTCAAGTGCATTTTTGCAAAAAGAGGTGATTTTTTGTCGGCTGTCGGTATTATTGCAGAGTTTAACCCCCTGCATACAGGCCATAAGCGTTTGATTGACTACGCTCATACTTTGGGCGAGACCGTTATTTGCGTCATAAGCGGCAACTTTGTGCAGCGCGGCGATGTCGCGATAATCAGTAAACAGCAACGCGCAAAATTCGCCTTACTAAGTGGTGTGGATATCGTGGCTGAAATGCCTGTGCTCTGGAGTATGTCAACCACGCAGAACTTTGCGCTTGCGGGCGTGTGGCAGCTATATAACCTCGGCTGCGACAAAATTGTCTTTGGCAGTGAGTGCGGTGATATTGACGCGTTAAAATCTGCCGCCGACGTGCTTTGTAGTGACGGTTTTTTTGAAAGAGCTGTCGAAAAGGCAAAATCGGGTGTGACCTTTGCCGTCGCGCGCGAGCAGACCGCCGCCGAGATGGGTGTCGATTTTACCCTCTTGCGAAACGCTAATGACAACCTCGGTATAGAATATATAACAGCTGGTAAAAAACTTAATTTACCTATAGAATTTCACTGTTTAAAACGCGTAGGCGCTATGCACGACAGCGATGAGATTACCGACGGGTTTGTGTCGTCGTCATATATCCGCGAGGAACTGAAAAAAGCTAATATCGGCTATACTGAACGCTTTATGCCACGCGAAATACGAGGCATTATACAAGACGAGCATATCGCAGATATATCGCGACTTGAAAACGCAATACTGTGTTCACTTCGCACCAAAACCGCAGATGATTTTAAAAATCTACCCGATATAAGCGAAGGACTCCACAACAAAATTTATTTTTCAGCGCGTGTTGCCACATCACTTTCCGAGTTGTGTAATATGATAAAGACCAAGCGATATACTATGGCGCGGATAAGGCGGCTCGTGCTTTCGGCGTTTTTGGGATTTGACAGTCAGTTTTTTATGACTACCCCGCCCTACGTGCGCGTGCTGGGCTTTAGTGAACAGGGTCTAAACCATCTTAAATCGCCGCAGGGCATAATACCTGTTATCACCCGCACAGCGCAGATAAAAGAGCTTGACGCTAACGCAATACGTATATTTGAAACCGAGTGTCGCGCTACCGATATATATAATCTTTCTTTACGCCACCCTCTTGAGTGCGGAACAGAACAAAAAATGAAGTTGCTTAAAACGGAGGAACTTTTATGATAAAAACTGAACTAAAGGATTATCTCGACTATGGCAAAGTGCTGTGCCTTACCAACGGCGTTATTGAAGCATACGTTACAATAGACGTAGGTCCACGCATTATACGCTTTGGCTTTGTTGGTGGGCAAAACATTATGTGTGATAACCGTGCGGCAGGTACCCCAAAGGACGATGCCGAGTTCGAAAACTTTTTCGGCAAAGGCAAAAAGTGGGAGATTTTAGGCGGTCACCGTATATGGACATCGCCCGAAAGCTATCCCGCAAGCTATTATCCCGACCTCCAGCCTGTAAAGTATGAAATCACCAAAAACGGCGCGGTATTTACATCAAACCCCGAAACTGAAAACGGCGTACAAAAACAGCTTCAAATTATGATGGACCCTGATGACGCTAATATGCAAGTGACCATGCGCGTTAAAAATATTGCCTCTGCCCCGCAGGAGTTTTCCGTCTGGGGACTTACTGTGTCGGCTGTAGGCGGTACGCTTGTTATACCCATGAACGACAACGACACCGGACTGCTCGCCAACCGTAATATTTCGGTATGGCCCTACACTAATCTTGCAGACAGCCGCTTGCATTTTGGCAACCGCTATGTAACGCTACGACAGAATACTAACGTAGGCCAGTCGTTAAAACTCGGGTTTGACTTAAATCAGGCAGAAACGTATTACTGTCTGGGCGAGGATATTTTTCGCAAGTCTTACGAAACCTATCACCCACGCGAAAAATATCCCGACAACAATTGCAGCTTTGAAACCTATACCTGCGCGACATTTATAGAGATTGAATCTCTTAGTCCCTTAAAAACGGTACAACAGAATGAAACCGTGTCGCTTACAGAACATTGGTCGTTGCATAAAAAGCCGTGCGATATCGACTTTAACGACGATAACTCAATTGATAATATGCTTGAAAAATTATAATGGCTATCGGAGGTGGAAATAGCAAAAATTTGCTATTTCCATGCCAAATATTCGATTTGTCAACAAGTTTTCAAAGAAAACTTGACCATAGACATTATCAAGGATGTTTTAGAGCCGCTGTATCGGCTCTTTTAGTGGAAATATAAAACATTTCCACTTCCAACAATCATTATAAGGTAATTCACTGTGAAAAATATAAGGATGAGCGTCACTTTGTATCGTGGATGCAATAACAAATGTAAAAGGATTCTGAGAAATTTTCTTGGAATCCTTATTTTTTGATAGACAATTGAAAGCTTTTGTGATATATTATATTGGTTTGATTTTCAATATTTTAAGGGGACTTAAAAATGAATAAATTTTATTTAAAACCAAAGTTTTTTGAAACGCTCAAAGACTACACAAAAAGCCAACTTACAAAGGACATTGTCGCGGGTATAATTGTCGCAATAATCGCTATGCCGCTGTCCATTGCATTGGCATTGGCATCGGGCGTAAACCCCGAGCAAGGCATCTACACCGCAATTTTTGCAGGCTTTATCGTGGCGCTTTTTGGCGGTAGCAACGTACAGATTGCAGGTCCTACCGCGGCATTTGCAACCGTTGTGGCGGGCATTGTGGCAACCAAAGGTATGTCTGGGCTGATTATCGCCTCGCTTATGGCGGGTATCATACTTATACTTATGGGTGTGCTCAAGCTCGGCTCACTTATAAAATATGTACCCCGCACCATCACAGTTGGCTTTACTGCGGGTATTGCCGTTACCATATTTTTAGGTCAGATAAAAGACTTTTTAGGTATTACATATATGAACGGTGAAGCACCGATTGAAGCTATTGAAAAGGTAGAGGCAAACATACACAACATTTCTACATTTAATTGGCAGTCACTGCTTGCGGGCGCCGTTTGTCTTGCGATTCTTATAATTTATCCCAAACTTGAAAAGAGAGTACCGCCCTCACTTATAGCGGTGGTTGTGGGCGCCGTATTGGTTAAATTTATCCCTACACTGAGCAATAATGTAAGCACTATCGGCGGACTTTATAATATACCGTCGGGATTTCCAAAGTTTACGCTGGGCTCGGTAGATATCAATCTTAACACCGTTATATCACTTATTCCCAACGCTTTTACAATAGCAATCCTTGCGGGCATTGAATCGCTGCTTTCCTGCGTAGTGGCTGACAGTATGACAGATTCAAAACACAACCCCAATGCCGAGCTTGTAGCGCAGGGTCTTGGCAATATGGCATCTGTCGCTTTTGGCGGCATCCCCGCTACAGGCGCTATTGCCAGAACTGCCGCAAATATCAAAAACGGTGGCAGAACAGGAGTTGCAGGTATGGTGCATGCGATTGTTTTGTTGCTTGTAGTGTTGTTCCTTATGCCGCTTGCAGAGCTGATACCAATGCCTGCCATTGCCGCTATTTTGTTTGTTGTGGCATATAATATGAGCGAGTGGCGCAGTTTTTTAAATATTGTAAAGCAGAAAAACTTTACTGATACTCTGATAATGGTACTCACCTTTGCGCTGACCGTTATATTTGACCTTGTTGTTGCAATAATCGTAGGTCTTGTTTTGCATTTTACAATTTTACTTATTAAAAAACTCTTAAAGAAGGCATAAAAAATCAATGCAAAAATTCAAAAAACTTATTTTTTGGCTACTATCCGCAGTTATAACAGGCGCAATATGTGGTCTTTGCGGCGTTCTCTTTTCAAAAGCTATTGCTTTTGGTACTAATTTACGCGCAGAACACAGTTGGCTGCTGTACCTGTTGCCTATAGGCGGATTGCTGTCGGTCGCTATTTATAAGCTGTGCCACGTCAAAAATATAGGAACTACTAACGTTTTCGACTGTGTCCGCACCGAGCAGAGTCTGCCGCTTCTTTTAGCGCCTGCAATTTTTTGCGGTACATTCATATCGCATCTGTTTGGCGCATCAGCAGGTCGCGAGGGCGCGGCGCTGCAAATAGGCGGCGGTGTTGCAAACGTTTTAAGCCGCGTTTTAAAGCTTGACGAAGACTCCCGACACATAACCGTTATGTGCGGTATGGCGGCGCTCTTTTCGGCAGTGTTTGGCACTCCTCTTGCCGCTTGTGTTTTTGTGCTTGAGGTTATTCTGACTCGCCTTTGTCTTTCTGCTATATTACCCGTATTTATTTCAAGCGTTACGGCGTTTATTATTTCTACCCTGCTTGAAGTTCACCCCGAAAGATTTTATATAGGCGACTTGCCGCAGTTTTCATTTTCTCTTGTGTGGAAAGTAACCGTAATTACAGCCGCAGGTATTGTTGTCGCATTTATTTTTTGCAAGGGCTTAAATTTTGGAAAAGCATTTGCAAAAAAAGCGTTTAAAAACGAATTCTTGCGAATAGCGATAGGCGGTGTAATTATTGTTTTGCTTACCCTCTTGGTTGGCAATTATGAATATAACGGCGGCGGAATCGACATTATAGAGCGTGTGTTTGCGGGTAGTGTAATGTATGAAGCCTTTGCTTTAAAAATCCTTTTTACCGTTATTTGTATATCGGCAGGCTATAAGGGCGGTGAGATTATCCCCACGCTGTTTATCGGCGCAACACTCGGCGGCAGTATGGCGTTGATTTTGGGATTGCCTGTAGGCACGGGCGCCGCAGTAGGTATGGCGGTGCTTTTCTGCGCGGCTACAAAATGCCCGTTTGCCACAATATTACTGTGCTGCGAAATGTTTGGTTTTGCCTGCGCACCGCTCATAATTCCCGCGGTAATAACGAGCTTTATTGCCGCGCGCTATCAAGGGCTTTACAGCAATTCAAAAGACATAATAAAATGCATAATGCATCATCAATAAAATAGAACCTGCTGTTTTAGCAGGTTCCATTTTTTTACCGTTTAATAATAATAGAAAAATCTATGTATCCGTTATCCTCTTCCATAACCACGTTTTCAAGGGAAGGTATGTATGATATATTAGTAGTCTGGTGTGCTACAGGAATTATATTGTTATCTCCTAGCAGTTCTTGCTGTAAAGTGTCAGGTGTGGTAGCACGACTCACGGCGGCAAAGTTTTTGGCATATTCGCTAAACGAATCGCTTTTTGCCGTTACGGGAAAAAGCGCAAAATCGAGGGTGCTCTCGCATATTTCGGTTTGCATTACGGCAAGATTTGTTGAAGTTTGTATATTTACAAAGGTGCTTAGATTTTGTTGCCAGTGGCCCACAATCGCGGTTGCAAGCCCCTTTACACCGTCGGTTTCATAATAATAAAGCGTTGTCTGCGGAAATTTGCTATCTGTCATCGCGGCAATCTGCGCCGACATAACCGATTTTGCCTCCCCTATATTATATTCCGTCGCACCTATGCCATCGGCATTGATGCCTAATATCTCGGGATAAACTGATTTTGCCGCAGTAAAACCGTCGGGCAAAGAACTACTGTATACGTCGCTTGAAAATGCGAGCGCAAACGCGCGACGTACTTCGGACGAGTAATTGCGGCTTAATGTCAGCAACCAGCAAATATTCTGCACGTTTGCAGTTTTCATACCTGCCGCTTTTGCCGCGTCAAGCTCATTACACGGCATAAACGCCATATCACTGTCGCCGTCAGACAAACGAGTAACCTGCGATTCATCCTCTATACAACTGATAAACACCGCCGCATTCTGCGCGTCAAATATACCGCTGTATTCCTCGTTTTTATAAAGCCTTATACCAAAATCCTCTTTATTCCATTTGGTAAGTCGATAACTGCCGTTAGAGATAATATTTTCCGTATCCAGACCGTACTTGCCTATACTGCTTTCAAAAAATTCCTCGTTACACGGCATACAAACGCTTGTTGTAAGGGTTTTTAAAAAATTATTATCCTCACGGCAAAGGGTTATTATAAGAGTTTTTTCGTCAACCGCCTTAACACCGAGTGTAGATACGTCTGCGTTGCCGCTATTTATCGCCTCGGCATTTGATATTGCAAAAAGGCGTGACACAAAGGGCGCCTTGATTTTGGGGTCAACCGCGCGGCGCAGCCCATACTCAAAATCATAAGCCGTAACCTTTTCACCATTACTCCAAACTGCATCATCTTTTAGATTAAAAGTGTACGTAAGATTTTCGTATGAATAGCTATCACTCACCCCGCCTACTATTGTTCCGTCTTCTGCCGTACGCATAAGGCCCTCATAAATATTGCGAACTATAAGCAACTCGCTATCGCTTTGCGCAGTCTGGGGGTCAAGGGTCTGTGGCTTTTTAAGCAGTTCGAAATAAATATAAGAGTCTGTATATTTTTCACCACAACCCGAAAGACAGCCAAGTACAAGTACCAGACTTAAAGCCGCGGATAATATTTTCTTAAAAATCGACATTAAAATCACCGTATATATTATATAATGAGTATAAACATTTTTCAATAATAAAAATGTAAAGAAAAAAACTTGACAGTCAGGCGCGTTTGTGCTATAATCACTCTTGCTGTAAAGCAAAAAACTTTACAAGGAGGGCGCTTACTATGCCAAAGGATTTGTCACTCAGCGCGCTTCTTGATTTTTACGGTCCTTTTTTAAGTGAAAAGCAACGCAATCTTTTGCATCATTATTATAATGAGGATTTGTCGCTCAGCGAAATCGCCGAAAACGAGCAAATCACTCGTCAGGGTGTACGCGACCTTATAAAACGCGGCGAGTTACAACTTAAAAAATATGAGGAAGAATGTGGCTGGTGTCAAAACGTTCTGGCTCTTCAATCTGCGATTGACAGTGATAAATCAGAGACCGAAAAACTTGACGCTATAAAAGACATCGTAAACAAATTTTGAAAACAGAGGTGAACACACATGGCATTTTCAAGCCTTACCGATAAGATAAACGGCGTTTTTAAAAAGCTTCGTAACAAAGGCCGACTTACCGAAAGTGACGTTAAGGATGCCATGCGTGAAGTGCGCTTAGCGCTGCTTGAAGCCGACGTTAACTACAAGGTTGCAAAGGACTTTACCAACACCGTCACCGAAAAATGCATTGGTGCAAACGTAATGGAAAGCCTTACAGCGCCGCAGATGGTTATAAAAATCGTTAATGAAGAGCTTACCGCTTTAATGGGTAGCGAGCAGGTGCGACTAAAAACAGCGTCTAAAATTCCTACCGTTATTATGATGTGCGGTCTGCAAGGCTCGGGTAAAACCACACACAGCGCAAAGCTGGCTCGACTTTTAAAATCAAAGGGTCACAGACCGTTGCTTGTCGCTTGCGATATCTACCGTCCTGCCGCAATTGAGCAGTTAAAGGTTGTGGGCGCTCAGGTCGAAACACCCGTTTTCGAAATGGGTACTGAAAAGCCTGAAAAAATCGCCGTAGAGGCTGTAAAGTACGCGCGCGATTACGGTCACGATTATGTTATTCTTGATACTGCAGGCCGTCTGCATGTTGATGACGAGCTGATGCAAGAGCTTAAACGCATTACCGAATGTGTCGAGGTCAACAACATTTTGCTTGTTATTGACTCTATGATAGGTCAGGATGCCGTAAATGTTGCAAAAGCATTTAACGACATACTCGAAATTGACGGCGTTGTACTTACCAAGCTCGACGGCGACACCCGAGGCGGCGCGGCTCTGTCGGTAAAGGCTGTTACGGGCAAGCCGATTATGTTCGCAGGCGTAGGTGAAAAGCTTGACCAGCTTGAAGAATTTCACCCTGAGCGAATGGCAAGTCGTATACTCGGTATGGGTGATATGCTTTCACTTATCGAGCGCGCCGAACAACAGCTTGATGAAAAAAAGGCTGAAGAAGCGGCAAAGAAGCTTGCCGAAAACCGCTTTGATATGAACGATTTGCTCGACCAGTTTCAGCAAATCAAAAAAATGGGTAGTTTAAAAAGCGTACTCTCTATGCTTCCCGGTATGGAAAAGCAGCTGCGCGACGTAGACGTTGATGACCGACAGATGCTTCGCGTTGAGGCGATAATTCAGTCAATGACCGCAAAAGAGCGCCGTAAGCCCGAAATACTTAACGCTTCGCGCCGTCGCAGAATTGCCGCGGGTTGCGGACAGACAGTTGAGGACGTTAACCGCCTTATCAAGCAGTACGAACAGATGAAAAAAATGTTCAAGCAGATGAATGGCAAGGGCAAAAAGCGTATGATGCGCGGCTTTAACCCTAACCAATTTAATAATTTAGGTTTTTAAGAGTTATCTCTTTTAAATAAAATATAAACTTTACTTTTATGGAGGTGCAGTAAAATGGCAGTAAAAATCAGACTTCGCAGAATTGGCGCTAAAAAGGCTCCTTTCTATCGTGTAGTTGTTGCAGATTCTCGTTATCCCCGTGACGGTCGTTTTATCGAAGAAATCGGTTACTACGATCCTACTAAGGAACCCGCAATCGTAAACATCGACGCTGACAAGGCTAAGAAGTGGATCGGCAACGGCGCTCAGCCCACCGACACCGTTAAAGCTTTGCTTAAAAAGAACGGCGTTCTTTAATTTTTAATTTGGAGTACTACCTATGAAAGAACTTCTTATTACCATCGCATCAGGACTTGTAGAAAATCCCGATGCGGTAACCGCTACAGTTGATGAACCAGATGCAGAAGGTGTAATCGTTTATCACCTTCACGTAGCTGAAGACGATATGGGCAGAGTAATTGGCAAACAAGGCAGAATTGCAAAGGCAATCCGCACTGTTATGCGCGCTGCCGCTAATCGCAACCACGAAAAAATCGTTGTTGAAATCGACTAAATTTTACGGTAGCCGCAAGGCTACCTAAAACGCTAATTAAACCCCCGCAGTTTCGGGGGTTTTTACATATAGGTGAAAAAATGAAAAAAGAATTTTTAGAAATAGGCAAATTCGTAGGCACTCACGGTGTGCGAGGTATGGTGCGCATTCAGCCTTGGTCGGATAACGGCGCATTTATTGCGCAGTTTAAAAACTTTTATCTTGAAGACGGCAAAACAAAAATAGAAATGAGCAAAATAACACCCCACGGCAACGTGGTTATCGCGGCTGTCAAAGGCATTGACACCATAGAAGACGCTGAAAAACTGCGTGAAAAGGTGCTTTATATCAAGCGTGACGACGCCCGCCTTCCCGAAGGCAGATACTTTATAAGCGAGATAATAGGCGCCAAGGTTTTTGATGCCGATAACGATACCCTGCTCGGCACTTTGGCTGATGTTTCTTCAACAGGCGCTAATGATGTATGGCATATTAAACATGATGAAAAAGAGTATCTTGTGCCCGCGATACCCGACGTTATTGTGAGTGTTGATATAAATAAAGATATTGTAAAATTGCGACCTTTAAAGGGGATTTTCGATGATGAAGATTGATATACTTACCCTCTTTCCCGAAACGTGCGAAACGGTGCTAAGCGAAAGTATAATCGGCCGTGCCAGAAAAGCCAACAAGGTGCAGATTGAGTGCCATAATATACGTGATTTTGCAAACAACAAACACAACAAGGTTGACGATATGCCCTACGGCGGCGGTATGGGTATGGTTATGGCTGCAGAACCGATTTACAACTGCTATAAAAGCCTATACAATACAGACGAGCCAAAGCCACACCTTATCTATTTATCTCCCAAGGGTACTACCCTTACACAAAATAAGGTGGTAGAGCTATCAAAACTTGACCATATTATTTTGCTTTGCGGTCATTATGAGGGTGTTGACGAGCGTGTGCTTGACGAAATTGTGGACGAGCAGATATCTCTTGGCGATTTTGTTGTAACCGGTGGTGAATTACCCGCGCTTTGTCTTGCAGATGCAGTCTGTCGAATGTTACCCGGTGTGCTAAGCGACAATCTGTGTTTTGAAGACGAAAGTCATTTTTCAGGTCTGCTTGAATATCCGCAATACACAAGGCCTGCCGAGTGGAATGGTCGTGCCGTACCAGAGGTTTTGCTTTCGGGAAACCATGCTGAAATAGCAAAATGGCGTCGTAAGCAATCCCTTGAAATCACTCGTGAACTGCGGCCTGAAATGTTCGAAAAGATAGAACTTGATAAGACAGACCGCAAATTGTTAGGCTTAGAGCCTCAAAAAAAGAAAAAATAAATAAAAGTAAAAATCCCAAGAACTCTCGTTTTTGGGATTTTTGGTTCAAGTCCTATAAAACAAAAAAATTACCGAACCAAGCCAAATGGCTTAATTCGGTAATTGGTGCGGGTGTTCATAACCAACCTGGAAAGCATGCCAATTTGAGTTTCTAAGGAAAGTAAAAATCGAACTCATTTTTGGAATTGTTCCTTCCTTTTTTTGTAATAATCGCAAACAAATTCATGGCTTTTATGTTTTGCTATTTGTTTGTCGATATTATTTATAATTATTATCTTTTCTTCATCGTTATATGTGTCTATAATCCAGTGCTGTTGATTGGTACTACATATGCTCAATAACGTTTCAAAAGCAATTACTCTTCGTTCGGTTGCGTAATGTGTTTCTTTGTTATTTTTTGTTGTAACGATACGTATGTTGGCTTCGTACAAAGTGTTTAGCACTTCTGTAGTAATAGAGTCATCTAAAGTTGCCAAAAACATTTCACGTGCTCCGGTGCGGTTCATTTCTTCGGGGACTTCCTGCCATCTTTCGCGCAGAGTCGTTTTAGCACTTATGAGACTTGTATAGTTTTTATCAATTACATACTCAACAACACCAGGAGAAACAATGTCGACCAACTTCCCTAAAGACTTTTCTATGAAAATCTTTTTACCAATATTTCCTTGCGTATCCATTGGGATTCCGGCACCCATCAACAAGAGCTCAATTATTGCTTCGAATTCTTTTCCTGCACGGCTTCTTCTGCTTTGAGTGTTTGACAAACAGAGTTGATAAATATGCTGAGGATAGCTATCAATAAAGTTTTCAACAGCTTCTCTTGGGGACAAACCATCAAGTGAGGAATCATCAATAAGTTTTTTCAACATATTGCTAGAAAAGCGCTCTTCTTCAGGAGTGAAATTATTCCAGCAAAACTCTCGAAGTTCTTCCACAACTGCACTTGCATTTTCGAAAAAATATGCGGGTTCCTGCTGATTATATCCTAATGATATAAACCCCTTATAAACTAATTCGTAAGGAGCCATGGCTTGTTGGCGTTCAATTTTTATGATATCTTGAAATTGTTCTAATGAATATTTTTTCATTATTTTTTCTCCTGTCTTGAAATTATTGAATAAATATGTTATAGTGTCATTTAGAGGACATATTGTCCGCGATTTGACACAAATAATTGAGAGGGTCCTTTTGTTATGTATACTGTATTGAAAAACCAAAAAACTGCAGATTTAATTAGAGAAAAGCGTGAACGCCTTAATATGACGCAAAAAGAACTAGCGGATGCTATTGGTATGTCTAAAAATGGTGACAGAACGATTCGAAGATGGGAATCCGGAGAAACCCAACCATCTGCTATTGAACTCAAGCATCTTCTTAGTTTTCCAGAACATATTCCATTTCAAAATAATGAAGAAGCTCCATATAAAATGATAGATCTCTTTGCAGGTATTGGTGGCACTCGATTGGGATTTCATAAAACCGGAAAGACAAAAGTTGTATTTAGCAGCGAATTCGATGAACATGCGGTAAAAACATATAAAGCAAACTTTGGCGAGCACCCTTTTGGCGATATTACCAAGATTACGTCCAACGATATTCCCGAGCATGATATCTTAGTCGGTGGATTTCCTTGTCAAGCCTTCAGTCAAGCTGGCAAGAAACTGGGTTTCGAAGATACTAGAGGTACATTGTTTTTTGAAATTGCTCGTATATTAAAGGACAAACAACCTAAAGCCTTTTTACTTGAAAATGTAAAGAACTTGACTTTGCATGACCACGGAAAAACTTTTGAGGTTATTATCAATACGTTAAAAGAGTTAGGTTATGAAGTTGTACCTCAGTTGTTTAAAGCAAAAGACTTTGGGGTTCCGCAAAACAGAGAGCGTATATATATTGTGGGTTTTAATAAAAACAAAGTACCCAATTATAAGGATTTCACTATGCCAATCCCGCCTTGTTCAGAAACAAAAGTCGGACAAATATTAGAATCATATGTTGATGACAAATATACAATTTCAGATAAATTATGGAGCGGACATAAACGTAGAAAAGCAGAACATCAAGAAAAAGGCAATGGGTTTGGATATACGTTATTTACAGCAGAAAGCCCATACACAAATACAATTTCAGCAAGATATTATAAGGATGGTAGCGAAATATTAATTGAACAAAAAGATAAAAATCCACGTAAAGTGACACCGAGAGAAGCTGCGCGTTTGCAAGGATTTCCGGAAGATTTTATTATTCCAGTTAGCGACACCCAAGCGTACAAACAGTTTGGTAATTCTGTGGCAGTACCAGTTATACATGCAATTGCTGAAGAAATTATAAAGGTGCTCGACAATTCTAATAAATAGACAATAAATATTCACAAACGGATATAACTAAATTTCATATATAAATATTTTACTACAAAACAAGTAAGTTTTCAAGTAATATGAGTCAAAGAACGCCACTGCAATTATCTGCGCAGTGGTGTTTTTCTATTATTAAAGGTGTTTGCATAACCCACAGACATCTTTACACGGAGAATTCGTAAAAGTGTCATAGTGGGTTACGCGCTTTCAAAAAGCGTGTAATAAAAGCAAAAAAGAAATCGAGTGCTCATTTCCAACATTCAAGTTGGTTATGAACACTCGATATGGTCCGAGTAACAGGACTTGAACCTGCGGCCTCTTGACCCCCAGTCAAGCGCGCTACCAGCTGCGCCATACCCGGATAGTATGGATTATATTTTTTATTCCAAAGTAAAGCGCTTAACCCCGCTGTGCAAGCAGCCAGCTGCGCCATACCCGAATAGTATGAAACCAATATTTTGGCTGACCGAATTATTATACAACGGTCAGCCAAAATTGTCAATAGTTTTTAACTAAAAATTAGTCAGCAAAGCCTGATTCTACCAAAGCTATAAGGCCTTCCATAGCCTCTGCTTCATCGCTGCCGTCACAAATAATTTTGATTGCTGTGCCACCGATGATACCGAGCGAAAGAACGCCAAGCAAGCTTTTTGCATTTACCTTTCTTTCGTCCTTTTCAACCCAGATAGATGACTTAAATTCATTTGCCTTCTGGATGAAGAAGGTTGCGGGGCGGGCATGAAGACCAACTTGATTCTGAATTACTACGTCTTTAACACACATCTTAAAAAACTCCTCGAAAAAAGTAAATGTTTAAAATTTATAACAAAAATAATATGCTTTGTTACGTTACTATTATACCACATTTAATGCCGCAGTCAATCATTTGTTAAAAAGTTCTAATATTTATCCAACTTTTTATACATTTTAGATGTCAAATTTGGTCAAAATGATAATAGGTGTATTTGAAATAATAATATTGATAAATTTTAACAACCGAGAACAGCGCGCCGATCCCCTTTTATTGCACAGATTAAGCCACCGCTAATTCAAGCGGTGGCTTATGTATTTGCTTATTTATTAAAAATTAGTATGCAACGCCTTGAGCAATCATAGCGTCAGCAACCTTTTCAAAGCCTGCAATATTTGCGCCTGCGATAAGGTCGCCTTCCATACCGTACTTTTTAGCCGCATCCCAAGAATTCTTGTAGATATCTGCCATAATCTGATGAAGCTTTGCATCAACCTCTTGTGCGGTCCAGCTGTAACGCATTGAGTTCTGGCTCATTTCAAGACCAGATACTGCAACGCCGCCGGCATTTACTGCCTTTGAAGGAGCGATAACTACACCTGCAGCCTTAAGCACTTTAATAGCTTCGTCGGTAGAAGGCATATTAGCAACCTCGGCATAATATTTAACACCGTTAGCAACAATATTTTTAGCATCTTCCTCGCCAACCTCGTTCTGAGTAGCGCAAGGCATAACAACATCAACCTTCTGCTCCCAAGGACGTTTGCCCGCAAAGAAAGGAACACCGAATTTGTCTGCATAATCCTGTACCTTATCGCGACCCGATGCACGCATTTCAAGCATAAAGTTGAGCTTTTCTTGGGTTACAACACCGTCAGCGTCATAAACGTAACCGTCTGGACCTGAGATGGTAACAACCTTACCGCCAAGCTCTGCAACCTTCATTGCGGTACCCCAAGCAACATTACCAAAGCCTGAGATTGCAAAGGTCTTACCCTTTACTTCTTCACCAAATGTCTTTAGCATTTCCTGTACATAGTAAACAGCACCAAAGCCTGTAGCTTCGGGACGAATAAGTGAACCGCCAAATGAACGGCCCTTACCTGTGAGAACGCCTGTAAACTCGTTACGGAGACGCTTATACTGACCGTACAGGTAGCCTACTTCACGAGCGCCTACACCGATATCACCTGCAGGAACATCGGTATCAGCACCGATGTGCTTTGCAAGCTCGGTCATAAAGCTCTGGCAGAATCTCATAATCTCACCGTCACTGCGGCCGCGTGGGTCAAAGTCTGAACCACCCTTACCGCCGCCCATAGGAAGACCTGTAAGGCTGTTTTTGAATGTCTGCTCAAAACCGAGGAACTTCATAATAGATGCGTTTACTGAAGGATGGAAACGAAGGCCACCCTTGTATGGTCCGATAGCAGAGTTAAACTGTACTCTGAAACCGCGGTTAACCTGAACCTGACCGTTGTCATCTACCCAGGATACACGGAAGGTAATCATACGCTCGGGTTCTACCATACGCTCGATTACACCGTGTTTTTCAAATTTTGCGTCCTGCGCTACTACAGGCTCAAGTGACTCAAGAACGTCACGAACCGCCTGCAAAAACTCGGGCTCGTTGCCGTTACGCTTAACTGTATCGGCATAAACTTTGTTCAAATATTCTGATTTAAACATTTTATGTACCTCCATACTTTAAAGTGTTAAAATAATATACTATATACTACTACTATTTTTTTTTGCAGTCAATAAAAAATTTTTGATTTTTTTAATTTTTTTGCAATTTAACTGTATTTTGCTTGACAATTGACAAAAAAATCGTTATTATGTATTACAATGATTATAGTTTGTTGAACGCTCCAAAGCGTTCCGACAAGCCGATTTTATCGGCTGTGTACAATTAAATTTTTTAAAAACTTAATTGTACACTATATTCATTGCAATGGGTTTAGTCAAATTTTTGCAAAAAATTTGACCGCAAATCATTGATTTGCGGTCGAAACAGTAAATTGTATTACTGTTTCGACTGCCTGAAACCATTACTGTAAAGCGTTGATAAGGACAGTAACCTTATGTTGTATCTTTCAAGAGAGTGACTTCGTCGGCTGTAAGAGTCATAAGATGCTATAAGGCGAACACCACCTTTGAGCGCTGTGGGGTAACAACCGCAGACGTAGCCGCTGCGTTAAGGCGTTAAAAGTGCCGTAAAGCAATTTACGGAATGTGGGTGGAACCACGGAGAGTATATTACACTTCGTCCCTAGTTTTAGGGACGGAGTTTTTTATTTGTCATTGCGAACGCAGTGAAGCAATCCGTAATCCCCAAAAAGATAAACGGATTGCCGCGGGCATAAATGCCCTCGCAATGACAAATGTTTTCACAAAATATATTATTATGAAAGAGGATAGATTTTTATGAAGATTATTTACAAAGACGGTACTGTTGCAGAGGCAGAAGCTTCAGAGGAACTTGAAGTGCTACGTCACTCTGCAGCACACATTATGGCACAGGCTGTAAAGCGCCTTTATCCACATGCCGATTTTGGCTATGGCCCTGCAACCGAAAAGGGATTTTACTATGATATAGACCTCGGTGACACCAAGCTTTCAGACGAAGATTTAGCTGCTATTGAGGCAGAAATGAAAAAAATCACAAAAGAGAATTTGCCCATTCGCCCTTACGTTTTATCTCGTGAAGAGGCTATCGCACATATGCAAGAATTGGGTGAAAAATATAAGGTTGAGCATATCGGTGACCTGCCCGAAGACGCTGAAATCAGTTTCTTTAAGCAGGGCGATTATGTAGATATGTGTACAGGTCCTCACCTCTGCTACACAAAGGCGCTTAAAGCCTTTAAGATTACAGGTCAGTCGGGTGCTTATTGGAAAAACGACAAAAACAACAAGATGCTCACCCGTATTTACGGCACTGCATTTAAAACACAGGATGAGCTTGATGCATATCTTAAGATGGTTGAAGAGGCAGAACGTCGTGACCACAACAAGTTAGGTAGAGAGCTTAATTTCTTTACTACAGTTGATTCTATAGGTCAGGGCTTACCTATCCTTTTACCAAAGGGTTCACGCGTAATTCAACTTTTACAGCGTTGGGTTGAAGATGTAGAGCAAGAGCACGGTTACTTATTAACCAAAACTCCTCTTATGGCAAAGCGCGACCTCTATCGTATTTCAGGTCACTGGGATCACTACCTTGACGGTATGTTTGTCTTGGGAGACCCATTCGACGAGGAAAAAGAATGCCTTGCTATGCGTCCTATGACCTGTCCGTTCCAATATCAAGTGTATTTAAATCAAGCTCGTAGCTATCGTGATTTACCTATGCGCTTGGGCGAGACCTCTACCCTGTTCAGAAACGAGGATTCAGGCGAAATGCACGGTCTTATCCGTGTGCGTCAGTTCACAATTTCCGAGGGTCACTTAGTCCTTCGTCCCGACCAGTTAGAGCAAGAATTTGCTGACTGCTTGTCACTTTCTAAATATTTTCTTGAAACAGTAGGACTTTTAGAGGACTGTACCTTCCGTTTTTCACAGTGGGATCCTAATAATACCGATAAGTATGAGGGTACCGCAGAACAATGGAACACCGCGCAAGACACTATGGCTAAAATCCTTGAGCATTTGGGCGTTAAATATGAAATTGGTATCGATGAAGCCGCTTTCTACGGACCAAAGCTTGACATTCAGTATAAGAATGTATTCGGCAAAGAAGACACCATCGTTACTATTCAGATTGATATGCTCTTGGCTGAAAAGTTTGGTATGTACTACACCGACGCTGACGGTCAAAAGAAGTTGCCATACATTATTCATCGCACAAGTCTTGGCTGTTACGAGCGTACACTCGCATACCTTATCGAAAAGTACGCAGGCGCACTACCCACCTGGATGTCTCCCGAGCAGGTGCGTATTCTTACAATCACCGACCGCGCTAATGACTACGCCGAAGAAATCCGCGCTAAGCTTTCGGCACAAAAATACCGCGTAAGTGTTGATGACAGTCAGAACACACTCAAATACAAAATCAGAAATGCACAGCTTGAAAAGGTGCCTTATATGATTATTTTGGGCGATAAGGATATCGAAAACAAAACCGTGTCTGTTCGTCACCGTTCAGGCGAAGACCTCGGCGCAATACCAATGGAACAATTTGAAAACATCTTACGCGATGTTGTAGATAATAAACTTAAAAAGTAATGCACAAAAGAACAATAAGCGCTTGCTATAGTGATATAGCAAGCGCTTATATTTTATTCTTTTTCTTTTTTAATTGCCTTTACGTCCGATTTTGTATACAACACTGATGATAGCAGCATCATCGCAATACATACAGCAATTAAAACATTTGAAACGGCAGACGGAATATTAAACCACACGATATGTATAAACATCATTGAATAAATGAGCACAGTGTTTAATTTTCCATGCCATTTTGCTGCGACGACAAAGCCAGCTTTTTCAAGCGTTATCATATTCATTATTGCTGCGAGCACTTCTTTTACAATAAGTATAATAAGCGGAATTAACAAAAGTTTAAATCTTGTTACCAAGCAAAACATCATTACAATTTGTGTCAATTTGTCTGCCACAGGATCAAATGCCTTGCCAAAATCGCTTATCATATTAAATTTACGGGCGATAAAGCCGTCTATAATATCAGTAAGTCCTGATATTATAAATATAACGGTGGTCCACAAATAGCTTTGTCGAAAGCAGTAAAGCCAAACGATTATAGGAATTAAACACAGTCTGAAAAACGACAGTATGTTTGGTATCGTAATAATTTTGTTTTTATACCTGTCTTTGTTTTCGGTTAACGTAAAAGTCATCTCCTGTTTTGCTTGTTATAAAAAAGTGGGATTATACAAGCGGAATTACAAACACACCCTCGCCGTAATCAAGGTCAAATGTAAGATTGCCTTCTTCATCAAGGCTAACGATTTGGGGCGTACCGCTGTAATCCACTCCGCCGTAGATAGCAACTGCTTTGCAATCTCTAAGCGTTACTGCAACCGTGTTTCCGTTGTTGCGGTCAGCAAAGTTTACGAACATGTAGCTTTCGCCGTATTCTTGGCTTGTAAAACGGCTTACAATCAAATCCTGTGTAGCGGTAGCAGATACGTAGTGCTTTGCATCGTCGAATTTTTCGCGGTTATAATCTTCGTCATATTCGAGCGCACTTACACGGAAAATTGCTTCTTTGCTACCCGAAACTCCTATAGACTTATCCCAATCGTAAGAAAGTATTACGCTTGCAAAGCTTTGAATTTCCTTGTGAAGCTTTTGCAAAGAATAATATATCCCGCTTGGTGTATCGTCAGGCTTCAATATGCAGTAATCGTACATATGATTTATACTGCCGTCTTGGTTATACGATCTGGGAACCGAATAGCAATAATATTGCAGAGCATTAGCTCCGAAGGCTATTGCCGCGTTTATCTCCCAACGTAAATCGCTTTCGCTGAGATTCTTTTCAAATTCGTTACCTGTGCTTGCCTGCAGAATAAACGTCGGCTTTATACCGTATTTTTTTGCAGTGTTTGCAATGTATTCGTAATTTGCGGCAAGCAGAGCATCGTCGGTTTTATCGTCCTGATGGAACGGATAAATATCTACCGATACAAACGGACTGTCAAACGGCTCCATAAAGTTTTCTTCGTATATTTCCATCATTTCGGCATACGAGTTAAAGTATCCTCCCGTATGTATCGCAAGCGGAAGAAGGTTTACTATATATTTTGCATTGGGGTAAACCTTTTTGAAGTCATCTATAAGAGTCTTCTTGCTATAAATAGGTATATGCTTAACCTGAGGCTCGTCACAGATATGTATACCCGTTATAATATCCTTATAATCACCGTAAATGTCGTAGGTACTAAAGGGTGTTTCCCCGTAATAACCTGCGCCCTCTACATCCTCGGCTTTCCAACCGTTATAGTTAAGTATAGCCTTAAGACCGACCTTTTTGCATATTTTAAGCGCGTTCATAGTGCGCTCTGAGCCAAGATAAAACTGTCCTTCGCTTGTGTTTTCAAGCGAGTGGTTTATCATAGCAAGGGTTGTAAAGCCTGCGTCCTTGTACTGCTTAAAGCTTTTCTCACTTATTTCATACGGCGCCCAGAAACCCGATAACTCAAACCGCTGTTTAGAAAATTGGGGTATTTTACCCTTTGAAATTGAAGGTAGGTTGCCCGTATACGGCTTTATAGTGTTTGTAGGTATAGATGTATTACTTTGATTTGAAGAGGCATTCTGTGAAGAAGATGGTACGTTTTGCTCGGGCGAGGTGTCTACTGTGCTTGAATTTTGCGACACGGTATCCTGTGATGCGGTTTCGCCGTCAATTTTTGATTCTACGGTATCTATATAGGAAACCAAAACCTCACTTGAACTGTCGCTGATATCTTCTGATAAATTTCTGCATCCTACAAGCGAAAAAATTATTGAAAGAGCAATTAAAACGCTTATGATTTTTTTCATTTTTTATCTCCTTATTTAATCGGAACAATAAATACGCCCTCACCGTAAGCAAGCTCAAGTGTAAGATTGCCTTCTTCATCAAGGTTAACGATTTCGGGTGTGCCGCTGTAATCTTCTCCGCCGTATATTGCAACTGCGCTACAGTCCCTAAGCGTAGCTTTTACGGTATTGTTTTTATCCACCGTCTCCGAGAAGTTTACAAACATATAGCTTTCGCCGTATTCCTCACTGATAAAGCGGCTAACAATCAAATCCTGTGTAGACGTTGCATTTTCAAAATGCTTAGCATCATTAAATGTTGCTTTCTCTAAATTTTCGTCGTATTCAATCCAACTCATGCGAAACGTCTGTTCCTCGGTGCCCGAAAATCCGATAGACTGATCCCAATCGTAAGCAAGCACAGCGCTTGCAAATTTCTGGACTTCGCCGTTTATCTCTTTAACATAGTCGTATAGCTTGCTCGGTGTTCCGTCGGGATTAAGTATACAATAATTATATTCTATTCCCTCTGGCACTGAGTAACAGTAGTATTGCAGATTATCCGCGCCAAAGGCTATGGCAAGATACGCCTGCTGGCGAATATCTCTCTCACTTAATTCGGGTAAGAATTCACAGCCTGTGCTTGACTGTAAAATCATAGTGGTTTCAGCGCCGTATTTTTTTGCGCACTTTGCAATTTCGTTATAGGTATATAATATGAAATCGTCTACGTTGTTTACCGAATACGGATAAGCATCTACCGAAATATACGGATTTTCGAATTTTGACATAATACCTTCGCCGTGCATTTCAAGCATTTCGGTATACGAATCAAAATATCCGCCCGCAGTTTTATAAAACGGAAGAAGGTTTACTATATATTTTGCATTGGGATAAATCTTTTTAAAGTCCTCTATAAGAGCGGTATCAGATATACCCGCCATATCTTCCTTGACCGGCTCGTCTTTTATATGAACGCCCTTTATCATATCCATATACTCACCGTAATGATTATGGGTGCTGAATGGGTTTACGTCAAAATACTCATCGCCCTCATTAGCTCGGTTAAACCAAGATGCACCATAGGCGATATAAACGTCCATATCTAATTTTTTACAGATGTCAAGCACCTCTTTAGTGCGCTTTGAACCAAGATAATATTGGTTTTCTGAACTTCTGGGTTGCTCGTCGTGGTTTGTAAAAGAAACTATATTGAAGCCCGTGTCCTTGTAGAGCCTAAAAGCCTCTTCGGTTATTTCGTGCGGCGCCCAAAGTCCGCAAATTTCAAACTCTTGAGATTCATATTGCGGTAAATCTTTTTCGGTATACTTTTTATCGCAAGCCGTAAAGCATAACGGCATTGCAACCGTTAAAATGATTGCCAAAATTCTTTTAAACATATATTTTCCCCCTTTTATCATAAACTGACAAAAATATAATTTTTAACTATTTTGTAAGTGGCGTTACGAATACACCTTCGCCGTAAGCAAGTTCGAGTTCAAGCTTTCCCTCTTCATCAAGGGTAACAATTTCGGGTGTGCCGCTGTAATCCTCACCGCCGTAGATTGCAACAGCGGTGCAATCCTTAAAGGTTGCGGTTACGGTGTTGCTCTTTTCACGATCCGCCCAGTTTAAGAACATATACGCTTCACCGTATTCATCGCTTGTAAAGCGGCTTACAATCATATCCTGCGTGCCTTTGGCAGATACATAATTTTCTGTGTTTTTCAATGTTACAAATTCAAGATTTTCGTCATATTCAAGCGGGCACACACGGAAGGTCTGGTCTACCGAACCCGAAACGCCGATTGTAGTATCCCAATCATAAGACAGGATTACATCAGCAAAAGACTGTATTTCTTTATGTAATTTTTGCAGACTGTAATAAACATCACTCGGTGTATCGTCACGATTCAATATGCAATTATCATACATATAAACCGAATTGCCGTCTTCATCAAATGATTTTGGTACAGAATAGCAATAATACTGTAAAGTGTCAGCGCCAAAAGCGAGAGCGTTGTATATCTCCCAACGAAGATCGCTTTCACTGAGGCTCATTTCAAATTCCTTTTTGCCCTCGTCAGCGCCACCGACACTTGACTGTAGAATATAGGCGGGTTTAACGTTGTATTTCTTCGCAGAGTTTGCAATATACTCATAGTTTGCAAGCAGTGTACCGTCATCTAGGGTATAATTTTGATGGAAGGGATAAACATCTACCGATACAAATGGATTTTCAAACGGCTCCATAAAGGTTTTTTCATAAAGTTCCATCATCTCGTCATAAGAATCAAAGCCCCTACTTGAAACAGCAGTAATAGGAATAAGATTAACTATAAATTTAGCATTGGGATATACCTTTTTAAAGTCTTCAACAAGGGTTTTGTTACCATATGTTTCAAAATGGTTTTCATTATTCCAATTTTTCAGGTACGGCTCATCGCAGATATGTATACCAGTGATTATATATTTGTATTCACCATAAATATCGTGCTTACTAAATGGAGTTTCACCATAAAAATCCTCGTCTTCTTCACAACGCGGAACTATCCAGTCATTGTAATTTAGAATAGCGTTAAGTCCTACTTTTTTACAATATTCAAGGGCAGTCATAGTACGATCAGAGCCGAGATAAAACTGTTCTTCACTGGTGTAGCCAAGTGAATGATTTATCATTGCAAGGGTAGTAAAGCCTACATCCTTATATTGCTGAAAACTTTCCTCACTTATTTCGTAAGGCGCCCAGAAGCCCGAAATCTCAAACTGTTTAGATGCATACTGCGGCAAATCTTTTTCGGTATGCTTTTTATCACAAGCCGTAAAACATAGCGGCATTGTTAATGCTAAAACAATTGCTAAAATTCTTTTAAACATATTTTCACCCTTTGTATCATAGGCTGACGAAATTTTCGTCAGCCTATAAAATAATTTTTTATTATTTTGTAAGCGGAGTTACAAACACACCCTCGCCGTAAGCAAGATCAAGTGTAAGATTTCCTTCTTCATCAAGGGTAACAATTTCGGGTGTACCGCTGTAATCTACTCCACCGTAGATGGCAACAGCAGTGCAGTCTTTAAGCTTCGCTACAACCGTATTACTGTTATCGCGGTCAGCAAAGTTTACAAACATATACGCTTCGCCGTATTCTTCGCTGGTGAAATGACTGATAATCAAATCCTGTGTAGCAGTTGCAGACACATAATGCTTTGCATCATTGAATTTTTCATATTCAAAATTTTCATCATATTCAAGCGCACCTACACGAAAAGCCGTATCCTCACTGCCCGAAACACCTATCGACTTATCCCAATCATAAGACAGGATTACGCTTGCAAAGCTTTGAATTTCTTTATTCAGCTTTTGCAGATAATAATATATATCGCTTGGTGTATCATCCTGATTTAGTATACAGTAATCATACATATAATCTATACTGCCATCTTCTTTAAACGATTTAGGAACCGAATAGCAATAATATTGCAGAGCGTCGGCGCCAAAAGCAATTGCAGCATTTATCTCCCAACGCAAATCACTTTCGCTAAGACTCTTTTCAAATTCGTTTCCAACGCTTGACTGCAGAATAATTCCCGGTTTTATACCGTATTTTTTTGCAGAGTTTGCAATTAACTCGTAATTCATGGCAAGCATAGTGTCATCACTTGTATTGTCTTTATGAAACGGATAAACATCTACCGATATAAACGGATTGCTGAACGGCTCCATAAAACTTTCTTCATAAACTTCTATCATGTGAATATATGAATCAAAGCCGGCAAAGCCGTTTGAAGTTATCGCAAACGGAAGAAGGTTTACTATGTATTTAGCATTAGGATAAACCTTTTTAAAATCGTCAACAAGAGTTTTGTTGCCATAAACCGGTATATGTTTGGCCTGAGGCTCATCGCAGATATGAACACCTGTTATAATATCCTTGTAATCTCCGTATAGGTCGTATTTGCTGAAAGGTGTTTCTCCGTTATAATCAGGATCATTTTCTGTCCATTCTGCCATCCAATCGTTATATCCAATAATGGCTTTAAGACCGACCTTTTTGCAAACTTCAAGCGCTTTCATAGTGCGGTCAGAACCAAGATAGAACTGCTCTTCACTTGTACGGCTTAAAGAGTGGTTTATCATAGCAAGGGTATTAAAGCCGGCATCCTTATATTGCTGAAAACTTTCCTCACTTATCTCATACGGAGCCCAAAAGCACGAAATTTCAAACTGCTTTTCTCTGTATTCGGGTAGGTCTGATAAATCGTATTTTTTATCGCAACCGATAAGACCAAACACCATAATCAGACATAAAGATAACGCTAAGATTCTTTTAAACATAATTTTCTCTCCTTTTTATGATTAAATTTTGGTAATGCAAAGCGCATAAGGATGTCGCCTATGCGCGATAAAGAGCCAAAAGATGCCTTTAAACTGCCCTTTTAGGCTGTTTAGAGTTTAAATACTTTAGTTAATCAAGACTGTATTTCTTTTCATATTCGCCGTATTCTTCCACAAAATTGCCTACCGCCGCAGTCTTTACCTTGCGTAGATACTTATGAGTATCAAGCTTAGGTGAATCCTGCTGTATGGTATAAACCGCTACGTTTGAACAGTGGTCTGATACTCTTTCCATATTGGTAAGCAAGTCGGAAAATACAAATCCCATTTGCACGGTACATTCGCCTTTTTGCAAACGGTCGATATGACGGGATTTAAGCTCATCCTTGAGCTTGTCGATTACCTGCTCGATAGGCTCTACGTGTGAAGCCGCCTCAAAGTCATCATTTATAAACGAGTCAACAGTAATATTTACGATTTCTTTAAGAGCATCCGTCATAATGGAAATTTCGCGCTTTGCGTCATCCGAGAAAACAATATTTTTTTCTTTGATTTCTAAAGCCGTTCCGCAAAGATTTAATGCGTGGTCGCTGATTCTTTCAAAATCGCTGAGTGAGTGAAGCATACGTGACACTGCATGTGAATCGTCTTCTGATAAATTATTACTGCTTAACCGCACAAGATATGTACCAAGCTTATCCTCATATTTATCGGTCAGCGTTTCCATATCACGAACAAACTGTGATTTTTGTTCATCATAACCGTCAATCAGTTCAAGAGATGTAATAATTGCGGTTTTTGTGTGCTTTGCCATTTCGTTTGAAAGGCGGCGACACTCGCTGATAGCAAGGGGTGTGTTGTTGAATATACGCTCGTCCAAAAATACGGTATGTTGTTTTTCATCCTTACCTTCGGTAACGATTTTTGTGCAAAACTTTATAATCAATTTTTTTATTGGGAACAAAACGACTGTTGTAACAACATTAAATAATGTATGAATAATAGCAATGTCAACCATTCTTACATCGACACTTTTTAACCAATCTACACCGAATATTGGCAACAAATACATAATAATCATACAAAGCGCCGAGCCAAACACATTTACAAAAAAGTGCATCATTACTACACGTTTTGCATTTTTATTGGTACCTACGCTTGAAATAAGCGCGGTAACACAAGTACCTATATTAGCGCCGAGCACAAGTGGTATTGCCATTTGCCAAGTGATACCACCCGAAAGCGCAAGGGCTTGAACTATACCGATTGTTGCAGCCGATGACTGAATAACACCTGTAAATATTGTAGAAACCAATAATGCAATTATAGGACTTGAAAGACTTGCCAAGAATTTGTCAAATCCCGGTATTTCACGAACCGATACCATCGAAGCACTCATAAGTTCCATACCGAACATAAGTACTGCAAAGCCTATAAATATAATGCCAAGGTTGTGTTTTTTCTCACTCTTTGACATCATCCTGAGCACTATTCCCACAAAAGCAAGTATAGGCGCAAAGGTCATAGGTTGTAAGAGCGTCATAAAGAAGTTGCCCTCTCCTATACCCGCAAGGCTTAGTATCCAGGCGGTAAGCGTAGTACCGATATTTGATCCCATTATCATACCGAAGGTATTGCCAAACTGAATTATACCCGAATTAACAAGACCTACAAGCATTACCGTAAATGCCGACGAGGACTGAATTGCAACCGTTATACCCGCGCCCAAGAAAAGACCTAAAAAGTCATTTGCGGTAACCTTTTTCATTGTGCGTTCAAGTCCGCCGCCTGCCATAGTTTCAAGCCCGTTTGACATTACGTTCATTCCGTACATAAAAAATGCCAAACCGCCAACCAGCATTGCAAACATTATAAGTATTTGTGTAGCACCGCTGGATTCTATCAATATTTCCATATTATAGCTATCCTCCAAATATTATTAACTATAAATTAAAATTTGATTTTTTCAGCAATATATGATTTTAGCTCACTAATAGGAATACGAACCTGCTGCATACTGTCACGCTCACGAACAGTAACGCAACCGTCTTCTTCACTTTCAAAATCGTAGGTAATGCAGAAAGGTGTGCCTATCTCATCCTCGCGGCGATAACGCTTACCGATTGAACCTGCATCATCAAAGTCAACCATAAATTCTTTTGCCAAATCATTCTTAATTTCCATAGCCTTGTCAGAAAGTTTTTTGGAAAGGGGGAGAACAGCGGCTTTAAACGGAGCCAAAGCAGGATGCAGACGAAGCACTACGCGCTTGTCACCCTTTTCGTCAACCTCTTCGTCATAGGCGTTGCAAAGGAATGCGAGTGTTACGCGGTCGGCGCCAAGCGATGGCTCAATAACATAAGGAACATATTTTTCATTTGTTTCAGGGTCAAAGTATTCCATAGGCTCACCCGAATGCTCTGCGTGCTGGCTTAGGTCATAATCTGTACGGTCGGCAACGCCCCAAAGTTCGCCCCAGCCAAATGGGAACAGGAACTCAAAGTCGGTCGTAGCCTTTGAATAGAAGCAAAGCTCATCTTTGTCGTGATCGCGAAGACGAAGAGCATTTTCATCCATACCAAGATTTATAAGCCAGTCACGGCAGAAACTACGCCAATAGTCGAACCACTCAAGGTCTGTACCCGGCTTGCAGAAGAACTCGAGCTCCATCTGTTCAAATTCACGAATACGGAAAATAAAGTTACCTGGGGTGATTTCATTACGGAATGATTTACCTATCTGACCTACGCCAAATGGTAACTTGCGGCGTGTAGTACGCTGAATATTTTTAAAGTTCACAAAAATACCCTGCGCTGTTTCGGGACGAAGGTAAAGGGTTGATGAACTGTCCTCGGTAACACCCTGAAACGTTTTGAACATAAGGTTGAATTTACGTATATCGGTAAAGTCATGTGAGCCACAATCGGGACAAGCGATACCTTTTTCACGGATATAATCCATCATTTCACTGTCACTCATAGCCGCAGGGTTGTCAGAAAGACCGTTTTCTGCAACATAATCTTCTATAAGCTTATCTGCGCGGTGACGAGTTTTACACTGACGGCAGTCCATAAGTGGATCAGAAAAACCGCCCAAGTGACCTGACGCTACCCAGGTTTCAGGATTCATAATAATAGCGCTGTCAAGGCCTACGTTATAGGGATTTTCCTGAACGAATTTTTTCCACCATGCGCGCTTTATATTATTTTTAAGTTCCACGCCCAACGGACCGTAGTCCCAAGCATTTGCAAGTCCGCCGTAGATTTCACTACCTGGATAAACAAAGCCTCTACCCTTGGCAAGATTTACTATCATATCCATTGTCTTTTGTGAATTATCCATTTTATTCATCCTCTCAAAAAAACTATATTTATACAAATATAATACTAATAAAATTTACGCAAAATGTCAACAATAAAAAGGTATAATTTTACACTTAAATATGCAAAATTTTTGTAAACTTTATAACCTTGACATATTTATATACATCGTTTATACTTTAATAAATAAAGCTTGGAGGTATTTTGTATGAACTTTGAAAAAATTCAGCTTCACAATGTTGATTTTGAAGATCTTATTAAAGTAATAGATAAATGCACAGGCGATGTTTACCTCGAAACAAACGACGGTGACTCGCTTAACCTAAAATCCCGCCTTTGCCAAATTTTAGGACTCAGCACCATTCTTGCCAGTACTGAAATTGAAGAGGCTTGGGTGCGTTGCACAAAAAAAGAAGATGAAACAATGATTTTCCGTTTCAATCTTTACGGTGAAATGCCCGAATAAATTTTTAGGAGAACGTTACTATGTCTGAAACAAACTTTTTAACCTATAAAGGCAAGCCCCTTGTCCGCAAGGGTAAAGAAATTTACTACGGTGATATGAGTGAAAAATATGTAGTAAAATTCGAAATCCTTTCTTCAAAAAAAGACGGCAAGCTTGAAATTGCCGATAAGGTATCGGTACAGCTGCTTGACAGCAATACCGACAAGCCAATGAAAGAACGCATAAAAAAGGAAAGCACAAAAGACAATTTGTTTACGGCGCTTGACTTAGGACTTACTTGGCTTGAGCGCGCTTTGAAAGAATAATCACACTACGTACCCAGACCGAAAAATCGGTCTGGGTATTGTTGCATTTTTAACAGCAGAATTTTTTCACAAAAAAATTGAGATTTTTTTAACAAACCCCTTTTCAAAATGAAAAATATATGATATTATATATGTTGATACAATTTTAACAATGTTTTTGTTATATTTTGTCGTAATCTATAAGGAGGAAATCTTTTATGAAGAAAAAAATTAGCAAACTCCCCTTTAAAGGTACTGCCGAGCAGGAGGCGCAACTTAAAGCTGTCATTGCTGAAAACTGCCACGATAAAAGTAACGTTATGGTAGTTATGCAGAAGGCTCAGGATATTTACGGATATCTGCCGCTTGAAGTGCAGGAAATGATTGCTGAGGGTATGGGCGTATCTCTTGAAAAGGTATACGGCGTTGCTACCTTCTACGCGCAGTTCTCGCTCTCACCTAAGGGAAAGTACAACATCTCGGTTTGTCTTGGTACCGCTTGCTATGTTGTAGGCTCGGGCGATATTTTTGACAAGCTTAGTGAAAAGCTCGGTATCGGCGCTGACGAATGCACCGAGGACGGCAAATTCTCTCTTACCGCTTGCCGTTGTATAGGCGCTTGCGGTCTGGCTCCCGTTCTTACTGTTAATGAAGAGGTTTACGGTCGTCTTACCGTTGACGATGTTGACAGCATTTTAGCAAAATACGCTGACTAATTTAAAGGATAGATAACTTATGAAAATAAGTCAAATGCAAAAGCTTCTTGAAGCAAGGGTTCTTTGCTGTGAGGAAAACGCCAATCGCCACGTTTATTCTGCGTGCGGTTGCGACCTTATGAGCGATGTTCTGGCTTTTGTTAAGGATCAGGCCGTTCTGCTTACGGGACTTGTAAATCCTCAGGTTATCCGTACAGCCGAAATGATGGATATGATTTGTATTGTTTTTGTGCGTTCAAAAGTACCAAGTGAGGAAATGATAGAACTTGCCCGCGAGAGCGGCATAGTTCTTATGGTTTCTGACAAACGTCTTTATGAGGCCTGCGGTCTGCTTTATCAGAACGGTCTTGTAGGAAATAAGGTTAAAGGATGAACGAAGTATTAAACTTCCATTTTAATGTTGACGGAAACGATTTTACATCGGCCGGTCAAGCATCAATACAAATCAAAAAAAATCTAAGACGGTTAGGGCTCGACCCCGAAACCATCAGACGCGTATCTATCGCCATGTACGAAGGCGAAATAAATATGGTTATTCACGCGCACGGCGGTGAAGCCGACGTAAACGTTTATGAAGACCGTATTGAAATAATCCTGAAAGACAAAGGCCCAGGTATTGAAAATATTGAACAAGCAATGCAAGAAGGCTTTTCTACCGCTCACGATCAAATTCGTTCGCTCGGCTTTGGCGCAGGTATGGGACTTCCCAATATGAAGCGCTACACCGACGATATGAAAATTGAATCAGAGGTAGGAGTAGGCACCACCGTTACTATGCAGGTTAATTTGTAAGGAGGACGTTATGCAAACTTATGAACATTCGGTTTTACTGGACACCAGTAAATGTACCGGCTGTACCACCTGTTTGCGTCACTGCCCTACCGAAGCAATACGCATAAAAGACGGTCACGCTGTTATAAACAGCGACAGGTGTATCGACTGCGGCGAGTGTATTCGCGTTTGCCCACATAAAGCCAAAAAGGCTGTGTGCAGCAAGCTTGAAAGTATGGACCGCTTCAAGTGGAAAATCGCTCTCCCCGCGCCTACTTTGTACGGCCAGTTTGATAATCTTGATGATATTGATTGCGTGCTGAGCGGACTCTTAAACATAGGCTTTGATGATGTCTTTGAAGTATCAAAGGCGGCTGAGCTTGTATCCGCTTATACACGACTATATCTTAAAACCGACGGTATCAATAAACCTGCTATTAGTTCAGCATGCCCTGTAGTAATGCGACTTATAGCGCTAAGATATCCGTCACTTAACGATAACATTATTCATATGCTACCTCCCATGGAGGTTGCGGCTCGCCTTGCGCGCGAACGCGCGCTTAAAAATCACCCCGAGCTTAAGGCAGAAGATATCGGCGTATGCTTTATATCGCCCTGCCCTGCAAAAGCAAGCTACGTAAAAAACGGTTTTGCCGGCTATAAAAGTCAGGTTGACGAGGTTGTGTCAATAAGCGATATATATTTCTTGCTTATAAACGCAATGAATCGTGAAACTTCTGTTGAAACACTTTCAGAATCGGGTATGATTGGTATTGGTTGGGCACGTTCAGGCGGTGAAGCCACAGCAATTTTTAACGAAAATTACTTGGCGGCTGACGGCATTGAAAATGTTAATCGTGTTCTTGATCAAATAGAAAACGGTAATATACCTAACCTTGAGTTTGTAGAGCTTAATGCATGTACCGGCGGTTGTGTAGGCGGTGTGCTTACAATGCAAAATCCGTTTATTGCAAAAGCAAGATTACAAACCTTACGTAGATATTTACCCGTTTCACAAAACTTCTTAAATGGTGAAGATTCTAAATACATTCCCGATTACTATCTCTTTAATGAGTTGCCTGAATATCAACCCATATCACGCCTCAGCTCCAGCATGGCTGAGTCAATGCGTATGATGGCTGATATTCAAAAACTTCGTGAAACACTGCCCGGTATAGATTGCGGCTCTTGCGGAGCACCTACCTGCCGAGCATTTGCCGAAGACGTAGTAAAAGGAAATGCTAAAATAGAAGATTGCCTTATAAATCTATACAAAAAGGAAGATTAAAATGACGGTATATGATTTAAGCAAAAACAGTCAGTTTAATGTTCTTACTATGCCCGAACCCGAGCGTGAAATAAACGGCGTTTACATAGGCGACCTGCTTAGCTGGGTGATGGGCAAAGCACAGTACGATAACGTATGGATTACCATTATGTCCAACATAAACGTTATTGCTGTGGCTTCTCTTTCAGATGTTTCCTGTGTTCTTTTGGCAGAGGGTGTAACCCTTGATGACGAGGTGTTAAACACCGCTAAACAAAAGGGCATAAATATACTCTCAACCCCACTTGCAGCCTATGAGGCGGCGGTTAGAATTTCGGGTATTATGTGATGAATAGGTATTATTACGACCTACATATTCACTCGTGTCTTTCCCCTTGCGGTGACGACGACAATACTCCAAACAATATTGCAGGTATGGCATCTCTTTGCGGGCTTAATATTGTGGCTCTTACCGACCACAATTCAACTGCAAACTGCCCTGCATTTTTTGAGGCGGCTCGTCGATATGGTATTATACCTGTCGCAGGTATGGAGCTTACCACAAGCGAAGACATACACATCATATGTCTTTTTGAAACGCTCGAGGGTGCTATGGCATTTGGTGAAAAGGTAAAAGAATATCGCATACCTATAGAAAACCGTCCCGATATTTTCGGGTCTCAACAAATTCTTGACGGGCAGGATAACATAATCGGTGAAGAAAAAAATCTGCTTATCAATGCAACGCTTATTTCTGTAGAAGAAGTACCCTCGTTGATCGCAGAGTTTGGCGGCATTTGCTACCCCGCTCACATTGACCGACAGTCAAACGGTATTATATCGGTGTTGGGTACCTTCCCCGTGACTCCGCATTTTAATTGTGTGGAATTTCACGATGGCAGTAAAGCCACCGAATATGTACAGAAATACGGCTTGCAGGATAAAAAAATAATTGTAAGTTCAGATGCGCATAACCTTACCGATATGCGAGACCGTCAAAACTATTTTGAACTCGATGATGAGCCTTACAGTAGTGATTTTGTGCGAAGTCAGCTTTTTAAACATTTGAGGTGATATTTTGAAGGAATTATCTTTAAATATTCTTGATATTACCGAAAATTCGGTAAAAGCGGGCGCAACCTTAACCGAAATTTCTATTATTGAAAGCGGTGACACCCTCACCCTTACGATAAAAGATGACGGCTGCGGTATGAGTGATGAGGTTTTAAAAACGGTTGAAAATCCGTTTTACACCACTCGCACCACGCGTAAAGTAGGTCTCGGTATTCCGCTTCTTAAAATGGCGGCAGAACAAACCGGCGGCGAGGTTAAAATAATTTCAAGCGCTGCCCCCGATAATCACGGTACCACCGTGACAGCGCAGTTTTATAAAAATCATCTGGACTTTACACCGCTTGGCGACATTAAAGAAACGGTTATTACCTTAATACAAGGTCACCCTGATACCGATTTTCTCTTTATTCACCAAACGGATGCAGGCGAAGTAAAGCTTGACACCCGTGAGCTTCGCGTAATACTTGAGGGTGTCCCACTTGACACATACGAGGTAATCGTATGGATAAAAGAGTACCTTAACGAGCAGTATCAACTGTTGGTTAATATATAAATTAATAAATTATTTCCAGAAAGGAAGTTATAAAAAATGAAATCTTTGGCTGAACTTCAGGCAATCAAAGACAAAATGAAAGACAAGGTTGTAATCCGTGAAGGTGCAAGCTCAACACGTGTTGTTGTTGGTATGGCTACCTGCGGCATTGCAGCAGGCGCTCGCCCCGTACTTAGTGCTTTTGTTGAAGCGGTAAACGAGGGTGGCTTGGCACAAAGCGTAACCGTTTCACAGACAGGCTGTGTAGGTCTTTGCCAATATGAACCTATTGTTGAGGTTTATGAAGCAGGTAAAGACAAGGTTACTTATGTTAAGATGACTGCTGACAAGGCAAAAGAAGTTGTAGAAAAGCATCTTAAAGGTGGCAAGGTTGTAACAGAGTACACCGTTGCTAACTGTGAATAATATTTGGAGGTAAAGTTATGATTCGTGCACATGTACTTATTTGTGGCGGTACAGGCTGTACCTCGTCAGGTAGTAAGAAAATTCAGGAAGCATTTGAGCAGAACATTGCAGCTGCAGGTCTTAGCGAAGAAGTAAAACTCGTTCAGACAGGCTGTTTCGGTCTTTGCGCATTGGGTCCTGTTGTTATTGTTTATCCTGACGGTACCTTCTATAGCCGTGTTACCACCGATGACGTAAAAGAAATTGTTGAAGAACATCTTCTTAAGGGCCGTCCTGTTGAGCGTTTGGTTTACAGCGATACAGGTGCAGAGGAGGTAGTAGAGGCTGCAAACGTATCACTTAACGATACTGCGTTCTACAAATCACAAAATCGTGTTGTTCTTCGTAACTGCGGCGTTATCGACCCCGAAAACATAGATGAGTATATCGCTATGGACGGTTACGCAGCGCTTGGTAAGGTTCTTACCGAGATGAAACCTGAAGACGTTATCCAGACTGTTTTGGATTCAGGTCTTCGCGGTCGTGGTGGCGGTGGCTTCCCGACAGGTCTTAAGTGGAAATTCTGCGCTCCTAACAAGGCGGCTCAAAAATATGTAGTATGTAACGCCGACGAAGGTGACCCAGGCGCATTCATGGACCGTTCGGTTCTTGAGGGTGACCCACACTGTATTATCGAAGCTATGGCTATTGCGGGTTATGCAGTAGGCGCTACAAAGGGTTACGTTTACGTTCGCGCTGAGTACCCCATAGCTGTTGCTCGCTTGCAAAAGGCTATTGATCAGGCTAACGAATACGGTCTTCTCGGTAAAGACATCTTTGGCTCAGGCTTTGATTTTGACCTTCAAATTCGTCTTGGCGCAGGCGCATTCGTTTGCGGCGAGGAAACCGCTCTTATGACATCTATTGAGGGTAACCGTGGTGAACCACGTCCACGTCCTCCGTTCCCTGCTGTTAAGGGTCTTTACAATTCACCTACCGTTGAAAACAACGTTGAAACCTTTGCTAACATTCCACAAATCATCCTCAATGGTGCTGACTGGTTTAAGACAATGGGTACCGAAAAGGCACCCGGTACAAAGGTATTCGCTCTTGGTGGTAAGATTGAACACACAGGTCTTGTAGAAATCTCTATGGGTACTACACTCCGTCACATTATCGAAGACATCGGCGGCGGTATCCCTAACGGTAAGAAGTTCAAAGCTGCTCAAACAGGTGGTCCTTCAGGCGGTTGTATTCCTGAGTCACTTATTGATACCGAGGTTGACTTTGACAACCTTACCGCTATCGGTTGTATGATGGGTTCAGGCGGTCTTATCGTTATGGACGAAGACAACTGTATGGTTGATATGGCTAAATTCTTCCTTGAATTTACCGTTGACGAATCTTGCGGTAAGTGTACTCCTTGCCGTGTTGGTACAAAGAGACTTCTTGAAATGCTTGATAAGATTACCGAGGGTAAGGCAACACTTGAAGACCTCGACAAGCTTGAAGAGCTTTGCTACTACATTAAGCAGAACTCTCTGTGCGGTCTTGGTCAGACAGCTCCAAACCCCGTACTTGCAACACTTAAGTTCTTCCGCGACGAGTATGTAGCTCACGTTGTTGACAAAAAGTGTCCTGCGGGCGTATGTAAGGATCTTCTCACATTTGTTATCGATAAAGATAAGTGTATCGGTTGCGGTCTTTGCGCTAGAAACTGCCCTGTTAGCGCAATTGAAAAGACCGACTACATAGCACCCGGTCACAAGCTTGCTTCTTACAACATTGATACTACCAAGTGCATTAAGTGCGGCGTATGTATCGGTAACTGTAAGTTTAAGGCAATCAGTAAGGTTTAAGAAAGGAGCCGAACACAAATGGATATGATTAACGTAAAAATTAACGGCATTGCAGTAAGCGTGCCAAAGGGCTCCACCGTTTTAGAGGCTGCCCGCGTAGCAGGTGTAGAAATTCCTACCCTTTGCTTTATGAAAGAGCGTAACGAGATTGGTGCTTGCCGTATTTGTATGGTAGAGGTTAACGAAGGTCGCGGTTTCCGTATGGTTACTGCCTGCGTATATCCTTGCACCGACGGTATGGAGGTTATCACCAACTCTGAAAAAGTTCAAAAATCACGCAAGACTACACTTGAGCTTATTCTTTCAACACATGACAAAAAATGTCTTTCTTGCGCACGCTCTACCAACTGTGAGCTTCAAAAGCTCTGCCGTGACTACGGCGTTGATGAAGGCGCATTCGAGGGCTTTAAGCCTGTATATGAGCTTGACTACAGCACTCCACACCTTGTTCGTGACAACAACAAGTGTATTCTTTGCCGTCGTTGCGTAGCGGTTTGTGAGGAGCAGTACGTAAGTGTTATCGGCGCTAATGACCGCGGTATCGACACCAATATCGGTCAAGCATTTGAACTCTCTCTTAACAACACACCTTGTATCTCTTGCGGTCAGTGTACTGCAGTTTGTCCTACAGGCGCACTTACCGAAAAGGATGATACCGATAAGATTTGGGCAGCTTTAGCTGACCCCAGCAAGACAGTTGTTGTTCAGACTGCTCCATCAGTTCGTGCAACCTTGGGCGAATGCTTCGGTATGCCAATTGGCTCTAACGTAGAGGGCAAAATGGTTGCAGCGCTTCGTCGCCTTGGATTCGACAAGGTATTTGACACCAACTTTGCTGCTGACCTTACAATTGTTGAAGAGGCTAACGAGCTTATTGACCGCGTTAAGAACGGCGGCGTACTCCCGATGATTACCTCTTGCTCACCTGGTTGGGTTAAGTTCTGCGAATTCTACTACCCAGATATGATTAATCATCTTTCTACCTGCAAGTCACCACAGCAGATGGCAGGTGCCGTTATTAAGACATATTGGGCAGATAAGGCAGGCATTGACGCTAAAGACATCGTAAGTGTATCAGTAATGCCCTGTACTGCTAAAAAGTTTGAAATTGGTCGTGAAGATCAGTCGGCTGCAGGTGTTCCCGATGTTGATATTGCTATCACCACCCGTGAGCTTGGCCGTATGATTGAACGCGCAGGCCTTAATTTCGCAAATCTTCCTGATGAAGATTTTGACAATCCTCTCGGTGAAGATACAGGCGCGGCTGTTATATTCGGCGCAACAGGCGGTGTTATGGAAGCAGCGCTTCGTACAGCTAACGACTGGATAAGCGGTAAAGACAACGCTGACGTTGACTACACTGCAGTTCGTGGCACAATGGGACTTAAACAAGCTACTGCTAAGCTTGGCGATATGGAAGTTAAGGTTGCTGTAGCCTCTGGCGCCGCTGCTGCAAAGGTTGTTATGGACAAGATGAAGGCAGGCAACCCAGACGGTTGGACCTTTGTTGAAATTATGGGATGCCCAGGCGGTTGCGTAAACGGCGGCGGTCAGCCAATTCAGCCTCAGTCAGTTCGTGACACAGTTGACCTTAAGGCTGTTCGCGCAAAGGCACTCTACGATGCTGACGCTGCAAGCGCTATTCGTAAGTCACACGAGTCACCCGTTGTAAAGGCTCTTTACAGCGAATGGTATGACGGTTTTGGCGGCCACAAGGCTCACCACGACCTCCACACCAGCTATGTAGCTCGTAAGAAATACAACGCTGAATAATACACAATTAAACCAAAATATTAAGCACTTGCTATAGTGATATAGCAAGTGCTTTTTTATGTGTCAATTTCTTTCTTTTGTTAATTTCTTTAATAATTTTGCATTGTCAACACTTATATCATCCTTACTCATCCGCCATTTCCAATTACCCCTTTTGGTTCCGGGAATATTCATACGTGCCGATGTGTCAAGAGAGAGTATATCCTGCATAGGAATAATACAAAGCATCGAATTAGATTTTGACAACGCACGTATCATATCATGCGCAATACAACCAGTGTTATTTCTTATAAGGGTATTAAAAATCACTCGTTCTTTTGTGGACGCCTTATTATACCAACCAAGTGCTGTGTTGTTATCGTGCGTACCTGTATAACACACACAGTTATATGGGTAATTTTGCGGTAGGTACATATTTTGCATATCCCCGTTAAAGCCGAACTGCAAAATTTTCATATTGGGAAAATCGGTGTGCTTTAAAAGTGTGATTACCTCAGGGTCGTCCTCTCCGCCTAAATCCTCGGCGATTATATTTATCTCCCCCATCGCCTCTTGCATCTTATTCCAAAAAGCTGCGCCCTCACCCTTTTGCCAGCTACCCAATGTGGCATTTTTACTACCGTAGGGAATTTGAAAATAATTTGCAAAAGCGCGAAAATGGTCTATGCGCAAAACATCATACAGACGGCGGCAAAATAATAGTCTTGACTGCCACCATCGGTAGCCATCGCGTTTCATATTCTGCCAATTATATATGGGATTGCCCCATAACTGACCGTTTTCTGAAAATATATCGGGTGGCACGCCTGCGACGGCTGTGGGTGTGAAATCGCGCCCAACCTTAAAATCGTCGGGGTTACTCCAAACATCTACACTGTCAGGCGACACGTAAAACGGTATATCACCTATTATTTTCACGCCTTTACAGTTGGCATAGCGCTTTAGATCATAATACTGACAAAAAAAGAAATACTGCGTGATTTTATAAAAATCAATCAGATTTTTATATCTTTCTTTAAAATCATCAGTTTCTTCGGGTATGCGGTATTTTATTCCGTCGGGTAGCTCACTAAGTATTTGTGTTCCTGACACTTGTAGTGCCGACACAAATAGAGCGTAATCTTCTATCCAAAAAGCGTTGTCCTTTAAAAAGCTTTGATAATTTTTATTGCTTTTATCAAAATTTTCTGCCGCTTTTTGAAGTATTGGCAATTTAAAATTTCTTACCGCATCATAGTCAACGTTTTGTGAAAATTCCCGCGATTTTATATCACCAGACGCAATCAGTCCGTCACGTATTAAAAAATCAAGGTCAATATAAAGTATCTCACCCGCAAAAGTACTTGTCGATTTATACGGCGAATTTCCTTCACCCAAAGGATTGAGCGGCAAAATCTGCCAGAAGCGTTGCTTGGACTCGCACAAAAAATCCACAAATCTATATGCCTCGGCGCCGAAAGCACCTATTCCGTACGGTGACGGCAACGATGATACGGCAAGTAATACACCGCTGTATCTTTGCTTTTCTTTATCCCTTAACGGCACCTGCAGCCACACCCTTAATAATATATTTTTGACAAGTCAGGTAAAAAATAACTACCGGTACGATACTAAGCACCAGCATCGCCATCATAGCGCCCATATCCACCGAGCCATAACCACCCTTTAAATACTGTACGGCGATGGGTATCGTTTTATAGTCACTGCCTATTACAAGATATGGCAGCAGATAGTCGTTCCACACCCACATTGTGTTAAGGATAGCCACCGTTATGGCGGTGGGCTTCAGTATTGGAAATACCACGTGCCAGAAGGTTTGCAAAACGCTGCAACCGTCTATAATTGCCGCTTCTTCGAGGCTTAGCGGTATTGACTTGATAAATCCCGAAAAAATAAAGACCGAAAGTCCTGCGCCAAAGCCTAAATATATTAAAATCAGTCCAAAAGGATTATCAAGCCGCAGTACATTTGCAATTTTGGACATTGTAAACATAACCATCTGAAACGGTACTATCATTGAAAATACAAACAAGTAATATAAAATGCTGTTAAAACGTTTTTTTACTCTTGTTATATACCACGCGGTCATTGCCGTCAGCAAAACGATAACCGCCACCGAGCCTACCGTTATAAACAACGACCACAAAAATGCCGATATAAAGCCCGTGTCATTTATGCCTTTTATATAATTTTCCACACCCGCAAAGGTGTTGGAATTTGGCAGCACAAAGGGTGTCTGACTTATAGAAAATTTATCTTTAAAAGAATTTGCAACAACAGTAATTATGGGTATTAAAAAGATAAAACTTAAACACAGCAAAAAGATAAATATTAAAACGTTTGAAATTTTTACTTTTTTCATCAATTTTCTACCTCGCGACTACGGGTAAGATACAGCTGCAGCAGCGCGACAACCGCTACAAGTACAAAGAAAACTACCGCCTTTGCCTGACCTACGCCCTCATAACCTACCCTGCCGTAAAAGGTGTTGTATATATCGAGCGCCACCATTTGAGTCTGCTTTGACGGCGCGCCTGCGGTGAGGGCTAAATTTTGGTCAAAAAGCTTAAACGAATTAGTGATCGTAAGAAATAGGCATATGGTAATACTCGGCATAACCGACGGTATTATGATGCTGCGCAGCGTACGAAAAGGTCCTGCACCGTCTACACGCGCGGCTTCGAGTATTGCGGTGGGTATGTTTTGTATGCCCGCGATATAGATGATCATCATATAACCTATCATCTGCCAGCTCATCAGCACCACAAGTCCCCAATAACCAAAAGTGGCATTTGAGGTGATTGAGTAGCCGTAATTATAGAGTATGCCGTTAATAATCAGCTGCCATATATAACCGAGTACTATACCGCCTATAAGGTTTGGCATAAAAAATACCGTGCGAAAGAGATTTGTACCGCGGATGCCGCGGGTAAGCAAAAGCGCTAACAAAAACGCTATAACGTTTATGCTTATCACAGAGGCAATGGCAAATTTTACGGTAAACCACAACGAATTTAAAAAGTCACTGTTTTCGCTGAATGCCCTTATATAGTTTTGCAGTCCTACAAACTGCGCGTCACTTACCGTTCTAAACTCGCAAAATGATAGGTATAAACCCATTATAAAAGGAACCAAAAACGCTATACAAAAGGCTATAAAGGTAGGACCTACAAATACGGCAAACCATCTTTTATTGCCGTTTTTCACTCTCGCTCACTCTTCCACATTGATTTAACGGTATTTTCCACGTCTGTCCACTCGCGGTTACCCTGTACATATTCAAGCAACGCTCCGCCAACCTCGGTCTTGAATACGTCGCTTGGGAAAGAAGTGAATATCCAGGGCACGGTTTGTTTGCTCTCGTCGTTCATATAACGCACTACCTCACGCGCAAGCGGATCGCTTGGAAGTTCCTGCTCGGTAAAGCTATTAAACGGTGTTACAAAGCCCAACTTATTTGTTACATAGTCTTTGCCCGTGTCACTCGAAAAAAGCCAATACAAAAAGTCAAGTGATTTTTGCTGCTGCTCGGCAGTCGCATTTTTATTTATCGCAAGATAATTTTCGGTGCCTATACAAAGGCCTTGTCTTTCTTCGCCCTCTACACCTGTATAAAGAGGCAAAAATTTAATATCACTTTCTGCTACGGTGTTGCCCTTTACATCCTTAATCTGCGACCAAGCCCAGTTTCCGTTTTGAACCATCGCAACCTTACCCAAAGCAAATTCCGCCATAGAATCGCTTGTGGATTTTGAACCCAAAACACCCTTTTCAGTCAGAGAATTATTGATATAAAGGTCAAAAAGATTTCTGTAGTTTGTCGCGTATCTGAATGCTACCTCTTTTGCATTAAGACCCGCAATCGTAGGATCGGCATAATCGTCATTAGCGCTCAGTTCGTAATAAAGCGGCACATTAAGCAAATGCGTCTGCCAGCGCCAATCCTCACCGCTTGACAGCGAAGTAGATGCAAACACGCCATCAATTTGGAGTTCGCTCTTGTGGGCGGTCATATCCTCGACTACTGCTTTAAGGGTATCAAAATTTTTAATTTCATCGGCACTATTTATTGCAGTTGCACGGTCTGATAACTTAAAATACTTTTGCATAATAGCGTCGTTATAAATAATTCCATAGCCCTCTACAACGTAAGGCACGGCATAAATACCATTGCCGCTCTCGTCACGGATAGCAAGAGTATCGTCGCTGAGTAACTTTGCAAAATTACTATTCTCTATATTAAGACAGTAATCCTTCCACGACTGGTAGCCAATAGGTCCGTTGACCTGAAAAATGGTGGGCGCGCTTGATTTTGCAATTTCGGATTTAAGCGTTTGTTCGTACGTGTTTGCCGCCGCAGTCACAACCTTTACGGCAACACCTGTTTCTTCCTCGTATTTCTCGGCAATTTCTTTGTAAGCATCTGCAGACTCGGGTTTGAAATTTAGAAAATAAATGTCGGCGGTCTTTCCTTCGCCACAGCCTGTAAAGAGCGTTACGATACATATAACGCATAAAATTAATGATATTATCTTTTTTGACATAAAAATTCCTCCGTAAATTAAGGTTATTTATATCTTTGCCGAAATTTTTACAAATAATACAAAATATTAAAAAACCGATTGTACTAAACGCACAATCGGTTTTAATCTTTTTTTATTTGAAGTCTGTAATGCTTATAGACTTTTAATTTTCGTCATTGAAGCTAAATTCACCGACACAATTAATTGTGCAGGCAATACTTGTTACCATGAGTGTAAAGAAAGCCGCTAACAAACCTACAAACACAGCACCCAAGCCGCTTGTTGCCGCAAAGCCCACAGCCAAAAGAATTATTGATGTTGCTATACTGCCAAGTATTCCCGCGGTGACAAGCTTTATATTAAAACCGCAACTGTTTTGACACAATGCTCTGTAAAGCACGGGGACCAATGCCAAAAGTATTGCCAAAAACAGCACCGCTACTCCAAATGCCACTATATAAAACACGGTAGTAAAGGTAACGATAGCCGTAAATTGTACTATTGCCGCAACAACACCCACGATTATAGCGGCAGCAATGCTTAGGAAAGAGCAGTCCACACGGGTATTACAATTTGATTGTCTCATTATTTTCACCCCTATATATATTACGAAAATCGCTTTAGCTTTGTGAATACATAGGTAAATATACTTAACATAAACTGTTGACTTTATATGATATAAAAATTATAATATAATATATTAATATATGGTTTAAAAGGATGGTGCTTTGCCTTGAAAACTACAACAATTTGCTTTGCTAATAACAAAGGCGGCAGCGGTAAATCTACCACAACGTGTAACGTAGGCTACGAGTTATCAAAAATGGGTTATCGCGTGCTGCTGATAGACGGCGATATGCAGATGAATTTATCTCTGTCACTCTTTTCGGAAGACGAGGTTTTAGAGTCTGCCCAAAGCGGTAATAACATTTACACTGCCGTAACACAGCAAAAGGATATTGCCGATTACATAACACCTACAAAATACGAAAATCTTGATATGGTGCTGTCCTCCAGCCTTATGAGCAATATCGAATTTGAGTTGTTTTCAAAATGGCAACGCGAGTTAATTCTTAAAAATTGTCTTAAAAACGTAAAAAACAGCGGTAAATACGACTTTATTTTAATGGACGCGCCCCCAACCTTGGGCGGATGGGTTATGAATATGCTGTGCTCGGCGGATTATCTTATAATTCCTGTCGAGGCGAGCCCTTGGGGACTTTTCGGTCTTGCCAATATGTTCGAGTTTTTTAGCACGGTAAAGCAAATAAACCCCGACCTTTCACTGCTTGGCGTTGCGGTTACAAAGGTTGACTCACGCAAAAATTATTTTAAGCAGACTATCGAAACATTGCAAAACACCGACGGCGTTCACTTGTTCGAGAATTACATCCGCACAGACAGCTCTATCGAATGGGCGCAGGATGCGTCGCTACCCGTAGCAGTTTATAAACCAAGCGCCAGAAGCGCTAAAGAATACAAGGCACTTACAGAGGAGGTTGTTTCACTTGTCAATAGGTAAAAACAGCATCGCCCGCGCGGTAAACGCTACCGCCACAGTAAAGGCGCAGAATACAGGCTCTGCAACCAGTAACGTTACAAGTTTTCCGATTGATAATATCGGTGTTTTAACAGTTGCAAAAACACCCGACGATATAAACACTTTAAAACAAAGTATTGAAAAACGCGGTATACTCTGCCCCGTGCTTGTTTGTGTGACGGCTAAGGATGACGTATGGCTACTTGACGGCTACCGCCGATATTATGCCGCGAAAGAGCTTGGTATTTCACAGATAAACGCCGTTGTTTTAAGCCTAGAAAACAAGCGTGACGCGAACAATATTTATACAGAGCTTTCAAAAGCCAAAACCACCCAAAAGACCGACGAAATACACGAGGAAAAATTCCGTATTCTTTGTGTAAAGGATCACGACTTGCCGGCATATCTTCTGTAAAAAATAATAAGCGAGGTTATAAAAATGAATGTAGTATGTTTGGATATGGAGGGCGTATTAGTCCCTGAAATATGGATTGCATTTGCCAACGAGGTTGGTATCCCCGAATTGAAGCGCACCACCCGTGACGAGCCCGATTATGATAAACTTATGCAATACAGACTGAATATTTTAAAAGAGCACAATTTAGGTATTCACGAAATTCAGGCTGTTATTGAAAAAATTGACGTTATGGACGGCGCAAAGGAATTCTTGGATGAACTGCGCAGCGTAACACAAGTAATAATACTTAGCGATACTTTTGAGCAGTTTGCGGCGCCTATTATGAAAAAGCTTGGTATGCCCACAATTTTCTGCAACACCTTAGAAATAGCAGAAAACGGCGAGATTACAGGCTATAAAATGCGTTGCGAAAAATCAAAGCTCACAACAGTCAAGGCGCTTCAGTCCTGCGGATTTGAAACTATTGCGGCAGGTGACAGCTTCAACGACCTTGGTATGATACTTGCAAGCAAAGCGGGTTTCCTCTTTAAATCTACCGAAAAGATAAAGGCGGATTACCCCGACCTCCCTGCTTTTGAAGAGTACGACGAGCTGCTTGCCGCAATTAAAGCCGCATTATAATGATCGTTGAAAGTGGAAATATTTTATATTTCCACTAAAGAGCCGATAGATCGACTCTAAAACAATCAAATTAGAAAAATTTGGTTGTTTTTCAACATCATTGATAATGGCTATGGTCAAGTTTTCAAAGAAAACTTGACCATAGCCATTATCATAAAATGGTCTTGGGCGCAATTCGCCGTTTGAATTGCGCCCAAGTAGTCTTTTAACACTATGCCGAAACGTATAAAATTTGTAGGCTTATCCTCGACTTTTGCCGCGGCATCAAATTTATATACATAGCACGGATTTTTTTACTCCGTTGTAATTATTATACGGTGTTATTTTTAAGAAAATGATGATTTTGTGTAAATAAATTTTAAATTTCAGGGTGATAAAATGATAAAAAATCGCATTTTAAATTTACAGGAAATTTTAAATGACAACGAGGCGTTTTTAGTTACAAGCGGCTCTAACCGTTTTTATCTGACAGGGTTTAATTCGAGCGCAGGTACTGTTGTGATAACTAAAACCCGAGCTGTATTTTTCATAGATTTCAGATATTTCGAGAAGGCCAAGTCCACCGCTGGCAGCTGTGAGGTTGTGCTTTACGACAAGGGAGATAAAGGAATTTATGAATTCTGTAAAAGTGAAAAAATCAAATGCATATTTGTTGAAAGCTCTTTTGTCAGTCTTACACAGCATAAGCATTTAAGTGATTTATTTAGCGGCATTGAAATTTCAAAGGACAATCTGTTAGACCTAAGTATTAATAAAATGCGCGCTGTAAAATCGGCGGATGAGTTGCTGTGCATAAAGCAGGCTCAAGCTCTTACTGACAGCACCTTTGACTATATTCTGCCAAGAATTACAGCAGGCAGAACCGAGCGTGAAGTAATGCTCGATATGGAATTTTTTATGCGAGGTCTTGGTGCTAGCGGCGTATCGTTTGATTTTATTGTGGTATCGGGTAAAAACTCATCATTACCGCACGGTGTGCCTACCGACAAAAAAATTGAAAAAGGCGACTTTGTCACAATGGATTTCGGCGCGCTTTACAACGGCTACTGCAGTGATATGACGCGTACCGTCGCTGTGGGAAACATAAGCGAAGAACAGCAAAGGGTTTATGACACCGTTCTTAAAGCTCAAACCACCGCGTGCGGCGCTATAAAGGCAGGCAAGGTTTGTGGTGATATGGATAAAATCGCCCGCGATATTATTTATAACGCGGGTTACAAAGGCTGTTTCGGTCACGCTTTGGGTCACAGTGTCGGTATAGACGTTCACGAATCGCCAAGCCTTAGTCCAAATAACAAAGATGTTTTACAACTCGGCAACGTTGTAACGGTAGAGCCTGGAATTTATATTGAAAATAAATTTGGTGTAAGAATTGAAGACATGGTCTACGTTACCGAAGACGGTTGCATAAACCTTACAAAGAGTGATAAAAATCTGATAATATTATAATACACGTTATAAAAGCGACCTCGCAAATTTGCGAGGTCGCTTTTTTGTTATTCAGCGTCGTATGATTCGTAAAATTCGCACAAATCAACATATGCCTGTCTGCCGTCTGTTACGGTATAAAAGTCATGATACTCTTCACCAAGACAACACGAGCCGTTGTCGTATATTGTAAATATTAAAAATGTGTCTTGCTTTTCATTATAAAAACGCATATAAAGATAGGAAGAACCCATTTCGCCCTCTGTTGCGGTATCAATGTTGAGCTTTTCAAACTCGTCAAACATACTTTTTGCAAATTCGGCATCGTCTATATTGGTTTTATATTGATTACCGCTCAAACAGTCTACAATCAGCACTCCCGAAGGCTCAAAATTGTCATACACATCGTATTCTTCCTCGCAACCCATAATACAAAAAGCAAGGCATAATACTAATAATAAAGCGAATATTTTTTTAAAACAGTTCATAAAAGGTTCCTTCCTATGCAAAAAAATACTGACCGACAACACGAAGACGCGTGCATTTTTTAAATCCGTATTTTTGCATTGTACGTATTTTTTTAAATTTGTTCATCCGAGGTATTTTGCAATAAATTTCAATTATCTCTTTCTGCCGCTCACCCAAAACGCCATCGTAACGGTCAAGCAGTGATTTTGCTTGTGTATAGGTAGCGTTATAATTTTCTCGCACCTTGTCAAGAGTCGCAAGCTTGCGCTTTACAAAAGCAATACCGTACGAGGCTTTAGCCCCTACCTGATTGCTCTCGTGCTGACGGTAAAGCATTGTGGACTCCTGCACACAAACAAGCTTACCGAAAAGCACGGCTACAAGCGCCAACCACCAGTCGTGCATAATGCAGTTTTCGGGTATGTTGCTGCATTTTTCCTTTAACGCGCGGTTTATCATAACCGTACAACCCGTAACGTAGTTCTGCACCAAAAGCTTTGATAGCGTAATATCATCCTGAATTAATTTCTGAAATTCAAAAAACGACGGTGATATAACGTTGAGACTATGATCCACCACCTTTAAATCGGTATGTACCAATACGGGTGTTTTGCCATCTTCCTCAGCCTTTTGCATTGCGGCAAGCGTTTTTTCTATCTTTTGAGGTAGCCATACGTCGTCCTGATCGCAAAACATTATATAATCGCTGTCGCAATTTTCAAGCAACTTGGCAAAATTCTGCTTTGCGCTGCCTGTAGGCGCGCCCTCAAGTTTTGAGATTATTTGCGGATACTTACTGCAATAATCATCAATTATCAGCGGTGAGCCGTCGCCCGAGCCATCATCACGGATAACGATTTTTATATTCTTTACAGTCTGAGTGAGTATTGAATCAATTTGCTCTTTTAAGTATTTTTCACCGTTATAAACGGCAAGCAAAACCGTAACCAAACATTCACCCCATCAATCGTAGGTATACTCGGATGATGTATCCGAATCGTCGTCATAATTGCCGTTATTGCCTATAAGACCGTCGGCAAGTTCATCGCCCTTATAAGAATTTACGTAAATTTTTATATAACTTTCTGCTGTAACTTTTTCACTGTAAGCAGGATCTTGTTCGAGCACAATACCTGGCTGAGCGTCAGAATCATATTTTTCTATAACCTCAATATTGCTGTATAAAAATCCCTGCTTCAGCAACTCTAACTTAGCACTCATTTCGTCAAGTCCGACTACATTTGCAACCGTTAGTTCCTTAGGACCAAGACTTATTGTTACCTGTATTTCGGTTTCATTCTGAACGGCTGTGCCTGCCGCTACCGATTGCGCGCAAATCATACCACGCTCGTATTTATCAGAATATTCCTTGCCCTTGATACTGAATTTGAAACGCTCATAATCCTCAACGTCGGCAAGCTGATAATAGAACTTGCCCGAAAAATCGGGAACCTCATACAAAATAACCGAATTTTCAGCGCCCGGGTCAATGTCACCTATTGATTCAATTTCGGGCATAGATTCAATTTCCGAATTATTAAAGGTTGGCTCTTCAGTTCCAAATATCTGATCTTTGAAAACTACGCACAACACTATTGCAACAACAATAAACAGCGCTGCAGTAATTCCCGCTGAAATTGCCGCGTATTTTACACTGCTGCCGCTTTTCTTTTTGGCAGGTTGCTTTTCTTCCTCTTTTTTTGCCTTTTGCTCTGCAGCGCGTGTATTTGCGGCACGACGCAGATTTTCCTGTGTTTCGCCGTAAACCAATTCATTTTTGAATATGTCAATATTTTCAGTGCGGTTCTGAACGTTTACCTGCATACCGTTGGCAATTGCCACAAGCACCTGACGCGGCAGCTCGTCAGCAAAGCGCGCAGGGATTGAGAGCGTATCTGCCGCAAGTCTTGCCTCTGCAGAAGGAGGTACTACGCCAATAAGCACTCTGAACAGCGTGGCGCTGAGCGCATAAACGTCGGATGCCACACTTAAAGAAGCGTCTAACTTGCCGTATTGCTCGGCGGCGGCATAGCCGCTGTAAAGCTCGGCAGGGCTGTCGGTTGACGCCGTGCGCAATCGCGGTATACAAATGCCGCCAAAACGCAGTTTGCCATCGCGGCCTACCATTATTGTATCAGGCGAAATACCGCCGTTAATTATGCCCATTTCGTGCAAATCTTTAAGCGTATCTATAAGCGGTAAAAACAAAGGTCTTGCCTGTTCCCAACGCAGACAGCCACCGTTGCGCTCAAGAAAGCTACCAAGAGTGATGCCCGATATAATAGGCGTCACGGCATAAACCGTACCGTTTTCCTCAAACACGGTAAGCACGGGAACAATCGCCTGCAGCTCGGTAGCAATAAGTTTTTTGTTTATCTCGATAAAGTCCATAAGACCTTCGTTAAAATAAAACTCACTGCCACTTATAACCGACACCGTTTTATCTGGGTTACGATTTGAGATACCCTTTGGGTAATATTCTTTTATATGTACGGCTGATTCCGAAGCGTTATCCCAAGCGATATACGTAATACCCTCGGTATTAACCGATACAGCCTTACCAATCACGTATCTTTCGGAAAGCAAAAATTTTACAGGCAAGCAAAAACTGTCGTTCTGGCTTGACATATCATATCCGCATATACTGCATATTTTTTCTCCGCCGTTGTCATTCATACAACCCGGACATAATCTGTCGATATTCAATATAACGACCTCCAAATAATATGATTTAGATATTATACCATAACTGCTACCAAATTACAAGTTTTTAACTTTTGCCGCTATCGGTAACAGCTTTTTAAATACGCAGGTGTGATGCTCAGTAATGACTCTGTCCTCGTGAAGCGAGCCAAAATACCAGTGCCGGTATGTGCAAGACCTACCTATTTCTTCGAGGTAACCGTTAAGCTTGTTTATATTATCATTGTCACCACGACGAAGCAGTATCGCACTTTTTACAAGCGCAGGTGGCTCGTGGGTTATAATATAATCAACCTTACAGCCCGCCTCGTCAAGCACGCGTGCGCCGTCAGCCATTTCGTCGGGGGTCGGCTCCTCCTGTCGCCACCAGAAGCCCTCTGCCACACGCATATCCTTGTCTGTACTCTCACCGCCGCCAAACGTAAAGTATCGGTTCCCGTCTATGTCAAAAATCTGACCGCGCATCAGATGCAACAGATTTCCTTTTATGCGGTGGACCTTACCGCCCTTCCAGACGGTCTCGCGGCAACGGTTTATTTTATCAAGGTTATCGTGAGTTCCCTCTACAAAGGCGGTTATAAATTTACGCTTGGCAAAAAAGTTGATAACCTGTTTTTCTGTTTTGGAATTATCAAATATATATCCAAAATCGCCGCAGATAATAAGTATATCGCCACGTTTGAGTTTGCGAAACTCTTTATCATACAGACGCTCCAGATCGCCGTGCATATCGCCTGTTATATAAACCATTTTTTCACCGCCCTATTTAATATTCACTCTTTATTTTTGTAAATTTATATTGTATAATAATATTATAACATACTTCTAAGGAGATTTCTATGCTTAAAAGGATATTTTCTTTTATTTTAATAATTTGTTTAATTTTTACACCAATTCTCACAGTAAGCGCATACGAGCCGTCGGGTGTTGAAATCACGGCAAACGCCGCTATGCTTGTATCGCTTGACACAGACGAAGTGCTTTACGAAAAGAATGCCGACCAGCAGGTCTACCCCGCCTCAATTACAAAAATTATGACAACGCTTTTAATTTTAGAAAGCGACAAATACAGTCCAGACGCCAAAATCGCTATGACTGAGGAAGCTCTCGACCTTATAAGCGGAACAGGCAGTAGCGTTTCATTACTAAAAGTGGGTGAAGAAATAAGCCAGCTTGACCTTGTGTATATGGTGCTTATGTCGTCTTACGGCGACTGCGCGTTGCTTGCCGCAACTTATTACGGCGGCAGTGTCGAAAATTTTGTAGCAATGATGAACACTCGCGCCGCCGAGCTTGGACTTACGGGTACTCATTATGAAAATCCTATCGGTCTGCACCACGAGGAAAATTACACAACCGCGCGCGACACATATATTCTTACAAAATACGCCCTGCAAAACGAAACCTTTAAAGAGGTTTGCGAAAGCACCCGTCATACAGTAAAGACCAGTCTGTCGGGCGAGCGCGTTCTTTCTACCACAAACTTTTTGCAGGATAACACTACCAACTACTATTACACCTACGCAAAGGGCGTTAAAACGGGATATACCGACGAAGCAGGCCGCTGTCTTGTAAGCACGGCAAGCTATAACGGATACAACTATATGTGTCTTGTATTCGGTTGTCCGCCAAACGGAAAAAATCATTTTACCGAAAGTAAAGAACTTTACCGTTGGGCATTTAATAATTTTGAATTCAAAAAGGTTGCCGATACCGAAAACCCTGTCGCAGAAATAGGCGTTGAATTGTCACTTGATACCGACTTTGTATCGCTTTACGTTGAAGAAAGCTTTGTGTCAGTTCTGCCAAAGGATGCCGACGACTCTACCATAAGTATTGTACCGCACCCTACCAAAGAAACGGTTGACGCGCCGATTAAAAAAGGACAGGTTCTCGGTACCGCCGATATTATATATGCCGAGCAAGTAATCGGCACAGTTAATCTTATTTCTAACGAGAACATTGAAAAAAGCGCTATGCTTGCCGTGTTGCGCGCAATAAAACAATTCTTTACATCGTCCTATATGAAAGTGTTTTATGCTTTAATCGCTGTCGTTATTTTAATTTTTATAATCATGGTAATTAAATTGAACAGCAAAAAAAGTAAAAAGCGTAAAATTAAATACGTACCTTATGATGAAACTAAAAGAAGATAATTGATATATAAAAACAAGCCGTCATCTGACGGCTTGTTTAATTTTGTTGTGATTCTAAATTGCAGTTTCAAGCGCAATTTTAAGCATATTCTGGTCAAACTCTTTTTTCATCTGAAGCGCTTCTTCAATGTCATAATTTACAACACTACTGCCCTGATAAGCTACCACACGGTTGCCCTTACCCTGATAAAGCAACTGCACCGCCGCATAACCCATCTGTGTTGCGCGCAATCTGTCTCGTAAGGTTGGGTTACCGCCGCGTTGAACGTGACCCAAAACGGTCGCGCGTGAGTCAACGCCTGTACCTGCCATAATCTGCTTAGCGATATCTTCTACACCGCCAACACCCTCAGCTACAATTACAATAAAGTGCTTTTTGCCGTTGTTCTTGGTAATGTTTATTTTGCGGATAATGCTTTCAATATTTACGGGCACCTCAGGCACCATAATTGCGGTAGCGCCAACGGCAATACCCGTCTGCACAGCGATATAACCCGCGTGTCTACCCATAACCTCAATAACACTGCATCGGTCGTGTGACTGTGCAGTATCGCGGATTTTGTCAACCATTTCCATCGCGGTGTTCATGGCGGTATCAAAGCCTATGGTATATTCTGTGCAGGCAATATCGTTATCAATTGTACCGGGTACGCCAATGCAGGGTACACCGTGACGTGAAAGTTCAAGCGCGCCGCGGAACGATCCGTCGCCGCCAATTACAACCAAGCCCTCTATGCCGTGCTTTTTGCAAGTCGCTACAGCCTCAAGCACGCCCTCTTCAGTTCTGAATTTGGGACAACGCGCGGTATAAAGCAATGTGCCGCCTCGGTTTATAACGTCAGAAACCGAACGGGCATCCATATCAAAAATGTCTTCTTCTATAAGACCTGCATATCCTCGTCTTACACCTTTAACTGTCATACCAAGCGAAATGGCAGTTCGCACTACGGCGCGTACCGCAGCGTTCATACCCGGCGCATCGCCGCCGCTTGTTAAAACACCTATAGTTTTCATGTTACTATCATCTCCAAAATATATGCCAAGTTATTATACAACATAAATTTTAAAACTGCAACCATTTTTTTACTTTATCACAAGTTTTACATTGCTTTCGCCCAAAACCCGCGACAAAGCACTGGTAAGAGCTTGTGACGGCTCAATTTTTAGTCTGTCGGGAGCCAAAATGCGCTTGCTTGTATCCTCGCATACAATTATAACGTCACTGTCACCGTGGTACTTGGACAGAACGTCGCACACCATATTGAATTTCTGAGAATTAAGGCTTGGTATTTTTAAATAAAGAGTTGCCGTTTCTTCACCGTTTTGCGCGCTTTCGGGCACAACCTCTACCGATTCGCAAACGAGCTCGGGGTCGCGGTCCTCACGCTCACTCACTTTACCGTTTATTACAACGACATTACCCGATATCATAATCGGTCGGTAAGCGGCAAGTGTTGCCGAAAACACAATAATGTCTATACTGCCTGTTGTATCCTCAAGCGTGGTGTATGCGATTGTGTTTTTGTTTTTTAGTTGTTTTAGTTTAATATCGCCCAACACGCCGACAACGCTTATTCTACGCCCGTCGGCTATTTTTTTTGCATTTATATCGCCCACGGGAAAAAATCTCGCGCTGCGCGCAAATGCGCGGTAGCTGTTCATCGGGTGACCTGACAGATACATACCCGTAGCCGCCTTTTCCATACTGAGCAGTTCGGATTTTGGCATTTCGTCTATATCCGTAAGCTCAAAGCTTACGCTTTCCTTGCTGTCGCCAAATAAATCAAGCTGATTTTCAGACGAAAAGCGTTGTGTATCCTCTATAACCGATAACACCTTATCAATATTGTATATCATTTTGCGACGGTTATCCTCAAGTTCATCCATCGCGCCGCTTTTTATAAGCCCTTCAAGCGCTCTGCGATTAAAATTACGGCTATAGTTCCGACTGCAAAAATCATACATAGAGGTATATCTGCCGTTTTTTCGCTCTTCTACCAATTGATTTATAAGGTTTGAGCCAAGATTGCGTACAGCAAGCAGTCCAAAGCGAATACCCGATTTATCGGCTGTGAAGTTTTCGTAGCTTTCGTTGACAGAGGGCGGTAAAATTTTGATACCCATTCGCCTGCATTCTGCAGTGTATTGCGATATTTTATCAGGACTGTCAAGCACGCTTGTAAGTAATGCCGCAGAATACTGCGCAGGATAATGGCATTTAAGATATGCCGTACGGTAAGCCACCACAGCGTATGCCGCTGCGTGCGATTTGTTAAAAGCGTAAGAGCTAAACGCCGAAATTTCATCAAAGAGCTTTTCTGCCACAGCTTCGCTGACACCGCGGTTAACTGCGCCGTCGCAAATTACGTTGCCATGGGAATCTTTTTCGCCGTAAATAAACGCATTGCGTTCACGCTGTAAAACGTCGTGCTTTTTTTTGGACATTGCGCGGCGCACAATATCGGCGCGACCTAAAGAATACCCTGCAAGAGAGCGGAATATCTGCATTACCTGCTCCTGATAAACGATACAGCCGTAGGTTACGTTGAGTATAGGTTCAAGTAGCGGCGTATCGTATTTTACATTCTGCGGATTATGACGGTTGTGTATATAACGCGGTATCGAGTCCATAGGACCGGGTCGGTAAAGCGAAATAATCGCGATCAAATCCTCAAGCGTTTCGGGGCGGAATTTGCGTAACACGTTTTTCATACCGTCGGATTCAAACTGAAATACGCCGTCGGTAAAGCCCTCGCCCATCATTTTAAAGGTGGCGGCATCATCCATAGGTATATTATCTGCGCAAAAATCGGGATTTTCTTTCTGCACGTCCTTTTCGGTATCGGCAATAACTGTGAGGTTGCGAAGACCTAAAAAGTCCATTTTGAGTAATCCCAATTCATCGAGCGCTGTCATTGTGTACTGCGTTACAACCGCTTCATCATTGAGCGCAAGCGGTACGTAATCACTGACGGGTCGGTCGGATATAACAACACCTGCCGCGTGAGTAGATGCGTGTCGCGGCATACCCTCTAATCTTATTGCCATATCTATAAGTTCTTTTATAAGAATGTCACCGTCATATAAATTTTTAAGCTCTTTTGAGGTCCCGAGTGCGCGTTCGAGAGTCATACCAATTGCGTGCGGTATAAGTTTTGCGGTTTTATCGCAGGTAGCATAAGGTATATCCATCGCCCTACCAACGTCGCGCACGGCAGCACGCGCAGCCATTGTACCAAAGGTTACTATCTGCGCTACGTGATCAGCGCCGTATTTTTCTATAACATAGTCAATAACCTTCTGACGATTTACATAGCAAAAGTCAACGTCAAAGTCGGGCATAGAAACACGTTCAGGATTTAAAAAACGCTCAAACAGCAAATTATATTTTATGGGATCAATGCCCGTAATACCTATGCAGTACGCCGCTATACTGCCCGCGCCAGATCCACGCCCCGGACCTACGGGGATGTTGTGACTTTTAGCGTAATTTATAAAATCCCAGACTATCAGATAATAGTCTACGTATCCCATCTTGTTTATGACAGAAAGCTCATATTCCAAGCGGTCAATAACGTGTTTTTCGGGATTTTCACCATAATTTTTATAAAGCCCGTCATAGCATTTTCGGCGGAAGTATTCATAATGGTCTTCTCCGCCCGTATCAAAAAACGGCAGTTTGATTTTGCCGAACTCAAGCTCTACATTGCAACGCTCGGCAATCTTTTCGGTGTTTGAAATAGCCTCAGGCAAATCTGGAAACGCGTCGCGCATTTCCTCTTCGGTTTTTAAATAAAACTCTTCAGTTTTAAATTCAAGATTATTTTTATCGCTGATTTTACTGCCCGTTTGCACGCACAGCAAAACCTTATGCATAAAGCTGTCATCTTTGTTTGGGTAGTGAACGTCGTTTGTAGCAACAATAGGTATACCTATTTCCTGTGAAAGTCTTTTGATATAACTGTTTACCGTCTGCTGTTCTGGTATGCCGTGATTTTGCACCTCAAGAAAATAATTGTTTTCGCCGAATACGTTTTTATACCAAAGAGCCGTGTCGCGCGCCTTATTGTAATCGCCGTCCATAATCGCGCGCGGTATCTCACCCGCAAGGCAGGCAGAAAGCGCAATAAGTCCGCCGTGATACCTCGCTAAAAGCTCGCGATCAACACGCGGTTTAGAATAAAATCCTTCGGTAAATCCCGCCGATACAAGCTTTATAAGGTTCTGATAACCCTCGTTGTTTTCACAAAGCAGCACCAGATGACTGTAATTTCCGCCCTCTTGCTTTTGCTTGTCAAAACGACTTTTTGGAGCCACGTAAACCTCACAACCAATAATTGGTTTAATACCCTTTTTCTTTGCCGCTTTGTAAAAATCTATAGCGCCATACATAACGCCGTGGTCGGTAATTGCAACCGCCGTTTGTCCGCGCGCGGCTACCGCGTCAAAAAGCCGATTTATACGGCAACAGCCGTCAAGCAAGCTGTATTCGGTATGCAAATGCAGATGTGTGAAGCCCATGCCGTATCAACTCCTTACTTTATTTCTTCATATATTTCTATTATTTTTTTTAGTCGGTGGTTAAGTCCTGAAACAGTAATGGTTTCAGGAGAATTTTTACACAACTCCTTAAGTGATGCTTCGGGATATTTTAAGCGAAGCCTTGCCGCTGCAATGAGTTCTTCGGGCAAAGATGAGAGCATCTCTCTTTTTATTAAATATTCTATCGCTTTGCGTTGTTTCATTGACGCCTCTATAGTTTTATTTATATTGGCGCCGTCGCAGTTAAACACGCGGTTGGTCTTGTTGTTTACCTCTTTTATTATGGTAGTTTCTATCAGTTCAAGACTTCGCGCCGACGCGCCTATAAGCGCCAGCAAATTTATTATCATCTCGCTGCGCTTTATATATACCACAAAGCCCTTACCTCTGGTAGAAATATTTGCCGCAACCGAATGACGCGCTAAAATATCACGCAGTTCTTGTGCTAACGCCTCGTTTTTTACGGGAAAATCCACCCTATAGCTTTTTGCAGGGTCACTCATCTGCCCACACGCTAAAAACGCGCCGCGTACAAATGCCGCCTCACAGCAAGCGCGGTTAAAAAATTCGTGGCTGATTTTGCCCTCTACCATACCAAAATCCACCGACGCTAAAATTTTAAGCCTATCAATCTCATCGGCAATTTCCGCTTTATAGGTTGTGTTTTTACTCTCGCCAACCGTTATTTTAACATCTACGTCGTAATTTTTCTTTATCAAAGCAGAATAAAGCTTTGTCACCGCCTCATTTTCACTCTGCATAGATATCTTCTGAGCGCCAAACGCTCTGCCAAACAGCAAGAGTCCGTATGTGAGCGCCTGCACACAGCAACGCGACACCTTAATATCGGTAAGTTCGGTTTTTATATCTGAACAAAAAGACATATCTTTAATCCTCTATATTTATATCACGGTGAAAACACTCGGCGTCATATCCTTGTGTCAGCAAAGCCTCGCAGACCTTTATAGCAAAAGTAACCGAGCGATGATGACCGCCCGTACAGCCGAAGGACACCGTCATTTTCTCTACTCCGTAATTTTCTTTAATCGGTATTACAATTAAGAGCATTTCTATTATTTTTTTAAGATATTCTTTGCTTTGTTCCGTACTCAGAACATAATCGCGAACGGGCTTGTCCAAACCTGTTTTGTGTTTTAACTGCTCTATGTAAAAAGGATTAGGCAGACAGCGCACATCGAAAACAAAATCCGTCTGCGCCTCTGCCCCATTTTTAAATCCAAAGGATCTGCACTCTATTTTCATTTAATTACTTTCTTCCTACAAATATAACCTCAGGCTCTAAATCTACACCATCTGCCTGTTTTACCGTATCTTTAACTTTTTTTATAAGTGATAACACATCTTCGCACGTGGCGTTACCTGTATTTATAACAAAGCCCGCGTGCTTTTGGCTTACCTGCGCGCCGCCGACACTTGCGCCCTTTAAATTGTTTTTTTCAATAAGCGCGCCCGCAAAATATCCCTCGGGACGTTTAAAGGTACTGCCCGCGCTTGGGAATTCAAGCGGTTGTTTGTCACGTCTACGTGAAAAAAAATCGTCCATTGCCGCTTTTATTTCGTCAGCGTTACCGTGCTTTAGTTTAAGCGTAACGCTTGTAATAATTAAATCGGTGTTTTTAAAAGCGCTTACTCTGTAGCCTAATTTCATCTGCTCAGGGGTAAAAAGTTTTATATTTCCGTCGCGGTCTAACGCCGTAGCAGACACTACAACCTGCGACATCTCTCCACCGTAAGCGCCCGCATTCATATAAAGCGCGCCGCCAACGGTACCAGGTATGCCGTAGGCAAACTCAAGCCCAGAAAGTGATGATTTTTGCGCCGCCAGACACACCGCGCGCAAACTCGCGCCCGCGCCGCAAGTCACAGTATCGCCGTCTACGGTTACGCTGTCAAGTCCGTCAAGGCTGATCACAACACCTGCTATACCTTTATCCGACACTAAAAGATTCGAACCCTTGCCAAGTAAAAGCAACGGCAAATTAAATTCTTTTGTCAACGACAAAACTGTCTTTAACTCGTCTTCGGTTTTAACCTTGACAAATATATCGGCATTACCGCCTATTTTAAAGGTGGTATGACGGCTCATAGGCTCATCGCAAATATATTCAATTTTATACTCATTTAATCTGTCAGACAGATTATTAAACTGCATAAAATCACCCGTAAAATTATTTGTGAAGTTCACAAAGATATGCCGCGCCTATAATACCTGCATCATTGCCAAGATCTGCCGTCTTAATAACGGTTTTAGTTTTAATATGACGTGCATAGTTTTCACCCTCGACATACTCATTAAGCGGATCGGTAAGGTATTCGCCCTCTTTTGAAACACCGCCGCCGATACATATCATATCAGGCTGAAAAGTGTCAAGCACATTGGCAATTCCCACAGCTACGTAACGTATATATTCATCAACAACCATACTGCCCACACGGTCACCAAGTCGCTTTGCTTTAAACGCTGTAACACCGTTTGCGTTTTCGATGTTGCCGTCACATATATCCCACATTCTTGAATTATGATAACGCATCATAGCCTGCTTTGTCTGTCGCACAAGTGCTGTAGCAGAAGCATAGGTTTCCCAGCAGCCAAAGCGACCGCAGGTACAAGCCTGACCGCCCATTTGTATAACTGTGTGACCAAGCTCGCCGCCCGCGCCGTTTGAACCTGAATAAATTTTTCCATCTATTATGATACCGCTACCAACACCCGTTCCGAGTGTTATTGCGATGAAGTTTTTAGTGCCCTTGCCAGCGCCTGCGATGTATTCGCCATAGGCTGCGGCGTTAGCGTCATTTTCCACATAAAACTTCTTGCCGGTTTTTTCAAACAACATTTGTCCAAGTGGCAAATTGTAAAATTCAAGGTTATTAGAATAAGGCACATTACCTGTTTTATGGTCAATAGAGCCTGGACACCCTATTCCGTAACCGTCAATATCTTCAGGCGTAAGCCCAGCGTTTTTTATGGCTTCAAAGGTAACTGCCGCCAAGTCATCAACTATCTCTGCGGCAGGACGCGGCAGATTGGTTTTGCGTTTTGCAGTAGCTACTATTTTGTAACGCTCGTCAACAACACCTGCGACAATATTGGTGCCACCTAAATCTATTCCTAATTTATACATATTTCTTTATCCTCTCGATTTTTATCATATAAATAAAGTTTGAAAAAACAGTGCTGTAGACGATTTGCTCAAACTAAAAAGGCTTAACTGTAGTTGTGTCTTCCGGCTTTTTAAAATCGTCATTCATACCAAGTCGACTAAGCAGGTCCTCCGCCGCGTTATAACCAAGCTTTTTCTGACGGCTGTTCATAGCCGCAACCTCTATAATTACAGCAAGGTTTCTACCGGGTTTTACAGGGATTGTCAGTGACGGAACGTTAAGACCCAATATTTCGGTCGTCTGATTTTCAAGTCCCATGCGGTCGTAGGTTTTATTAACATCCCACGGTTCCATATTAATAACCAAATCTATTTTCTCGGTTAGTTTTACCGCGCCTACACCGAAAATACGGCTTGCATTAATAATTCCTATGCCGCGAAGCTCGATAAAATGACGTATATTGTCTGGTGCAGTACCAACAAGTGATTTACTTGATACACGACGAATTTCAACCGCATCGTCAGCAATAAGTCGGTGTCCTCGTTTTACAAGCTCGATTGCTGTTTCACTTTTACCTACACCGCTTTCACCAAGCAGTAAAATACCCTCGCCGTAAACCTCTACCAAAACACCGTGACGTGTGATACGCGGTGCTAAATGTAGATTCAAAAACGCGATAAGAGCCGCCTCAAAATCAGAGGTTGACTCACGGGTTACCATAAGCGGAACACCGTGAAGAGACGCCATCTCCCTGTATACGTCATCATCTGCAAGATTTCTCGCGATTATAACTGCGGCAGGCTTTTTAGCAAAAAATTCGCTTACCCGCTGGTGCAGTTTTTCTTTAGTAAAGCGGTGCAAAAAGCCTATCTCGTTCATGCCGAGTATTTGTATTCTTTTTGCATCAAAATATTCATAATAACCCGCAAGATGAAGCCCAGGACGGTTAGTTTCTGCCGAAGAAATTAAAATGTTGTCGGCATCCTCAGGCATATTTAAAACATCTAAAGAAAATTCTTTAATAATTCGGGATAATGCAATAGTAAAATCAGTTTTCATTATGGTGCTCCCATATTTATTTGTTGGTATAATATTCGCTTAGCTTTTGGCCAATTTCCGTTCTAACCTTGGTTAGCAAGCGATGATCGTCACAATATTCACGAATATTTGCCGTAACTCTGCTAATTTGCTCTTCCACATACTGTCTGCCAAATGCTTTTTCAGCCATTTGAAGCATATGATAATCCTCAATCGCTGAACGAACGATTTCTAAGCGCAACGAACCTACAGGTCCGTCAACACCGATACGGTCACCGTTATATAACAAGGTTCCGTCACCAAAGCAATAATATGACAACCACGGAACCATATTTGCATAATCCCACGGGCTTCCGCATTCCCAGTGTGTTGTTTGCCAATAAAGAAAGCCGTTTACTCCGTAAGAATATTGTTGCCATAAAAGCACTCTGTGATAAAAGCCTTCCATATCTATAAACAGATTAGCATACGGCAGTTGTGGTTCCCAACAGCAGTACCACCATGTAAGGTCACCCTTCTCACGTCGGCTTGCCATATAATCTTTCATCCATTCGTCTTTGAACAGACAACTCTTGGGGCACCATATGACATTATATTTTTCCAGCAAATCTACCGCGCGCTTACCCTCTCCGTCTCGAGGATCCATAAAATACGGAACTACAAGCTTGTATTCGGGATAGAAGCTTTCAAGATTTTCACATACTTCTCTTATACGCTCATAATCTTCCATTTTTAAAGGCTCGTCAACAACATAGAACATTGCTTTCTCAAGCCATTTCGGATTGGTCTTTAATTTGTTATAATAATCAACCATTTTTTGCTTTGCTTCTTCAGGCGAGGTTTGCTCATCCGAAACTATGTATGGTAACTTAAAGCTTGTAACACGAGGATCGTTTAAATATTCATCGGCTCTGGGGTCAAGTATATCATAGGGCAAATGTAAACCGCAGATATGATACCTCTCAAGCAACATATCATAGTATTTTTTATACATTGCTTCCTTGTCGTCGGTTTTATGCTGCATAAATAACCATTTTGTATCAATACCAAAGGAGGTATCCATATATTCTTCAGGATTTATTGCAAAATTCCATACCCTTACCGAAAGGTTATATTCCCCATAAAGCTCGCCATCTATGTAAAGATTAACCTTAAATTCATAGTTTCCAGGCGCTGTTTCAAGTGTAGTCGAAGCATTTATAAGATATGTCACATTTTTTAATTCGTCCAAATCAAAGCAACAATCGTCTTTAAACACAGGGTCGGGGTATAAAGCGCCTTCACAGCTTACATATCCCTCTCGAAGTAATTCAATTTTAACACCAGCATCAAGATCGCCCACAACCTCAATTTTTAGGTTTTTATATTGACCTTTCTTTGACAACACTGAAAATTGACATCCTTCGGTTGCATTTTGCGCAACATAAATTACACCATTTGGAATTGAACCAAACGTATGATAATATTTGGGTAAAACCTTTTTTTCCATTGAATTAAATGTTACGTACAAATTTTTTTCCATTGCGGTCGACCTCGCTTTTATATATATTATATAATTATTTTACCATATCAAATAATAAAGTCAACAAGGTATTTTTAATATTGTTTCGCGTTTTTATTATATGCTTGTGTTAAATTAGGGACAAATCTACATCTCGGCTCCCTCTGACGAGGGTAGATTCCCTCACAGTGTGAGGGAAATGTCACGAAGTGACAAAGGGAGACCGCCGCCGTCAGCGGCTGTCAGCGAAGCTGACTGAGGGAGAGAATTTTTAACAGTCAAGTCTATATATTCACATACACCGCTAATATTTCGGTCAATATCCAAATTACAAATCCTTAAAATTGTTAAATCCATACCCTCTAACTCTTTCGTTCTAACTTTGTCTTTTTCTATTTGCTCTGGGGTATAA
>JAFSAR010000004.1 GCA_017442225.1 Clostridia bacterium
AGCTCATCTTTTAAATGTTCTTCGATATAATCTAAAACTAATCTTATCTGTATACGTTCCATATTTGTTCCCTCACAAATTAATTATATCACAATTAAAAGCAAAATGATTGATAATAATTGCTTTTTTGATAAAAAATCCATAAACTGTATCACCTATCTGTACTTCTTTATATTTTAGCACGAATTGGTTTAAGTTTTGGTTTAAGACATAAAGATAACCCAAGATATCAGCAGATATCTTGGGTTATCGTAACTTTTCAGTCTAAAGGCTTCATCGTGGGAAAGGCGATTACTTCACGAATACTGTCCGAATTGGTGAGCAACATTACGACGCGGTCAATGCCGATACCCATACCACCTGTTGGAGGCATACCGTATTCCATAGCTGTAAGGAAATCTTCGTCAAGCATCTCTGCCTCGTCGTCGCCGCGTTCGCGAAGCTCTAACTGCTTTTCAAAACGCTCACGCTGAACTATTGGGTCATTAAGCTCGGAATATGCGTTAGCAAGCTCACTGTGGCAGATAAAGAGCTCAAATCTTTCGGTAAGACGCGGATCAGCAGGCGAAGCCTTGGTGAGGGGGGAAACCTCTACAGGATACATTGTAATAAATGTAGGCTGAATAAGTTTTTCCTCAACCTTTTGGTCAAAGCAAGCATAAAGTGCGTTGCCCCAAGTCTTATCAGCAGTTTCTGCAAGCTCAACACCGATGCTTTCAGCTGCCTTTACTGCTTCTGCGTCATCGGTGATTGCGCCAAAATCAATGCCCGCGTATTCCTTAACAGCGTCAACCATAGTAAGTCTGCGCCAACCTGGTGTAAGGTCAATTTTTTCGCCAAGCCACTCAACTTCATAAGTGCCGTGAATTTCTTTTGCAGCGCCAGAGATAATACCCTCGGCAATATCCATCATATCGTGGAAATCAGCATAAGACTGATAAAGCTCAACCGTTGTAAATTCAGGGTTGTGCTTTGGGTCCATACCTTCGTTACGGAAAATACGACCAATTTCATAAACGCGTTCCATACCGCCTACAATAAGACGCTTTAGTGGAAGCTCGGTAGCAATACGCATATACATAGGTATGTTAAGAGTGTTATGATGCGTAACAAACGGACGAGCCGCCGCGCCTCCAACGATTGTATTAAGTACAGGTGTTTCAACCTCAGTATAGTCCATATCGTCAAGATATTTACGCATAAACTTGATGAACTGTGAGCGTATTTTGAAATTACGCTTTACATTAGGATTCATTATAAGGTCAACATATCTCTGACGGAAGCGAAGGTCATTGTTAGTAAGGCCGTGGAATTTTTCAGGGAGGGGGAGAAGTGACTTTGCCAAAATCTCGATATGGTTTGCGTGTACCGAAATTTCTTCGGTCTGGGTTTTAAATACTATACCCTTAACACCTACAATATCACCAATATCCCACTTTTTAAATGCGGCGTAGGTGTCCTCACCAACATCGTCGCGGCGTACGTAAAGTTGAATATCGCCCTCGCCGTCGCGAATGGTAACAAAGCTTGCTTTGCCCATAATTCTACGCGCCATAATACGACCGGCAACGCTAACTTCTTTTCCTTCATAGCCTTCAAAGTCACCCTTGATTTGCATTGAATGCGCGTCAACATTATACTTGGTTTTTACAAAAGGATCGTTGCCTGATTCTTTCATTGCAGAAAGTTTATCGCGGCGAACCTGCAAAATTTCACTTAGTTCTTGTACGGGAGCATTGTTATTATTGTTTTCGCTCATTTGTAACATCCTTTCATATCTGATATTAAAAATAGGGGCAGAAAAGCCTGCCCCGAAATATTATTTTGAAATACCAACTATTTTAAGTCTGATTTCGCCTGCGGGGGCTTCCACAACTACGGTGTCGTTAACCTTGTGTCCCAAAAGCGCGCGTCCTACAGGAGATTCGTCAGAAATTTTGTTTGTTGCGGGGTCGGCTTCTGTAGAGCCAACGATATAATATTCATCTTCTTCGTCGAATTCTTCGTCGTATACCTTTACTTTGACGCCAACCATAACTGTTTTGGCAGTACCCTTGATATCCTTAATGATTTCAACGTTTTTGAGCATTGCCTCAAGCTCTACAATACGAGCCTCAATTTTTGCCTGCTCATTTTTTGCATCGTCATATTCACTGTTTTCAGAAAGGTCACCGTAGCCACGCGCTACCTTAATTTTCTCTGCGATATCCTTACGACCTTCTGTTTTAAGATGCTCGAGTTCATCCTGAAGCTTTTTAAGACCGTCATCGGTTACTTTAATCGCCTTAGTCAAAATAAAAACCACCTTTTACATTATATAGATATAGTTAATTGCCACAGAGTCAAACAGCATTATACAATTTAATTCTTTTATTGTCAAGGATAATATTTTGAATTATTAAATAACTTGACAAGAGGCACATAATAATTATATACTATACTTTAGCAATTAGCACATTTTTCTTGAGGTGTGTTTATGAAAAATCTGGTAAGAGTCAGAAAAAGCATAATGCTTTTTGTTAAGATAATGATTGTAGCCGCCGTTACGGTAGGCTTTATACAGGTATGGATAACAGGCTATGTAGAATCCCTTTTCAGTAACAAGGGTAACTACGTTGTTATCCTGTCTTTTGTGTTGCTTTTTACCGTTTTTTCCTCTCTATACGGGGCTTTTAAAATCGGTATATCGCGCATACACGAAATTATTTACAGCTTTTCGCTGGCAATTGTTTTCACCAATGCTATTATGTATCTTGAGCTTAGCCTTATCGCCCGTGAGATGGTCTCTATTTCGCCGATGCTTGTGGGTATTGCTTATCAGATTCTGGTGGTAGCTCTCTGTTCCTTTTGCGCGAATACGATTTATTTTAAGCTATATCCGCCGCGCCGTGTGATTGCAATTTTTGGCGATGATGTTTCGGGATTTGAGCTTATACAAAAAATGGGAAAAATATCTGACCGATTCAGTATTGAACGAGGGCTCAACGCCAACACTACCGACCTTGCAGATATAAAGAAGCAGATAGACAAATATGAGGCGGTTGTTATCTGTGGCGTAGATAAAAATTTGCAAAAGCAGATACTTTCTTACTGCTATACAAACGAAAAGCGTTCATATCTGTTGCCTGATATTACCGATATAATAATAAGCAACAGTTACAACATTCAGATAAGTGACACGCCCGTGCTTATGAGCCGTAACCGCGGACTTACGCTTGAACAGCGTATTATTAAACGCGCGATGGATATCGTGATTTCGGCAATTGCAATTGTTGTGACAAGTCCTATTATGTTGTTTTGCGCTATAGCAATCAAGCTTGACGACGGCGGTCCAATACTTTTTAAGCAAAACCGAATTACCATTAACGGAAAAATTTTTAACGTTTTAAAATTCCGTTCTATGATTGTTGATGCTGACAAGGACGGCGCTAAAAAAGCCGTGAGTGACGATGACCGTATAACCCGTGTGGGTAAGGTGATACGCGCCTGCCGTATGGACGAGCTGCCACAGCTTTTCAATATTTTGCGTGGTGATATGTCACTTGTCGGTCCACGTCCCGAAAGAATTGAAAATGTTTACGAATATTCTAAAAAACACCCTGAATTTGAGCTTCGTCACAGGGTGAAGGGCGGTCTTACGGGATTTGCGCAACTTTACGGAAAATATGATACAAGTCCTGAAGATAAACTTAATATGGACTTAATATACGTAGAAACCTATTCCTTGCTTCTTGATATAAAGCTTCTGATATTGACCTTCAAGGTTCTATTTATGAGGGAAAGTACGGAGGGATTTAACGAAAAAGCAAATGAAAACGTGCGCGCTTCTAAATCATTAAAAAAAGAAAGAGAGAAATAAAAATGAGTTTTGATGCAACACTTGTAGTAATGGCAGCAGGCATGGGCAGCCGCTTTGGAGGACTAAAACAGATTGAACCCGTAGGCCCCGGCGGTCAGGCGATAATTGACTTTTCGGTTTATGATGCAAAGCAGGCTGGTTTTAACAAGGTAGTGTTTATTATTAAACACGAAATAGAAAAAGATTTTAAGGAAATCGTAGGCAGTAGAATCGAAAAGATGATAGATGTAGAGTACGCTTTTCAGGAGCTTGATATGCTACCTGACGGCTTTACCTGTCCCGAAGACAGAAAAAAGCCTTGGGGTACCGCGCACGCGATATACTGCGCGCGTGATAAGGTAAATACACCGTTTGCGGTTATTAACGCTGACGATTATTACGGTAAAAGCGCCTATGAGAAGATGTATAATCACCTGAAAGAGCAAAAGGGCGATTTTTGTATGGTGGGCTTCCGTCTGCAGAACACCCTTACCGAAAACGGAACGGTATCGCGCGGTATCTGTGTTGTAGAAAACGGACACTTAAAATCGGTTACCGAGCGCACCAAGATACTTGACTGCAAATATACCGAGGATGACGAAAATTGGGTAGAGTTGCCGCCTGATTGCGTTGTATCTATGAATATGTGGGGATTTACTCCCGATGTATTTAATTATATTGAAAATGATCTTAAAGAATTCTTTGCTGAAAAAATCAACGTTCCAAAGGTAGAGTATTATCTGCCCACAGTTGTATCAAACGTTATTGAGCGTGGGCAAAAAGACGTCAGCGTTTTGGTAGCAGAGGACCGTTGGTATGGTGTTACCTATAAAGAGGATAAGCAGGGTGTTGTAGAAGCGCTTTCTGAAAAAATCAAAAACGGTGAGTATGAGGGCTTTTAGTTATGAAGAAAAAAACAAAAAAAATTATTTTAATAATTGTTTCTGCTGTTTTGGCGGTTGCTTTGCTTGCCGTAGGAACTGTTTTTGCCGTTAAATACATAAAAAACAACGTAGGCACAACCGTAATTTCTTTTGAAAGTAAAACGGCGCTTTCAGGTGATAATGTACAGTTGTCTTTTGAGATTGCTAAAAATCACGGTATTTGGGGCGGACAAATAAAAATAAATTATGACGCCACCGCTATAAGTTTTGTATCCTGCGCCAACGGCAACGTGTTCGACGAGTGCGAGGTAAATGATGTCGACGGCTCGGTTAATCTGTTGCTAAATCAGTCAGAACTTAAATCCAGCGATATAAACGGAATAATTGCTACCTTGAGTTTTAAAATCAAAGAGAACGCGAAAAAAGGCGATTATAAAATAGAGTTTGACAAAAGCACTAATTTTTGTGACGAAAATGCCGAGATCATCGAGCCGATACTTGAAGGTGGCGTAATTACAGTTAAATGATTTTTAAAAGGTTTGCAGACGTTTTGCCTGCAAACTTTTTTTATCATCATTTTTAAAAAGTCTGACGCATATATTTTCTTGTATGAAATATAAGAAAGGCGAGATAAAAATGAAAGATCATTACCCCGAAGGCACATTGATAAACACCGAAGAAAACAAAAAATATATGACGAGTGAGGCAAGTCTCATGCTTGCACAATCACTTGAAATTATACTTGAAGCAAATGTTGTTATGTGTGACGCAGAGCATAATCTTGTGGTTGACCTTGGCGTTATGAAAGGAATTATACCCCGTGACGAGGGCGCAATTGGCATAAGAGAGGGCAAAACACGTGATATTGCCCTTATTTCACGCGTGGGCAGACCTGTGTGCTTTGTGGTAACCGATTTTTCTATTGACGATGTGGGCAGAAAATACGCAGTTTTATCCCGAAGGTCAGCGCAGCAAAAATGCCTTAATCACGTTCTTGAGAATATGTGCGTTGGGGATATCATTGACGCACGCATAACACATCTTGAAACCTTTGGCGCATTTTGTGATATTGGTTGTGGAAATGTGGCGTTACTGCCGATTGATGCAATCAGCGTTTCGCGTATTTCACACCCCAAAGACCGCTTTTGTGTGGGTGACAGCATTAAAGCAATAATTAAAAATATTGATACAGATAACAAAATCACCCTTTCTCACAAGGAATTGCTTGGCACATGGGAGGAAAATGCCGCCGCTTTCTCTCAAGGGCAAACCGTGTCGGGTGTTGTGCGCAGTATCGAAAACTACGGAATTTTTGTTGAACTGACCCCTAATCTTGCGGGTCTTGCCGAGCCAAAAGAAAATGTACGCGTTGGGGAGACGGCTAGCGTTTATATAAAAAGCATTATACCCGAAAAAATGAAAATAAAGCTTATTATAATTGACAGTTTTGATACTCCACCTGATAATACATATAATTATTTCTATGACGGCTCTCACATAGATGAGTTTATATATTCACCGGACGAAAGCACAAAACAAATAAGTACATATTTTTAGAATAATTTGATATTGATTTTAAAAAACTAATGTTGTATAATACTTTGCGGTGATGAAAAATGTCAGAAAATTGTAACGGCAATTGTGCTTCTTGCAGCAGCAATTGTTCTTCAAGAAAAGAAAGTTTTATTGAACCTACGGGTGAGTTTAACAACATTAAACACGTGGTAGCCGTTGTCAGTGGCAAGGGTGGCGTTGGTAAATCTATGGTTACCTCACTGCTTGCAACTCTTATGAGTCAAAAGGGTTATAAGGTCGGTATACTTGACGCTGATATTACAGGCCCCTCAATACCTAAATCATTTGGTATTATGGGCAATGCTATGCAAAATGAGCTTGGTATATTACCCGCTGAAACCAAGGGCGGCATAAAGATTATGTCTGTCAATATGCTGCTTAAAGAAACTGATGCGCCTGTTGTATGGCGCGGTCCAGTTATTGCGGGCGCTGTAAAACAGTTTTGGCAGGATGTTGTTTGGGGCGACCTTGACTACTTGTTTATTGACTGTCCTCCAGGTACGGGCGACGTTCCGCTTACCGTTTTTCAAACAATCCCGCTCGACGGCATAGTTATGGTAACTTCACCGCAAGACCTTGTTTCTCTTATTGTTAAAAAGGCTTATAATATGGCTCAGATGATGAATATAAATATTCTCGGCCTTGTAGAAAATATGAGCTATGTTAAATGCCCCGATTGCGGAAAAGAGTTTAGTGTGTTTGGCGGCGGCAGTGATGATATTGCAAAAGAACTTGATATCGACCTGCTTGGCAAAATGCCTATAGATATTTCGCTTACCCAGATGGTAGATAACGGCTATATAGAGCACTTTAGCGAAAACTATCTTGATAAAGCCGTAGCAAAATTAGAAGAATTAAATAAATAAAAAATCGCGGGTCGATGTTGACATCGACCCCTACGTTTTATATATTTTGGTGAAAAATTATGAGAATGAGAAAAAAGAAAAATTTAAAAGAGCGACTCGACGCTGTAAAAAATTATCTTTACATAAGTGAAAGTGAAGACCGCAATTTTAAAACCGCGATAAACGACAAGGATTATATTGATTTTACAGCTTGGTTTGGTAGCGAAAAACCACTGTTTCTTGAGGTGGGCTGCGGTAAGGGTAGATTTGCTTGTGAGTATGCCGCGGCTCACCCCGAGGTTAATCTGATTGCGGTGGAAAAAGAGGCTAATGTTGTAGTATCGGCTTGTGAGCTGGCACAGCAAATGGGGCTTAATAACGTGCGATTTATAAAATGCTCTGCTGAATATCTTGAAAGACATATAAAACCTGAAAGCATAGAGCAAATATTTTTGAATTTTTCTTGTCCGTTTCCAAAAAATAAATATGCGTCGCACCGCTTGACACACAACGGTTTTCTTGAAATTTATAAGCGAATAATGAAACCTACGGCTGAAATTCATCAAAAAACCGACAATATGAAGCTCTTTGAATTTTCAATAGAACAGTTATCGCAAAACGGATTTGCGCTTAAAAACGTTTCGCTCGATTTGCATAACAGTAATTTTGAGGGTAATATAATGACCGAATACGAGCAAAAATTCGTATCTCAGGGACTGCCGATATACCGACTCGAAGCATATATAAAATAATTAAAATGAGCATAAGGCTTTACGTCTTATGCTCATTTTTTGCGCCCCTAAGCGAAATTTTCGAGGGCAGGTTTAAAGTTTTCTTATAAGTCTCTCTTGCCTTAAAGGGATGTGGCGCGGTGCAACCGCGACGGAAGGATATTCCAAGTTTCTTATTCAAGTCCAAGCGCTGCAAGCGGCGAGGTATTGCTACCGTCAACGGTTACCTCAATGTGAATATGTGGGTTGTCGGCGCATTCGCACGGTATTTCGCCCGAGGTACCAATAACGTCACCTGCGGCAACCTTGTCGCTCTCTTTAACGTTTACACTACCCATTCCGCAGTATTTTACCGTTATGCCGCCCAAATGTTCAATGGTGATAATTTTGCCGTAATTTGCGTCTTCAACTACCGATTTAACGGTACCGCTGCCTGCGGATTTTATATTGCTACCCGTTTCGCACAAAATATCTACGCCCGTATGCAATCGCATATCGCCGTATGTGGCAGAATATTGAAGCGCTGTATCACTGTAACCCTTTGATATGTTACCTGTTATCGGCAAAACAAAGGTCGGTTTTTCTTCTACGGGCTCGGACGGCGTTTCTTCGCTATACGGTACGTCGCTGACGTTATCATTAACATCGGTGACGGGTTCTTGGATTTCTTCGGGTATCACCGTAACACTATTATATGAATTGTCGGTATCGGGATATTCCTGCTGTGACTGACTGTTATCAGACGGTGTTTCGGTGACTGTGTTATCGCGCGATAGCACAAACCAAGCGATTGCGCCGACTGCAATCAGCGCACAGGCAATTATTGTAACAAAACCCGTAGAGGTTATTGCTTTGGTGAATTTTGTATTTTTGTAATATTTCATTTGAAATTTATCTCCTTTCTGTGACACAATTATTATTGTCAAAAAAAATTAAACATATACTAAAAAAATATTTAAAAAGTGTTCACAAAAAGGTTAAAATTTGTGTGTATGATATGCTTGTACCAAACAAAAGGGAGCCGCACCCTTATTGGTACATTCGCAACGCAAGTTGCGATTCTCTCCTCAAACCCCTTAAAAGTGAAAAAGAGTCGTGTTTTCACGGCTCTTTTTCGCTTTTTATTGCGTTTTAATTTATTTTATGTTAATATTTAAATAATAAAATCGGAGGGGATATTGTGACCCAAAAATACGACGTTGTAATTATAGGTGGCGGCGCCGCAGGTATGTGCGCCGCAATAAATATAAAAATGCGTGACCGCAGTATAAGTGTTGCGATTCTTGAACAGCTGTCGCGTGTGGGTAAAAAGCTTATTACCACAGGCAACGGCAGATGCAACATTTCTAATCTTAACATAAATCTTGACCGTTATCACGGTGAAAATGTAGCTTTTGCAGAATATGCCTTACAAACTTATGACAATTATTTTGCCGCAGATTTCTTTAGTGAAATAGGTGTTGTTTTCACATACGATGAAACAGGTCGCGGATACCCGTATTCATTACAAGCATCATCAGTTGTTGATTCACTACGCTTTGCGCTTGACGAATATGGCGTTGACACTTTTATTGATACCGCTGTTTTGTCATATAATAAAAAAGAAAATTTCTTTAACATAAAAACCACAAATGGTGAATTTGTTTGCGAAAGCCTTGTTGTTGCCACGGGTCTTTATTCGGGCGGTCAGAAACTTGGGTCAAACGGCAGTATGTTAAAAATTTTTAAAAATGCAGGATATAAAACCATAAAAACAACACCCGCTATTGTGCAGCTTAAAACCGAAACCGACGTTGTAAAAAGCCTTAAAGGTATGAAAGTAAACGCCGACGTTAATCTTTCAATAAACGGTACTGCTGTGCGTGGTGATTTTGGTGAAGTATTGTTTTGCGAATACGGTCTTTCAGGTCCTCCAATAATGCAGCTTTCACGCGAGGTCGAGCGGCAATCTGGCGAAAAGATAATATCACTTGATTTAATGTGGGAATATAGTTTTGCACAGGTATGCGATATATTAAGTTTTCGCGCCACTGCTTTGCGCAACCGAAATCTTGATGAATTTCTTACAGGTATGCTTAACAAACGCGTAGGACAAGCAGTAATTAAAATGTGCGGTCTAAAGCTTAGCGATAGTGTTGCAAGCCTTAAAACCGCTGATATAAAACAAATAGCGTCAATTATTAAGGTTATGAAATTTAAGGTAACCGGTACTACAGGCTTTGAAAACTCACAGGTAACAGCGGGCGGTCTTGATACTACGCAGTTTAATCCGCAAACTATGGAATCAAAACGTGAAAGAGGACTTTATTGCATAGGCGAAATACTTGATATAGACGGCGATTGTGGCGGCTTTAATCTACAATGGGCTTGGAGCAGCGCATTTTGCGCTTCAAACGCCATTTGTGAGGATTTTGGGGTTTAATAATGATAATTATAAACAATATAAAAGTGTCGTTAGATACCGATTTAAACGACGTTTACGGCATTTTATCAAGCAGACTGAAAATAAATAAGCAAGATATAGTCAGCGCCGAGCTTTATCGTAAATCGGTTGATGCGAGAGATAACCGTGACGTACATTTTGTGCTATCAATAATTGCCAAATTAAAAAATGAAGCACAAGTTTTAAAACGTAATAAAAATGCGGCTATTTTTACAAAAAAAGAATATATTTGGCAAAAAGCAGAGTCAGATATTCGACCCGTTGTAGTAGGCTTTGGCCCTGCGGGTATGTTTGCCGCACTCACCCTTGCTCGTGCAGGTTTACGACCAATAGTTTTTGAACGCGGCGCCGATGTTGATACGCGTACTGCAGACATTGAACAGTTTTTTGCAGGCGGCACACTTAATCCCGAATCAAACGTTCAGTTTGGTGAGGGTGGCGCAGGAACCTTTTCGGACGGTAAACTCAACAGCGGAATAAAAGATATACGTTGCCGCACCGTGCTTGAAGTATTTCACGAATTTGGCGCTCAAAAAGATATACTTGTAGATGCCAAGCCACATATTGGCACCGACGTTTTAAAAACGGTAGTTAAAAACATTCGTAACGAGATAATTTTACTCGGTGGCGAGGTTAATTTTAACTCGCGTCTTGACGGCGTATTTTTTGAAAATAATAAACTCAAAGAAATATCTGTAAACGGTAAAAAATTACCTTGTGAATATTTATGCCTTTGTATTGGTCATTCGGCGCGTGATACATTTAAAATGTTATATGAAAACGGTCTTGAAATGACACGAAAACCCTTTGCTATGGGTGTTAGAATCGAGCACTTGCAAAGTGAAATTAACAAGGCTTTGTACGGTGAATTTGCCTCGCACAAAGCACTTAAAGCAGCCGATTATAAGTTAGCAGTACATTTGCCAAGCGGGCGTGGCGTTTATACTTTTTGTATGTGCCCGGGCGGTGAGGTTATTAACGCTTCAAGCGAAGGAGGCGGCATTGCGGTAAACGGTATGAGCAACAGCCGTCGTGACGGAGCAAACGCTAATAGTGCATTACTTGTTGGTATCAATCCCGAAGATTTACAGGGCGACAACATTTTTGCCGGTTGCGAGTTACAAGCAAAAATTGAGCAAAAAGCATATAGCATCGCAAATGGCTCGGTACCCATTACTACAGTGGGTAATTTTGTCTTTGATAAAAAGGCTGAAATTGAAACTGTAAAACCTACCGTAAAACCAAATTACGCTTTTGCAGATTTTGGTGAAATTTATCCCGATTTTATTATTGATTCACTAAAGGACGGTATTATAGAAATGGATAAAAAAATTCACGGTTTTGCTTGTGACGATGCTATTTTAACCGCCCCCGAAACACGCAGCTCATCACCTGTGCGAATTGTACGAAATGAAACAGGGGAGTCGGTGTCATTTGGCGGTATTTATCCTTGTGGCGAAGGAGCCGGCTACGCCGGCGGCATTATGTCCGCAGCGGTTGACGGGATAAAGTCAGCGGAAAAGATAATTTATAATATCAATAAGGAATAATGATTGCTATGAAGCACTATATGAAACTATGGCAAGAATCATTTTATAAAATTGTAGACGGTAGTAAAACTATAGAACTGCGACTTAATGACGAAAAGCGTCAACAAATAAATATTGATGATACCATTATTTTTAACTGCACAAAAAACAATGACGTAATAACTGCTAAAGTAAAAGCACTACACAAATTCACAGATTTTAAAGAATTATATGAGTGCTTACCACTCGATAAATGCGGATATTCAAAAGATGAGATTGAAACCGCTGATTATACCGATATGTATGATTATTATAGCCAAGAGCAAATAGAAAAGTATGGTGTTTTAGGTATTGAACTATATGATATTTCATTTAGTAAAAAATGCACATAAAAGCATTTAACGTTTTGAAAAAATTGTCGAAATAAATGAAATTGTAAAAAATTGTTTATTTTTTAACAAAATACTTGCAAAATTAAATTAAATAGGGTAAAATACCATATAGAAAATTTTTAGGAGGTAATTCCAATGGTTAAAGTTGCTATTAACGGATTCGGCCGTATCGGTCGTCTCGCATTCCGTCAGATGTTTGGTGCTGAAGGCTACGATGTAGTAGCTATCAACGACCTTACAAAGCCCTCAATGCTTGCTAATCTTTTAAAGTATGACACAGCACAGGGTGGTTACTGTGGTTACATCGGTGAAAATCTTCACACTGTAGCTGCTGATGATGAGGCTGGTACCATCACAGTTGACGGCAAAACTCTCAAAATTTATGCTGAAAAAGACGCTAAGGATCTTCCTTGGGGCGAGCTTGGTGTAGACGTAGTTCTCGAATGCACAGGTTTCTACTGCTCAAAAGAAAAGTCACAGGCTCACATCGATGCAGGTGCTAAAAAGGTTGTTATTTCTGCTCCCGCAGGTAACGATCTTCCTACAATCGTTTACAGCGTAAACGAAAACACTCTTACTGCTGATGATAACATCATCTCTGCTGCATCTTGCACCACTAACTGTCTTGCTCCTATGGCTAAGGCTCTTAATGACTATGCTGCAATCCAGAGCGGTATCATGAGCACAATCCACGCTTACACAGGCGACCAGATGATTCTTGACGGTCCTCACAGAAAGGGTGACCTTCGTCGTGC
>JAFSAR010000005.1 GCA_017442225.1 Clostridia bacterium
GATTGACACAACGCCTATCGACGACAAGGTTATTGACATTGCACGTTTTGCCGAGCTTGGCAAAAAAGGCGTGCTTGCAATGCTGTCTGACTCTACCAACGCAGAGCGCGCGGGTTATACCTCGTCGGAAAGATTGGTTGGCGAGTCTTTTTCAACCCTGTTTAAAAAGGCAGAGGGACACCGCATAGTCGTTGCAACTTTTTCTTCAAACATTCACCGCATACAGCAAATTATTGACGAGGCGGCTCGCTGTAAGCGTAAGGTTGCAGTCTCTGGCAGAAGTATGATAAACGTTGTAAACGTGGCGTCAGAGCTTGGTTACCTTAACGTACCAAGCGGCATACTTGTAGAAATGGATACAATTAAGAATTACGCGCCTCACGAGCTTGTTATAATTACTACGGGCAGTCAGGGCGAGCCTATGGCGGCGTTGTCGCGTATGGCATCTTCAGAGCACCGTCAGGTAGAAATTGCCCCAGGCGATATGATAATCATTTCCGCAACGCCGATACCCGGCAACGAAAAGCTTGTAAGCCGTGTTGTAAACGAGCTTATGAAGCGAGGCGCCAACGTTGTATACGAAAAAATGTATGACGTTCACGTGTCGGGTCACGCTTGTCAGGAAGAGCAAAAACTGATGCTAAGCATTGTGAAGCCGAAATACTTTATTCCCGTTCACGGCGAGCAAAAGCATCTTTACAAACACGCGCAGCTTGCTTACGCTATGGGAATTGACTATAAAAACGTTGTAATTGCCGCAAACGGTAATGTAATTGAACTTTCGAAGCAGGGTATCAAATCTTATGAGACCGTTTCCGCTGGCAGAGTTCTGGTCGACGGCTTGGGTGTTGGAGATGTTGGTAGCATAGTACTGCGTGACCGTAAGCATTTGTCAGAGGATGGCATTATTGTGGTGACTGTTTCTATCGACGGTATCACGCGTGAGGTTGTTTCGGGCCCTGACATTGTATCACGCGGATTTGTTTATGTAAAAGAATCGGATGAACTTATGGCTCAGCTTGACGCCGTCGTTTGCAACGTGCTTGAAAACTGCTATGTGCTTGGAGTAAAGGATTGGAACACCATAAAAACTCGCATTAAAGACAGTGTTGCAAAATTCTTATATAATAAAACGCACAGATCGCCCATGATTTTACCAATTATAATGGAAGTGTAAATTGCCCACAGCACCGATTTTTTGTGAGGGGCGGTATAGACAATACAGCACCCTCACGTCAAAACGGCACTGTGAACAATTTAGATTGTTTAATATTGAAAGGAAGTTATATATATGAAAGTAATTTTATTATCCGACGTTAAAGGCAAGGGCAAAAAGGGTGAGCTTTGCAACGTATCCGACGGATATGCACGCAACTTTCTCTTTCCTAAAAATTTAGCGATAGAGGCTGACTCTGCCGCAATGAGCGAGCTTAAAAGCCGCGAGGCAGCCGCCGCTCACCACAAGCAAGAGGAGATTGATGCTGCAAAGGCTACAGCTGCAAAGCTTGAGGGTAAAAGTGTTACCATCAAGGCAAAGGCTGGTAGTAATGGTCGTCTTTTTGGCAGCGTAACCTCTAAAGAAATTGCCGAAGAGATTAAAAAGAGTCTGGGTATTGAGATTGACCGCAAAAAAATGACGGTGGCAGACATCAAAAATTTTGGCGATTACACTGCTGAAATCAAGCTTTATACGGGCATTACGGCAAAAATTACAGTAAAGGTAACGGAGTAGTTTTGTTATGAGTGATAACAATCTTATCTATGATATAGACGGCGGCAGACTGCCGTATTCCGTAGGCGCCGAGCAGGCAGTGCTTGGCTCTATGATAATCGACCCAGAGTGCATAAACGAGGTTGCAGTTCAGGTTAAAACCGAATATTTTTACATACCTCAGCATAAGGAGATTTATTCTGCCATTGCGTCAATGTATGAGCTTAGTCAGTCTATCGACTTTATATCTCTGCTTGAACGTCTTAAAAAAGACGGAGTTTACGATGAGGCGGGCGGTAAGGAATATCTTACAAAATTGGTGCAGACGGTACCGTCTTCGGCTAACGTGCTGACCTATGTCGGTATTATCCGTGAACAGTACTATCAGCGCGCGCTTATGGGCGCCGCAAAGGGAATACTTAAAGATATTAACGAAAATACAATGGATTCGGGCAAGCTTTTAGACTCTGCCGAACAGCGTATTTTTGAAATCCGAGAGGGCAGAGAAATCGGCGGTCTTACGCATATCAAAGATGTAATCTCGGCTGAAACCTACGACCGACTTACCAAAATTAACGACCCCGAAACACGCGGGGACTACATAGGTATACCCAGCGGTATCGGTGAGCTTGACCGTATGATTACGGGACTTAACAAGTCGGACCTTATTATCCTTGGCGCGCGTCCCGGTATGGGTAAAACCTCTTTTGCGCTTAACATTGCGCGCAATGTTGCGGTGCAGGCGGGCAAGACGGTATGCTTTTTCTCGCTCGAAATGACACGCGACCAGCTGGCTCAGCGTATGCTGTCAAGCGAAGCGGCAATAAAGAGCGAAAAACTTCGCACGGGCGAATTAGAGCCTGAAGAGTGGACAAGGCTTACTCAGGCGGGTGAAAATCTTTCTAAAGCGGAGCTTTATTTTGACGAAAGCTCTAACATAACCGTACCCGAAATGAAGGCAAAGCTGCGCCGTATGAGGCGCGTAGATCTGGTTGTTATCGACTACTTAGGTCTTATGCATTCACCGCGTCAGAATGATAACCGCGTTCAAGAGATTTCAGAAATTACACGTAGTCTTAAAATAATGGCAAAGGAACTGAAGGTCCCTGTAATTGCCTGCGCGCAGTTGTCGCGTGGCACCGAACAAAAGGGCAAATCGCACAAGCCCGCGCTTGCCGATTTGCGTGATTCGGGCTCTATCGAGCAGGACGCAGATATAGTATTGTTCCTTTACCGTGATGCTTATTATGACGGCGAAAAGAATTCAGATGAGGATTTAAGTGACAATACAAAATCAGAGTGTATTGTCGCTAAAAACCGCCATGGTGAAACGGGTATTATACCGCTTCATTGGGATGGTCAGTATACAAGATTTACATCGGTGGATGTGTTCAGATAATGTTAAAAAAAGTAACAGAGGCGGTTGCTCGCTTTCAATTACTGCAAAACGTCGGGCATATTACGGTAGCGCTCTCGGGCGGCGCCGATTCTATGGCGTTGCTTGATGCGTTATTACAGTTAAAAGAAGAATTAGGTATTGAAAGTATAAGCGCCGCGCACTTTAATCACTGTATCCGTGGCGATGAGGCGCTTCGCGACCAGAGTTTTGTGCAAAAACAATGTAAAAACAGGGGAGTCGAGTGCCTTGTAGGCACTGCTAACGTACCCGAGTTTGCGCGACAAAATCATATGAGTCTTGAGCTTGCGGCGCGAGAACTGCGTTACAAGTTTTTTGACAGCATTGGCACCGACGCTATCGCCACAGCGCATACAGCAAGCGACAATATTGAAACGGTGATTTTTAATCTTACGCGCGGCACGGCTTTGTCGGGTCTTTGCGGCATACCACCAAAGCGCGATAAATATATCCGTCCGTTACTGCTTTGCACGCGTGACGATGTTGAAAACTACTGCGCGCAAAACGGTATAGAGTTTGTAACCGACAGCACAAATTTATCTGACGAATACACGCGAAATAAAATACGGCATAATGTAGTGCCTGTTTTAAAATCCTTTAACGAGGCGGCGGAAAACGCCGTAATTCGTATGACTGCGTCACTTCGTGAGGATGAGGATTTTATAAACAGGGTAGTGAAAAAGCAGTATAACGAGTTATTGCGTGACGGTGTCTTGTCGGCAGATGAGATAAGAAACCTGCATCCTGCGATTGCGAAGCGAGTTATTGCACAGTATTGCAATGCTTTTGGTATAAAGGCAGATAACTTTCACATAAACCGTATTTACGGTATCTGTGTTGCAGGCGGAAAAATAAGCCTGTCGGGCGATATGACCGCCGCATATGATAACGGCAATTTAAAAATTTCATCTGCGAAAAAGCAGCTTACAACTGCTACTTTTACAGTTGATATAACCGAGTGCGATAACGATTTATTTAAAAATTGTGAAAAAGTTCATAATTTGTTATTAAAAAATATATTAGACTGTGATAAAATAGTGGGAAAATTGGTATTAAGACAAAGGGAGTCGGGGGACACCGTGCGTCTTAAAAACAAAAACTGCACAAAAACGCTTAAAAAATTATTTTGTGAGTATAAAATTCCAACTGATGAGCGCGAAGTCTGGCCTGTACTCGCAGATGATAAAGGCATTGTGTGGATACATAAAATCGGTGTTGCAGACCGATGCGCCGCGGATAAAGACAGTCCTAAAATATATAAAATAACCGTCGAAAGGTCTTTTTAAGGGGATATTATTATGGAGAAGGATGTTAAAAGCATTTTAGTTTCAGAGCAAGAGTTAAAGCAAATCTGCAAGCGTTTGGGCGATCAGATAACCCGTGACTACGAGGGCAAAAATCTGCTTGTTGTAAGTGTGCTTAAAGGTAGTATTATGTTTATGGCTGACTTGCTTCGCGAAATCAAGTGCCATTGTCAGATAGATTTCTTATCGGTATCGTCTTACAGCGGCACAAAAACCACGGGCGTGGTAAAATTTAAAAAAGACCTTGATATAGATCCCGACGGTATGGACATACTTATAGTTGAGGATATTTTGGACTCGGGCGTAACGCTCTCGTATCTTAGTGGCGTGCTTATGGGCAGAAACGCAAACAGCATAAAAATCTGCACTCTGCTTGACAAACCCGTAAACCGCAGAGCAGATATCAAGGCTGATTATATTGGTAAAACTATACCCGATGAGTTTGTTATCGGCTACGGTCTTGATTATGATGAAAAATACAGAAATTTACCCTACGTTGGTATACTTGACCCCTCGGTTTACGGCGGCGAATAATTGAAAGGTGAGTAACTTATTTTGAAAAAGAACTTAAAAAACATACTGCTGATTATTTTAATACCGGTTGTGCTGTTGGCTTCGTTTTATATAGCGACAAAAGTTGCCGACACAACCGAACAAACAAAGTATTATGAAATCGTAGAGCTTATCGAAAATAACAAGGTCTCAGAGTTTAAACTTAATCTGTACAGCGGTGACCTGAGTTATAAGCTGCGCGAGGACGGTAAAACCTATCGTTATACCGTGGCTGACGCATCGCTGTTTTATAACGATATTGATGATGCGGTAGATGCCATAAACAAAGAAAATGCAGGTACTGATAAAACAATAAAATACGACTATATCAAGGGCGGTCAGAGCTCATGGCTTGTGGCAATGGTGCCGCAAATTTTGCTTATAGGCGTTATGGTGATGCTTGGCATATTCTTTATGAAAAAGATGAATGCCTCTATGGGCGCTGACAAAACAATGGGCTTTGGCAAAGCAAAGGTTCGCAAAGACGACGGTAGAAAGAAGACCACCTTTGCCGACGTTGCAGGCGCTGATGAAGAAAAAGAGGAAATGAAAGAAATTGTTGATTTCCTTAAAGACCCTAAAAAGTTTAACGACCTTGGCGCTCGCATTCCAAAAGGTGTATTGCTTGTAGGTCCTCCCGGAACGGGTAAAACCTTGCTTGCTCGCGCGGTTGCAGGTGAAGCGGGCGTGCCGTTTTTCTCAATTTCGGGTTCTGACTTTGTTGAAATGTTTGTAGGTGTGGGCGCGTCACGTGTGCGTGACCTCTTTGGCGAAGCCAAGAAAAACGCCCCTGCAATTATATTCATTGACGAAATCGACGCCGTTGGCCGTCAGCGCGGCGCAGGTCTTGGCGGCGGTCATGATGAACGTGAACAGACACTCAACCAGATGCTTGTTGAAATGGACGGCTTTGGCACAAACGAGGGTGTTATTGTTATGGCGGCGACCAACCGCCCCGATATTCTTGATAAAGCGCTTTTGCGTCCCGGTCGTTTTGACCGTCAGATTACGGTAGGCTACCCCGACGTAAAGGGCAGAGAAGAAATCCTTAAGGTTCACTCACGCGGTAAGCCGTTGGGTCCTGACGTTGACCTTGCAACCATTGCAAAATCAACCTCGGGCTTTACGGGCGCAGACCTTGAAAACCTGCTTAACGAGGCGGCTCTTTTGGCAGTTCGTCACGGTAAAAAGGCAATCACTCAAGAAGAGATTGAGGAAGCTACCATTAAGGTTGTAATGGGTACCGAAAAGAAATCGCACAAGGTGCGTGAAAAGGACAAGATGGTAACATCTTACCACGAGGCAGGTCACGCAATAGTATCATATTTCTTGCCTACGCAAGACCCTGTGCATCAGATTTCGATTATTCCGCGCGGTATGGCGGCAGGTTATACAATGTATCTGCCTACCGAAGAAAAGGGACATACCAGCCGCAACCAAATTTTAGAGCAGATTTGTTCACTTCTTGGCGGTCGTGCCGCAGAGCAGCTTACACAAGATGACGTTTGCACCGGCGCTTCAAATGATATTCAGCGTGCTACCGAGCTTGCTCGCAAAATGGTTACACGTTTTGGTATGAGCGACAAGTTAGGTCTTGTAGTTTACGGTGACGACAATAACGAGGTGTTCTTAGGTCGTGATTTCTCGTCAACACCTAACTACTCTGAAAAGACAGCCGCTACCATCGATGACGAAATTGAAGCAGTTGTTATGAAGCAGTATGAGAAAGCACTTGAGCTTCTTAAAGGCGCTATGCCAAAGCTTCATGAGGTTGCAAAGGTACTATTTGAAAACGAAAAAATTTCGGGCGACGACTTCCGCGCAATAATGGAAGCAAAGGCAGAATAAAAAAAGACCTTCAGAATTTTCTGAAGGTCTTTAAACTTTATTTCCTATATTCTGATGGTGAGATACCGCAGTGCTTTTTAAACGCGCGGGTAAAGCAGGATATTGACTCAAACCCTACCGCGTCGGATATTTCGGTTATGCTTTTATTTGTATTGCTTAGCAGATATTGTGAGTGGTTTATGCGTGCTTGAGCTATAAACTGTTGCGGTGACATATCGGTAAATTCATAAAAATATCTGCGTAGCGTTGCCGTGCTTACAAAGCATTTATTGGCAAGTGTTTCGAGGGTTAACTCCTGTGAGTTATTAAGGTTTTCGGATATGTGAGAAAGGGCGGGCAACATTTTGTCAAATGAGCGGCGACGAGGTATAATGTTAGGCTTAAGCTCGCAATCAATTCTTGATAATTCTAAAATAAGCTGTTGCACCAGTAACAGCGTGTAAAGATGAGATAGACCCTTGGTATTTTGTGTCTCACAAATGCACTTGTTTATTATTGCGGCAAGCTGGGGGTGTTCATCGGGTGAAAAAACACCGCTAAAATTGACTTGCTTTTCAATAATCGTAGCAATTCGATTGCCAATATCGTCACTTGAGGTAAGCTTATACGGGTCGTACGAAAACCAGATCCACCTACCGCAATTATGCTCATCACCGTTGGCAAGATGCGGTTGATACGGTAAAACAATTTGCATATCGCCTTTATTATATTTATAAAGGCGATCATCTATAATGCAACTACCTGAACCATTCGTGCATACGCCGATTTCAAGACATTTATGAAAATGCAGTGATTTTATCGGTTGGCACGACAGTGGGTGTTGTGCGGTATAGCAAACAAACTTTTCGGTATTGCCTATGTATACAGGACTGTAAAAAGCGGGTAATTGTGATATGTTAGTATATTGCATTTTTTAGTATCACCAAGCCGTTTTGATTGATTGGGTCAAATTTATGATGGATATTGACTTGCGTATTATCGTCATTATTAGTATAGTAAAAATAACAATAAATTACAAGGAGAATTTTGTTATGAACTTTAATTACACCGAGCTTCGCGATAAAATAGAGGGCTGTTGGATTGGTAAAAACATTGGTGGTACAATGGGTGGTCCGTTCGAGGGAACTAAAGATATTTTGGATATCAAGGGCTATACCACACCAAAAGGCGAACCGCTACCAAATGATGACCTTGATTTACAACTTGTATGGCTTAAGGCGGTTGAGGATATAGGTCCACACACACTTTCTGCCGATGATCTTGCTGAATACTGGATAACATACATTGTTCCAAATTGGGCTGAGTATGGTATAGGTAAAGCCAATTTAAGACTTGGTTTACCACCGCTTATCAGCGGTGAGGTAAACAACAATTATTGGCGCAATTCAAACGGCGCCTGGATTCGTACTGAAATTTGGGCATGTCTAAATCCAGGCAATCCTGATGCCGCTATTAAATATGCCTTCAAGGATGCATGCATAGACCACGGTTTAGGAGAGGGTACATATGCGGCTGTATTTGTAGCGGCGCTTGAGAGCGCAGCCTTTTTTGAAAAAGATATAAGAAAACTTATAGATATCGGATTAACTAAAATACCGAAAGATTGTCGCATGGCACAGGCTATAAATTTGTTGCTTAATAATTATGATAACGGTGTTGATTGGATAACCACAAGAAACGATTTGGTAAAACAGTCTGAAGACATTGGTTGGTTTCAGGCGCCTGCTAATGTTGCGTTTGCTATTTTAGGTATACTTTATGGCAAGGGTGATTTCAAGCAATCGATGATTACCGCCATTAACTGCGGTGACGACACCGACTGTACCGCCGCAACAGTTGGCTCAATTTTGGGCATTATAAACGGCAAGAGTGGTGTTCCTGAAGATTGGCAAGAATATATTGGCGACAAGATTATTACGGTATCCATCAACAGAGCCGTAGGTCCCAGAACGCCTGAAACAATTACCGAGCTTACCGACAGAGTAATGAGGCTCATCCCCGTAGTAGCTTCAATAACTGACGGTAAAAAGCTTCCTTCGGTTACGATAACCGATGCTCCCACCGATGAGAATCCCTATGTTATGGATGAAACTTTGGTTGCGAAACGTTTGTTTGAGCGAGGTCAATATTCGTTTGATGTAAACTTGGGTTTTGCAAATGGAGTTATATCTTATGACAGGTGTCCACAAATAAATCCAGGCGAGTCAATAGGCGTAAACTTTAAAATTTTTGGTCGCTTTTGGCCGATTCCCGAAAATCTTACCGTAAGATTTATACTACCCGACGGCTTTACTGTGAGCGGACCTAAGTATTTACATATGAATCACGGTACAATGCAAAACAATTGGTATCACTTGACCGAGACAGACTACGTTATAACGGCGGGGGAAACTACCGAAGCGCTAAATCGCATAATCGTTGAAATTGTTTGTCAGGGTCATCCTTCTGTTGGACTTTTCGAGCTTACGCTTTTAGGATAGTATAAATAAAATCAATTGACAAAACAATCGGTTTTTTCTATAATTGTAAATGTAAAATTTACCTTTCAGGAGGCAATAAAATGGACTTTAATTCTAGACTTGTATCTTCTCTCGAAAAATGTTTTTTAACGTCTGACATTAACGAGTTCACCGAGCTTCGTGAAGAAAAAATATTTAAAAATCAAAAATATTCTTTCCAGCTTGTTGGTCGCTTTGAGGGCACTTGGCAGGTAGCCTTTAAACCTGTTGTAGAGGGCGATTTGGCACCCTACGTTACAATTCGTGAGGTTGTAAACATTCCTGCAGAGCTGCCTACATACACAACCTGCACTCCGTTACCAAAGGTTCACGAACCCGGTCTTTATCCTGACCTTTTACGTCCGCTAAAATACCGCGGCACCTTCCGTTTTCACCCACAGCAAAGCCGTGCTTTGTGGATTGATATTGACCCACGCGGTGAAATTACGGGCGAGCATATTCTTAAAATTAAACTTTTAAAGGTAGGCATTACAAGCAAGGGCTTTACACCTACCGAAGAGGTTGCCGTAGAGCACGAGCTTAAAATTGATATTAAAGATGTAGAAATTCCTGAACAAAGCCTTATTTTCACACAGTGGTTTTATGCCGATTGTCTTGCAGACTACTATAATGTAGGGGTATTCAGTGATCGACATTTTGAAGTTTGCGAAAACTTTGCTAAAACTGCTGTTGAAAACGGTAGAAATATGCTTATGGTACCCCTTCTTACCTATGCGCTTGATACTCACGGTGGCGGTGAGCGTACCACCACACAGTTAATCGACGTTTATAAAGACGGCGATAATTACACCTTCGGTTACGAAAATCTTGACCGCTGGCTTGATATGTATAAGCGTGTAGGTGTTAAATATTATGAAATTTCGCCTGTGTTTTCACAATGGGGTGCAGATAGCACACCAAAGGTAGTAGCAACCGAAAACGGCGAAAAGAAGACCGTTTTTGGTTGGGGCACAAATCCACTATCAAGAGAGTATAATACATTTATACGTGCGTTTCTGGGTGGATTTATTGAACATATGAAAGAGCGCGGCGAAGATAAAAAATGTTGGTTCCACGTATCTGACGAGCCTATTGCCGAACATTTTGAGCAGTATAAAAAGGTTAGAGATTCAATATATGATTTAGTAGAGGATTACGAAACACTCGACGCTATATCACATTATGAATTCTGCAAATTAGGTCTTAGCAAGCATCCCGTGCCAAAGACAATGGTTGTTCACGAATTTATTGATAACGGTGTGAAGGACCTTTGGACATATTACTGCGGTGGACAGTGTATTGACGTTAGCAACTGTCACTTTGCAATGGAGCTTGCTCGTGTGCGCTGCATCGGTACACAGATGTTTAAGTACGATATAAAAGGTTTCTTACATTGGGGTTATAACTACTATAATAACCAGTGGTCTTATGATATGCTTGACCCGTTTGCAAGCTCAGATGGTGAATGCTTTGCCGCAAGTGGTGACGCATATATGGTATATCCCGCACCAGATGGTACTGCTTGGGAATCAACCCGAATTCGCGCATTTTATGAAGGTTTAGAGGATATGCGCGTAATGCAACTAGCAAGTAGCCTTTGCGGTAAGGAAGCTGTTGTTAAAGCTATTGAAGATATCGTTGGTGAAGTTAGATTTGACAAGTGCATTCTTGAAACCGATACTATGATGGCAATTCGCAGAACCGTAAGCCAGATGGTATTTAATAAAATCTAAAATGTAATATAAATAAAAGAAGACTTACCTTGGCAAGTCTTCTTTTGGTTTTATTCGTCGCTTCCTGCGCGCATTTCCATAAGCTGCTCGGGGGTTATAAGCACCTGACGGGGCTTGGCTCCCTCGTAACCGCCGATAATTCCGCGTTCTTCCATCTGGTCGATTATACGCGCGGCGCGAGCATAGCCGAGTTTTAATTTTCTTTGCAGCAGGGAAGTGGATGCCTGACCGAGTTCTACAACCACCTTGATTGCCTCGTCAAGCACGGGGTCGTCAGAGTCTGCAGCTTCTTCGGGCACGCCCGTACGCTGTTGTTTTTCAATAGCCGCCTGACGCTCAATTTCAAGCATAATATTGTCGTCGTAATTGGCTTTACCGCCGCTTTTTACAAATTCAACAACGCGCTCAACCTCTTCATCACTTACAAAGCATCCTTGAATTCGGTTTGGCTTATTAGCGCCGACAGGGCGGAACAGCATATCGCCTCGGCCAAGTAGTTTTTCAGCACCTGCGCAGTCAAGTATTGTACCACTGTCGATATGTGACGATACGGCAAATGCAATACGGGTTGGAATATTAGCTTTAATAACACCCGTTACAACATTTACCGACGGACGCTGTGTTGCAATAAGCAGGTGTATACCTGCGGCGCGTGCCTTTGCGGCGATACGGTTTATAGAATCCTCAACCTCTTTTGGCGCCGTCATCATAAGGTCGGCAAGCTCGTCGATTATTATGACGATGCGAGGCATCTTTTTAACCTCGGGCTCGTCAACAAGTGTTTCAACCAGTTTGTTATAACCCTCGATATTACGGACGTCACGATCGGCAAACATTTTATATCTCTGTTCCATTTCGTTAACCGCCCAGCCAAGCGCGCCCGCAGCCTTGCGAGGCTCGGTCACAACGGGAACTAATAGGTGGGGAATACCGTTATAAATACCAAGCTCTACAACCTTGGGGTCAACCATAAGCAGCTTTACGTCATCGGGAGACGCCTTGTATAAGAGGCTTATGATAAACGAGTTAATACATACCGATTTACCACTGCCCGTAGCGCCCGCGATAAGACCGTGTGGCATTTTTGCAATATCGGCAACCACCGTGTTGCCGCCGATATCCTTACCCATAGATACGGTAAGCTTGCTTTTTGAGGATGAAAAAGTGCTTGATTCAATAACCTCGCGTATGCCAACAGTAGCGCTTGCTTTGTTTGGCACCTCGATACCTACAGCCGCTTTATTTGGAATGGGCGCTTCGATACGAACACCCGCAGTTGCAAGGTTAAGCGCAATATCGTCGGCAAGGCTTGTGATTTTGCTGATTTTTACACCAGCCTTTGGCTGTAGCTCATAACGGGTAACTGTGGGTCCGCGGCTTACATTTATAACCTGAGTTTCAACACCAAAACTTTTAAGAGTGTCAACAAGTCGCTGTGCTGTGGTTTCAAGCTCGGCAGCAACGGTTTTACTGTCGGCGCTGTTTATGCTGTCAAGCAAGCTGAGAGGTGGGAATTTGTATATCGGCATATCGTCGGCGTTTTCAGAAATCTCGTTTGTGACAGCGTCGGTTTCCTTTTTAAAGTCTACCGTGATTTTTTCGGGTTTTGTTTCTTCTGCCTCCTCACGCGCTGAAATGATAGCCTCATCAATATCGGCGGTGTCGTCAACGGGTATATATTCGTCCTCGTCGGTAGGCGCGGGGATTTCGTCATCGTTGTATATACTTACAACCTTTTGTCCCATCTCGTCAATATCGGGTTTGCGTTTTTTAACCTTTTCGGGCTCGTCAACCTCCATATCGACGTCAAAGCCTTTGATAATTTTAAGCTCTTTTTTTGGTTTTTCCGCCTTTTCGGCATCTCTTAAAGCACGCTCGGCAAATGCATTGCTTGCTTGCTCGCTGACAACCTGAGCGGGTTTTGCCAATGCTTTAAACAGCGCGATAAGATGCGTGCCCGTGATAATCATTAAAAATACGAATATAAGTAAAACAAGAGTTATTATTGCGCCCACCTTGCCAAAAGCAAGACCTATGGTCATTCCTATCAGCGTGCCGAAAATTCCGCCGCGGATTGGTTCGAGCTTCCAGTCGCTTGCCAGATGCGCGCCAAACATTTCACCGGTAAATTCGCTGCCATTTGTAGAAACAACGGTTATAAACGCACCAACAAGCGCGACGAGAACTACCGATTCAATCAATTTTGCGTTTATGTTTGACGATAACTTATCGGTAGCAAAAATTATTGCTACGGCGCCTAACAAAAATGGATAAACGTAGGCAGTCCAGCCGAATAATTGGAACATAAAGTTATGTAATACGGTCCAGACGTGTTCGCCTTTTATAAATACCACAAACACCAAAAAAATTGCCACGGCAAACCATATAACAGAATGTAACTGTCGCGTGGCTTTATTTGCAGCCTGAGTTTGTTTTTTTGATGAGGGACGACCCCTCTTTTTTGTTGCCATTAAATTAACACCCCATATAAATTTGTTTTATGTATAGGCGCTTTTGCGCCGTTATTTACTATCAATCATTTTATAAAGACAGTCTAAAACTTCGTGAAGATTACCCATTGAATCAATAAGACCAACACTTACCGCTTTTTCACCCGATAGGGTAGAGCCTACATCGGTTATAAGCTCGCCTGTGTTCATCATAAGCTCGGTAAAACGTTCTGCAGTAACACCAGAGTTTCTAACTACAAAGTCGGTAATGCGACTTTGCATACGCGCAAAGTGATTCATAGTCTGCGGCACACCTATGACAAGCCCTGTGGTTCTGACAGGGTGGATAGTCATAGTAGCGGACGGCGCTATAAATGATTTTTTTGCCGACACCGCAAGTGGCACACCGATTGAGTGACCGCCACCAAGCACGAAACTGACGGTGGGCTTTTTCATACCCGATATCAGCTCGGCAAGGGCAAGTCCTGCTTCAACGTCACCGCCGACGGTATTTAAAATTACAAGCATACCCTCTATACTTTCGTTCTGCTCGACGGCTACAAGCTGGGGAATAATATGCTCGTACTTGGTAGTTTTGCTTTGCTCGGGCAAAACGCTGTGTCCTTCAATTTCGCCTATGATTGTAAGGCAAAAAATCTTATGTTCGCCTACAGTTTCTATTGAGCCGATTTCTTTTATAGACTCTAATTGTTCATTTTTGCAAGCATCACTATTTTTATCTTTGCTCATATAATTTCCCTCCAAAATTATTATTTGAAGAAAAATTATAACAATACATAGTATATTATATAATATATATTATTTTTTTGCAAGTAAATAAAAAACACTTTATTTTTTATAACAAAGGTATTATAATAATTTTATAAGAAGCAAGGGCAGGTGAGAAATATGAAATTTGAAACAGCGGCGCAAACAGCGGCCAGACTGAATGTTACTGTACGCGCAGTTCAAAAATGGGCCAAAGAGGGCAGGCTCAAGGGCGCTCAAAAGGTAGGGCGTGATTGGATGATACCTTTTGGGACTACCATAAACAAAAAGGACTCAAATTCAGTCCAAAATCAAAAAACTCAATTAGACTATGTTCCATATCCTTTGTTTCAGATTCCATACACCTCAGGCGATGCATTAGAGTATATTAAAAATATTGTCGATGAAGATAAGCGAAATTTGAATTTATTACAAATGTATTACTTTATGGGTGAGCTTGATAAAACTATAGAGCTTGCTGAGCCGTATCTAAATTCATCAAATATTAATTACCGCATATCGTGCGCAATGTTTTATGCATTTGCCAATCTTTGCGGCGACCACATACACAAAACACGTTTTGCGGCAGAGATTATTTATAACGAAATTGAAAAGCTTGATTTAAATAATCCAAAGCTGGCTGAGCAAAACGCGCTTATAATTTTTGCTGCCGTTGTTGTAAAAACACAGCTACATATACCGTTTAATAATGTGCCGCTCATTGAAGGTCACATAAAATATATGCCCGAGGGCTTAAAGATGATGGCGTGCTATCTTTCAGCATATAAGGCATATCTCATAGGTGATTATGAACGCTCAATAGGTATTGCGCAAACCGCCATTAACTGCGCGATAAACCATTATCCACTATGCTTAATGTACTGCTATATTATGTGCGCCATTGATTATATAAATCTTTTAAAAAGTGATATGGCTAACGGATACATACAAAAAGCGTGGGAGATAGCCCACAAACACGGTGTGTTTATGCCTTTTGTAGAGCACTATAGTATACTGCAGGGCTTGCTTGAGAAAAACTTTAAAAAATCTCATCAAAAAGACTATGAATATATAATATCACTTGCCCGAAAGTATAACACGGGTTGGTATACAGTATATAACCACAGAAACAAAGGTAAGGTTTCGCTTGAGCTGACACCTACCGAGTTTACCATTGCAATGCTTTATTCACGCAACTGGCGTGCAAAAGAGATTGCTACGCAGCTACACATATCTGAACGCACTGTTTCAAATTATATTCAGGTAATTTATGAAAAGCTGAATGTAAACAGCCGTAAGGCTTTAGAAAATTATGTGTTGGAATAAATATTTATATGCGCCGTTCGTTTAAACGAACGGCGTTGTTTTTTGTTTATGTTGTTCGTTTAAACGAACAGGCGGTAAATCAGGAGCAATTAGTTCGTTGAAACGAACAAAAAATCCTTAAATATACCGCTTTCTTAAAAAAATGTGCGTTTTTTGGGCATAAAATTGTGTAAAAATTTGTGTAAAAAAATTTTTGTTATTTCTTATATTTTTGCTCGTTTAAAATTCTTGTATAGGCCGTATAATTTATTTGTAAAACAAATTGTTAGGAGGAGGGCCTATGTCCAAAACTCAGACTCGCAGGTTTTGCCTATATGACGACATTGTAGAAGTAGCATTTGTCTATGATGAAGAATTTGGCAAATACTTTGGCGAGTATCCCGATTTTGACACAAGTCCACGCACAACACCTTGTGGCAGGCGGTGGGTAAATGCGACTAAGCACGACTGCCCCTACGCCGATCAAGAATATGGCGACTGCGGTTCTTGCAAATATTACAGGAGCGAAAATGTGGGCGATTTAATTGGTGTTTGCGAAAACGAACAACTTAGAAAGGAAGCAGTATAAAATGAAAAACACAAAGAAAAGATTAAACAAATTTTTATCGGTATTTTTAACATTGACTATCGTTTTTTCAATGTTCGCAGGACTTGGTCTTACGGCGAGCGCCGCTACAAATCCTCACTTTACAAAGATTGCAGATGCTTCAACACTTGATGGTTGGAAGCAATTTTTTGGTTCAACCACCAATTCAACCGAGAATGCCGGTGGCGTATGGACCGATAAATCGGTTTTTGTCGACAACTCGGCTTTTACAGGACTTACCGATGCTTATGGTGACACCATTTTACCGGAAGTGTCAGACGATGGCTTTTTAGTGGCACTTTCAGCAATTGCATCTAATAAGTCTATTGTAGGTTATTCGCATATTCCAACCGATACGGTTCTTGTGCTTGATATTTCAGGCTCAATGGGCCCTGGCAACGGCAATAATAATGCCGTGGCAGATCTTGTCCTTGCGTCAAATGCAGCTATTACTAAACTGCTTGAACTTAATAATAACAACCGTGTGGGTGTTGTTTTATATTCAGCAGAGTATGACGAAGGCAATGACGAGCATTATTATACATTGCTTCCAATTGACCGTTATGCTGCAACCGGTACAGTTACTTATAATAACGGAACAAGATTTGACACCTCAGACGATATAACTGTTGGTAGATATTTAGAAACAAATAGCAACTATTCACACAACGGAAACGAAATATCAATAGCATCCGGCGTAAGTAATTCGACAGGTGTAGTTGGTAAAAAAACGGTTGACGTTGTAGGCGGTACCTTTATTCAGGGTGGACTTAAAGCTGCTGCTGATTTATTTAAAGGCAAAGCCGATGCTAACGATACAGTAGTAGCAGGTGACGGCTTCCAGGGCGGAACCCAGCGCAAGCCTGTTATGGTGCTTATGAGTGATGGCGCTCCTACCTATGCTTCAACAAACTATACAAATCCTAACAATCCTAACGAAGGTAGCGGACATTATACCTATGATTCTTATGCGTTTTTAACTCAGCTTACAGCAGCATACGTTAAAGAGCAAATTACAACCTATTATAACGATACAGAAGCGTTGTTTTACACTTTGGGTATGGGTGTTGGCGGCAGCACAGTAGCACAAAGTGTGCTGGACCCACAAAACTCTACCCCTACCATTAATGATTATTGGAATGATTACAGCGATGCTTCAAACGGTGCGTCGGTTGAGATAACAAACGATATTTCGGTTGTAAAGAATTCGGCCGTAACCGATATAGTATATACAAATCAGTATTTTGAAGCAGAAAACGGTTCAGACCTTTTTGATGCGTTTGACTCAATAGTAAATGAGATTATAATTCAGTCGCTTTATAGACCTACCTTGGTTGAAAACAACAACGCACATATGGAAGGCTATATTGAATTTATTGACGATATAGGCGACTTTATGTCGGTTAAGCAAATCGAGGGTATAATGATAGGCGATAAGCTTTTCACAGGTGAAAAGCTTTGCGAAAACTTCCGTGCAGACGGTGGCGATCTTGGCACAATACAAAATCCAAACACTCTTGGCGATAATCTTATTTGGGCGGTTAAGGAACGCCTTGGTATAGAGGATACAGCAACAGCTCAAAGACTTGTAACACTTGCTTACGAGCACGGTCAGTTAAGCTATACCGATGAAGACAACTACTCTAATTTCATCGGTTGGTACGCTGATGAAAACGGCAAATATCTTGGCTTCTGGGATGAATCACACACCTATTCTCAAGCACCTATGGGAGCTAAGTATATTAATAAATCTTATGGTATGTTAGGTGAGGTTATCGACGGACATAACGCAAGCGACCTTATGTACGTATCTATTCAGGTGCATACCGAGATAGTTCCTCAAGGTACATTTGGTACTACCGAAAAAGATACCATAGTTGCCGGTCACGCTCAGATGATATTCCGAGTTCCTGCATCACTTATTCCAGTTGTTAATTACGAGGTAACACTTGAGGGCACAAGCTATGAAGATGCTAAAAACATTGAGATGACTATAAACGATGCAGAGCCTATAAGACTTGTTTTTGAATTGGGACTTCGTGATGATATTAACGAATACAATATTGAAAGCCGTCTTGCAGATAATTATCGCACAGCAGACGGTAAATACGCGCTTTATACAAACGAGTGGAGTAAGGACCAGTTTGATAAAGAAATTGATCCGAACAACACTGATTATATTGCTCCTACCGATTCTATAAACACAATAGCATATTTTGAACCAAACTATGCTAATGAGCGTTATTACTACACCGAGCCTACACCGGTTTATGTATATAATTCGGCGACAGGCGAATACGTTAAATATTCTTCTACCACAAAGCCTACAGCGGGCGATGGCAACGCATATTTCCGTCAGATAAACGTGTTCGAGCTTACCGGCAACGGTAACGAGGCCGTTCATAAGAAGGTATATGAAAGAGTATCTGACACAGCGCTTGGCAGAGTTGATAAAAGTGACACAAACGGCGGTTGGAATATAAGAAAAGAAACTATTCACCGCATATATGATGAAATTGAAACACTAAAGGCCAACAACGAAACCGGTACAATCAATTATTCATATTTCCCAACAGTAGAGCATATCGAGGGTACACACTATTACGCTGATGCTATTCTTGGCAACAACGGTAAGCTTACCGTTACACCTGTAACAGGTATTAGCCTTACAAAAACAATAGATGATACCTTGACAGGTACAACACACGATTTTACCTTTAACGTTGATATTGGTGATACAGCTGCCACGTATAGTGTAGTTCGCAGTTTTGACGGTAATTATACCGACAAGGGCGAAACCATAACGGTTGACAGTGACGGTAAAGGCACTATAAACGTAAAACCGGGCGAGACCGTGCTCATAGTTGGTATTCCCGCAGGTACAGCATACTCTATAGAAGAGTATATTCCAAGCGGTGCAAACTATGAGGTATCTACAAGCAGTGGTACTACCGGTACTATACAGCAAAATCATTTAAGCGAGGTAAAATTTGAAAATACCCTTGCTGACGGTAATCTTGTAATTACAAAGCGTATCGTTCATCCGTTCGCTACCGCGCCCGACAGTATGAAAAACCACGTGTTCAAGTTTGACGTAATGTTAAGTGGTTATAACGATGGCGATACTGTTAAGGCTTACTATTCGACAGACGTTGACAACAAATTTGACCTTACTGTTAATGGTGGAACGATTAGCAACCTTGAGCTTCGCGGTAACCAGTCAATAGTGATTTTAGCAAAAGCCGGTGCGAAGGCTGTGGTTACCGAAGATATTACGGCAATGCCCAAGGGCTTTTCACTCGGTAGCGTCGAGCCTCCTGCAAACAATATAATTGCTACCGATAACAACGTTGTGTACGTTTTCACAAACACGTATAATCCTGCGGCTGTAAATCCTGATATTACAATAAATGCTTCTAAAGAGCTTACAGGCCGTCCATGGAATAACGACCAGTTTACCTTTGCGCTTTATAAGTATGATACAGTTTTGGCAAAATACGTTGAGGTAGCAAATTCTCGCGAAACCATAACCAAAGCAGGCGATTTTGGTAGTGTTCTTACCGAGGCTATTAAGGCTGAAGAATTTGACAAGGTTGGCACATATCATTATTCTATAAGAGAACTAGTGCCCGATAACACCTATGGCGTAAGCTATGATACCGTATCACGTGACTTTAACGTAATAGTTACAGATAATGACACCGACGGAAAGTTTGAAATCAACGCGGTTGAAAACGCTAATCACACATCGGTTGCCAAAAACGGTAATGCATACACTGTAACAGCCGATAAGTTTGTAAACACCTATAAGGCTGATGGTATTGCAGAGGCAATTATCGAAATCAACAAAACCGTTGATACTCCCGATGGTATAACCTATAGCCCCGAAGGCTTCGAGTTTGGTGTATACAATGATGCAGGTGAGCTTGTAAGCCCACTATACGATACCGACGCAAACGGTAAAACACAGTTTATCTTTACCTTTAACGCTGATGGTGTAAATTATCAGAATAATAAGGTTTATAACTATGTAATAAAGGAGACCAACACAGGTCTTGGCGGTATAACATATGCCAACGATATTCCGTTTACCGTAACTGTAAAAGATAATCTTGACGGTACAATCAGTGCAACTACAAATATTACTAATACCAATAACGGTGTATCGGTCGTTGACGTAACAAACGTTTATAACACACAAAGCGTTGACGTTATAATTGAAGCTACCAAAAAAATTACAGGTCGTGGCCTTAAGGACGGCGAATTCAAGTTTGACCTATATAGCCTTGACACCAATTCAGTAGTTAAAAACGACGTTACAAACGACGCCGCAGGTAAGGTTAGCTTTAATCTTAGCTTTGACAAGGTTGGCACCTATAACTACAAGGTATATGAAGACGAGGTTGACGGTAACGGTGTAACCGTTGACAAGACAGAGCACAACGTAACAGTAGTTGTTGACCACGACGGCGAGGGTAATTTGACCGCTACAGTTAACGGCACAAAAGCCGGCACCACACCTGTAAACGTTGGTACCTTTAACAACAGCTATTCCGCTGCCGAAACTAACGTAGTATTTGAAGCTACAAAGCATCTTACCGGTCGTGATTTGGTAGATGGCGAATTTGAGTTCAATCTTTATAACAACGATACTAATACTCTAATTCAAACCAAAACAAATGACGCTGACGGTAATGTTGTATTTGATGCTATAACCTTTGATATAGGCGGCGCATACAACTACAAAATATATGAAAACGAAGTAGATCAAAACGGCGTTACAGTAGATACCACATCTTACGAAATCACAGTATTCGTATATGACAATGACAAGGGCAACCTTGAAACCGAGATATACGTTGATACAAATAAGCTTTCAGGCTCTATGAAAGACGTAGTTGTATTTGAAAATAAGTACAAAGCAGATGCTACCGACATAGTTATAAATGCTAAAAAGGTACTTGATGGTCGTGATTTAGTAGCTGACGAGTTTGAATTCCAGCTTTATCTTGGCGATGATTTATTACAAACTGTGAAAAACGACGCCGACGGTAACGTGGTATTTAACAATGTTTTGGTTGAGTCTGCAGGCAAGGTTACCTTTACTGTAAAAGAGGTTAAGGGCGATGCCGAGGGTATAACCTATGACGAAACGGTTTACACCGTAACTGCAACCGTAACCGATAATCTTGACGGTACTTTAAGCGTGGATTATCTATACGAGGTGGACGGTGACAAGGTTGATGAGATTGTATTTAACAATAAATACACAGCTCCTACACCTGAACCCACACCACAACCCGAACCACAGCCAGAACCTACTCCAACTCCACAACCGGAATCACCAAAGACAGGCGACAGCACAAATCTTACTGCATGGTTGGCAGTTGTATTTGTAAGCGGCGCAATAATCTTTGCAACAGGCAAAAAACTTAGAAGACTTAATAAATAAGTTGTAAATCATGAAAACTCCCTTGGAAATTTTCCAAGGGAGTTTTTAGGTAATAGTGAAGAGGTAAGAGGTAAAAAGTAATCCCCAAGCACTTATTGTGCTTGGGGATCTGGTGCCGGTGGTTCGTAACGGGTAGAACTCCCGAGAGAGATTATACTTTATTTAATTACTTTAAATCCAAGCAAATTTAATCATTTATATTTGAAATATAAATATACGCAAATTCGTTTACCAATTATGTTGATTTGTTACCGATTGTTTTGTATAATATTATTGTTGGGACCAATAAAAACATTTGGAGGTTAAGTGATGTTTATAGAAGAACGACATAATGAAATTATAGAACATCTAACAAAAAACGGAAAAATAACTATTTTGGAAATTACTGATAAATATGGCATATCAGATGAGTCTGCCCGTCGCGACTTAAGAATTTTAGAGCAAAAAGGTATATGCAAACGCACACATGGTGGTGCTATAGTACCTGTTCAAATTGGTTTTAGGCCGCCCGCCAATCGTGATTTTGACAGTATGACAGTTTTTGATAATTATAAAGAAATTGCAAAAATTGCAGTATCAAAAATTAAAGAAAACGATGTTGTATATCTGCCGAGTGGTTCATTTGGTGCGATAATGATAAGTTTATTGCCACGCGATATATCATATACTTTGGTAATTAACTCTGTAGATATAGGTAAATCATTGCGCGATTTTGATAATATAAACACCTATGTTGTTGGCGGTAAAATGCGTCAAAGCGGCTCTTTGGTAGATAGTCTAGCGACAGAATTTGTAAGCCGTTTGCATTTCGACCTTTGCTTTATGACAGGGTCAGGATTAACAGCAAACTTTGGATTAACAAACGGAACGGATGAAACCGCAAGTTTTCAGCGTACAATTATCAATAATAGCCGAAAAAAGATTTTAATTATTCCAAGCAATAAAATCGGTATAAATTCTTTTGTAAAAGTGTGTGATATCACGTGTTTTGATGAAATAATTACCGATTGGGATTGTATAGACAAAGAAAAAACAGCTATTGTGGATACAGGTGTTATATTGACTATTGCTGAGGAACAAAAATGAATCGTGAATTAAAATTGCGTAATCTAATACTTGATAAATACGATAGTCTTAGAGCATTTGCTATAGATGCAAATATCCCTTATTCTACACTGACAACTTTGCTTTCACGTGATTTGGGAAACGCATCTTTTGATACAATAATTCAAATATGTAAAAAATTAGACGTCGACCCGAATGAAATATAACTTTTTTACAAAAAATAATCCGAAACTAGTAAAATCGCCGAAGCATTTAGCCTTGGCGATTTATAATACATTGTGCAAATTATTACTTATTTAATTTATTTTTTGCAGTATTCAACGAAGAAACTAATAATTTTTTTACTTCAATACATTTGTCTAAAACATCTGTATTATCATAGTAGCCGCTTTCGATTAAAAGTTCTAACCAGTATTCACTTTCAGAACACTCTTTGAGTGCTATTTGAAGTTTAGCTATGAAATCGGCAGTACCGTGACCATAAAATGCCTCGCGAATATTAGCACCAATGCTTGTACCACTACGTATAAGCTGATTTGTAAGTACGCTTTCTTTTTTTGTTTGTTTTATATAATTACAAACCTTTATAATCAGCAAAGCAAATTCTTTTGATTTTATAATTAAGGGACTATCAACCATATCATTACCACCTTTGTTTACAACAGTATATCGTAAAAGCGGCGAAGCCGCAATACTTATTACCTATTACTTCTTACCTATTACTTTCCAAAGCCCCAAGTGATTTTGAGGTAAGAGTGAAGAGGTGAGAGGTAATAAGTAAGCCCCAAGCACTTGTCGTACTTGGGGCTTTGGTGCCGGTGGCCGGACTCGAACCGGCACGGTATCGCTACCGGTGGATTTTGAGTCCACTACGTCTGCCAATTCCATCACACCGGCAAATCATTGGTGCGAAAGTTATTATACAACAATGTGTTAATAAAATCAAGTATAAATTTTATAAATTTTCAGGTCAATTCTTTCAATCTTTTTCGTATTGCAACAAGTGCGTCGTTAGAGTCGGTTATGCCGCTTACACACAATTCTATCGGGCACATACCATCGCCCGTACGATTTATTATATATGGCACCTGTTTATTGAAATGCACCTTTATATTATTGCTTTCTAAAATAACTTTAGCGGCATTGCTTAAAACGTAAGCCCATACGGATTTTACCTTTAGCAAAACATATAGATGTGCTGCCCCCGCGCCAACAACCTTGTCGGCGGCGTAATAGTCACTAAAGTCGATGTTTGATTCTAAAAACTCAATTAACGGCCTGACACCCTTTTGATTTGAGTAATGTTTTTGTGTGCCGTTAAAAAGCACACAGGTGTAATCACCCAAAATTAGTATTTCTTTTGCTTTTTCTAAATTTATATCCATAGTTATTGTTCTAACTTTTTTGTTATGTTTTCAAAAAGTTCTCTGATTTTTAGATTTTGTGAGCATACGCCTTCGCATTTGCCGCATTTTATGCAGTCGGTGATTTTGATATTTTTCTTTATCTCACCGAGTGTGGCTTTGTTGGATAAAAAGCGATTATACTCGGCAAATATGGTTGGAATAGCAATATTTTTTGGACAAACATTAACACAGTAATTACATGTAGTACAACCGATTTGTCGAGTTTTTAATATAACTTTTCTTGCTTCATCGAAAAGCGACATTTGTTCATTTGTAAATGGAACAAAATCGTTCATGGCTTCAATATTGTCACGTATCATATCGGTGTTTCCCATACCCGAAAGCACCATAAATACATTAGGGTAACTTGCAGCATAGCGTATAGCAAGTGAAGCATCGCTACCGCCAAGAGCTGATAAAACATCTTTTGCTTTATCGGGAATATTAGCCAGCGCGCCGCCCTTTACCGGTTCCATAACAATTACGGGTTTGCCGTGTTTTACCGCTACGTCATAACATGCCTTGCTTTGCACGGCGGGGTTATCATAATCAAGGTAATTTATTTGAAGCTGCACCGCTTCCATAAAAGGTTGTTCGGTTAGCACCTTATCTAAAAAATCGGCCGAGTCATGAAAAGACATAGCTATATGCTTGATTTTGCCCTGCTCTTTAAGCGTTTTAATCTTGTCAAAAGAGTTACACTTTTTGTGCTTTTCGTAGGTTTCGTGGTTGATGCAGTGGAAAAGGTAGATATCAAAATAATCTACACCGCAAAGCTTTAATTGCTTTTCAAACAGCGGCAAAATATCGTCTTCGTCGTCAAAACACCAAGATGACAGTTTATTTGCCAAAACATAATCCTCGCGGTTGTATCTTGCAACAAGACAGTCTCGAAGCGCTGTTTCGCTTTTGCCGTCAAGATAACCATGCGCAGTGTCAAAATAGTTAAAGCCTGCATTTATAAACTCGTCTATCATAAGATTGAATTCATTATAATCAACCTGATTGTCACTGGTCATAGGTAGTCGCATACAACCAAAGCCGAGATTTTTCTTGCATTTTTCAAAAGACATAGTAAACTCCTAAAATTATTTTTGATAAGGGGTTTGAATTGTGATATTTTGTCGCTTTGCAATATCGCAAATTGAGTTATGACAGGTAAAGAGAATTCCCTGACTGTTTTGGCAGAAATTTTTTAAAAATTTCATTGCCTTTTCGGTGCGGATGTCATCATACTGCGACAGTGAATCGTCGAGGAAGATTGGAAGGGGATTTTCCTTTGAAATAAGAGAGGTGATTGCAAGCCGCAGACTCAGATATGCCTGATGCGTAGCGCCAAGGCTTAAAAAGTCAAGGTCACGCGTGCCGAAAACGGCTGTCTGTTCCACCGACATTTGAAGTCCGTCAGAAACGGTAACACTTTTGTATTTACCATCTGTAAGGGATGAAAAAATCGACTGTGTCTGTTGTTCCAGCTCGCTGCCAAAGCCACTTCGTACCTCGTTAAAACTGTCCTGTAAAACCGAGAGCGCAATATCAATAGTGTCGCAAAATTCTTTTTTTGAGGCAAGCTTTTCTTTCACAGCATCAAGCTCACGCTGTACATCCTCGGGATTTTCGCTGTGTCTGAAGGAAGTTTTCAGCTCGGTAAGATTTACGGTTATATCCTCTTTGAGTTGAGACAATTTTTCACCTATAATCTCAAATTCGGCTTTTGCCGATTCAATGTCGGCAGTATTGGTGTTTGTCGCGTCTTGTATGGCTGTGAGTTTTTCGGCGGCTTCATCATATCCGATATTGCCTAAATCGCGGCTTAAATATGAAAGCTGTAGCTTTAACTGTTTTTGATTTTGTGTCTTGGCTTCAAGAAGGCTAAGATGTTCTTTTATTTGTTAGACAGTATAAAGATTGTCAAAATTTGATAGATATTCTTTTACTTCAGCTAAAGCGGCGTCACGTTTTTTCTGTTCATCGTTAAGCGCCATAAGCTTGTCGTTCATATCGCTTTGACGCTGCGCTTTTATTGCTGCATCGGTATTAAGCACTGAAGAGAGCGAGTTTATCCGCGCGTTAGAATTGTTGATATCTTCTTGTATCAGATTTTTATTTGTTCTATTTTCCGCCAAAGCGTTATTCAGTTTTGCGATTTCAGCCTGAACTGATGCAATACGTGATTTGTTTTGCGGTTTTAACACAAAGGATAAAACAAGAATTATAAGCGCTATTGCACCAATGCCAAGTCCAACCAATTTGCTGACTGATAGGGTGCATACAACAGCAGTCACTACCAAAACAAGCGCTGCAACGAGCAGTGTGGGATTTACCGCGCCTTTTTTACTTTGAGCATCGGCAAGATTTTGCTCGGCAGATTTTAAAGATGTATGTATAGACTGTTCACTGTTTGTCAGTTCTTCAATTTTTAAAGACAGCGAGTTAACCCTTTGCGACAACTCTTCTATCTGTTGTTTTGCGCTTTCGGGAGAGTTTTGGTTTTGCAGTTCGATTGATTCCTTGATTTTTTGAATATCGCTCTGTAACTCTTTGCATCGGTCTTCAATTCTTTCATATTTGGCAATGCCAAAGTTTACTTTTTTAATAAAAGATTCATCAAGTGTTGTGTCGTCTGGTAGGCGCAAATCGGCATTTACAATGTCAAGCTGTCTTTTTGTTTCAAGATATTCGGCAAGCTTTTCACGGTTTTTAAGGTCGTTTTCTTGGTCAATGATGCCTTTAAGCGATAAATATTTTTTATAAAGCGTTTCGTATTCAACACGACTTTTTTCAATGCTTTCGTGAAGTTGACTTTTTTTGCGCGCATCATCATCAGCGTTAGAAAGGCGTTGCTTGAGTTCTTCGTAAAGACGTAAATCTTTTGTATAAGAGCCTGCGCGACCAGTTCTTGAAATTATCTTTTCTTTGGCATCAGAGAGTGTTTTTTGTATCTTTTGGTAAGATGTATCCTCACTTCCTGTTACCGCAATATTTGAAAGCTTTGCATTTATTTCGCCTGCTGCGGCGCTGTCTTTTATAAAATCTCCGTTTCCTATAAACAGACTACGTTCAAAAGCGGCGGCACTCATACCGAAAAAATGCTCGCCTATGTTATCGGTAGCATCTATTTCTTTTCCGAGGTCGGTGTCGGTAAGCAGTATACGGTCGGTAGAGTCAGATTTGCGAAATTCGCGTTCAAGACAATAATTTTTACCTTCGTTTTCAAAATATATTCTTCCCGCCATAGTCCCGCCATCCCAAGGGGTGTACTTTTGACGTACGCTGTCGGCAAGTATTTTGCTGTTTCTTCCTGTGCCATAAAACATAGCCTTTATAAATGCGGCTACAGTGCTTTTACCGTCTTCATTGTTGCCGTAAATAACATTTAAGCCATCCGACAGGTTGAGCGTAAACTCTTTAAGACCGCCAAAAGCGGAGATATAAATTTTGTTAAGTCTCATCGTATGCCACCTCGCCGCTAAAAGCTTTAAGTCCCAAATCAAGCGCGGCTTTAAGCTTTTGCTTTTCCTGAGCCTCTGCCGAGTCAATTCGCGCAAGCATATTCTTTACAAAGATGCCCTTTAATGTTTTTTCACGCGATATTAACTCAAAATCAATCTTGAGTTGGGTTTGGTTTTTAACCTTTGCAAAATAAACCGCCGAATTTAATCTGCTGCATATTTCAGGGGTTGAAATAACGGTTTCCTCGCTGATTTCACCCGTAAGAATAATTTTATAAAGATTTTCTGCATAGTTGTCGGGGTATTTTTGCTTTAAATAATTTATAATAATATCCGATATTTCAGCAGACGAATTAACACCACTTATATCAATGCTTTCACACAGATGCAGTCTTTTTGCAAGGGGTACAAATTGCAGATTGCAGTCACCCTTTGAAACAGTGCCTAAATACACACCCTTTTCACCGAGTTCATCAAAGCCCTGACCTTCGGGACAACCGCAATAAGAAAGGAAGGTGTTACCGATTTTGCTTATATCGGTACGCTTGTGAATATGGCCTAAGGCGATATAATCCATACCGCTGTTCTGGATAAACTCACTTGTAATTGAGTTGTAGTCAGAGCCAAGGTCACTTCGCAGTTCACCGTGAATACACATAATATTTATAAAATTGGGGTCGGTATCGAGGCTGAAACGCGCAACACCCTGCATATAAACCTCTTTAAATGATTTACCGTATACACGGGTGCCAAGGTCGGAAAATTCTACAAAGCAATCCTTTGTTTCCAATACAAAAACATTCTCGGGCGTTTTGTATTTTTTAAAAGGAGAGTCAAGCGACAGGGGGTCATGGTTGCCCGCCGCATATACTATTTTTATATCAGGAATTGAACTAAAACACTCAAAAACCCTATCAATCAAAGCTTTTGAAACGTCGTTTGAATTGAAAAGGTCACCTGAAATTAGCAGTATCTGTACGGAGTTTTCACGCGCAGTATTTATAATTTTTTCAAACGTTATGAGCGTTTCAACTTGACGCGACTCGGCGCGCGCACCCAAGAAACTTTCTGCCGCGCCTATATGTAAATCGGCTGTGTGTAAAATTTTAACTGAATTCATAAACGGTATCCTTTATGTATAATATATTTACATTATATCACTTGTTTCGACATATTTAAAGTGTTATTTACCGAATAGTTTTAAATTTTAACCGAATAGTGTAAATTTGTTGCAAAATAAATTTATGGGTGATATTATACACTCGAAAGGAGATGATACTTTGAAATGCACGGTAATTCTGGATAATACCCATGACGAAGAAATTTTAATTTACGCGCATGAGAGAAATAAAACTGTTGAGGAAATTGAACTGCTTGCCGCAGAAAGCGCGTCACAGATAAACGGATATTTACGCGGCGAGATTGTAAAGCTTGACGCAAAGGAAGTTTATTGCTTTACGGTAGATGGCGGTAAACTTTATGCGATATGCGAAAATGAAAAATATCTGTTAAAACAGCGGCTTTATAATATTGAGGAGATACTTGATAAAGGCTTTATAAAAATAAATCAGTCAAGTATTGCCAATACCAATAAAATTCAGAAATTTGATGCATCAATAAGCGGTACGCTCAAAGTAATTTTTAAAAACGGTTATACCGATTATGTATCACGAAGAAATATAAGAAATATTAAAGAGAGGATAGGTTTATAATGAATAAATATGTTAAAGAATTTTTACACAGAGGATTAGTTTTTGGCGGCTTTGGTCCGATTATAGTGGGCATTGTATATCTTATTTTGTCATACGCGTTAAATGATTTTTCGCTTAGTGGTAGCGAGGTGTTTTTGGGAATAATTTCAATCTACATCTTGGCGTTTGTTCACGCGGGCAGTAGTGTGTTTCACCAAATCGAGCATTGGTCCTTAATGAAGGCTTTGTTTTGCCAGTTAGGCACGCTGTATGCGGCTTATGCTATTTGTTATCTTATCAATTCGTGGATACCGTTTGAATTTACGGTTCTGGCTATATTTACAGCTATCTTTGTTATAGGATATTTGCTTATCTGGGGGATAGTTTATTTGTGCGTAAGAAACACAAGTAAAAAATTGAGTGAAAAATTGGTATAAATTTGTAGACTTTTGTTTCCTTGTGTGATATACTCAAACTATCATACAAGGGGACAAAATTATGGGATTTTTTAAGCAAAAAACTAATATACTGTTTTTATTTATAATATTTTTGCTCGTAGCCTGTCTTTCGGGCGTATCGTATTTTGCTTATGAAAAGCACAACGATTACGTTGCGATATCGACAAGTCTTACAGATAATAATACTGCATTACAGCAGGCGCAGAAAAAGATTGACGAGCTGACAGCAAAAATTGCCGAATATGATACAAATGCCGCTTTAAGTGAACAAGAAAAGGCGGAGCTTAACTCACAGTTGCAATCAGCGCTTGAGGAAAAATCAAGGCTTGAGCAAGAGAATAATAACCTTAAATCGCAAATTGAGCAATTAAAGGCTCAAAAGCGCCGTGAGGAATTACAGGCGCAGATTGCTTTAAGAAATGTAAATCAAGCAGATGCCGCTACGAGCGGTATCTGCTATCTTACTTTTGATGACGGACCGTCAGATAACACACTTAAAATTTTGGATATACTCGACAGTTACGGTATAAAGGCTACATTTTTTGTTGTTGGCACCGCTAAAACCGAATATATGCCTCAGATTGTGACACGAGGTCACGCGATAGGTCTGCACTCTACTACCCATAATTACAGTACTATTTATGCCGATGTGAACAGTTACCTTGCAGACATTCAGCAGATATCCGATATTGTTTATAACACTACGGGTGTCCGTAGTAATATAATACGTTTCCCAGGCGGAAGCAGTAATATGGTGAGCGCCCAATACTGTAAAGGTATTATGAGTGATTTGACGGTACGAATGCCGCAACTCGGTTATTCGTATTATGACTGGAATGTAAGCTCGGGTGATGCAAGCGCCGCGCGTGTGCCCGCCGCTACAATAGTAAACAATGTCTTGAAGGGCGCAAAAGGCAAAAACAGTATATGTGTGCTTATGCACGACACAAGCGCTAAAACCACCACGGTTGAGGCTCTGCCCGCAATTATAGAGGGACTTGATGCAATGGGCTTTCGCTTTGCGCCGCTTACCGCCGAGGTTTACGGCTATCATCAGGCGGTAAATAACTGACATAATTTTCTTGACTTTAATCACCGCTAAAGGTACAATTATCTTTGGCGGTGATTTTTTTGAAATCCAGAGTTATAAGATTGGACCGTGCGTTTATTGTAAAAAGCATACTTATATGCCTTTTTTTATTATATACACTTATGGTTATTGATTTTACACTTATAAATAATAGTTTTGGTAGAAGCATATCCAATATTTTTTTAGCGGATAAAGGCAAAATAGCTGAATATTTCTCAGAGAAAACAAATATAGTTCCGTTTGCTACAGTAAAGCTTTTTGTAAATGCATATAAAAGCGGCAGTTTGGATACACTTGTTGTGCTTGAAAATATATTCGGTAACCTGGTTGCTTTTATGCCGTTTGCGTTTTTTGTGCCTAATATTTTTAAAAAGGTGAATTCTGGTCTTAAATTTTTTGCTTGTATCTCGGTTTGTGTTGCGATTATCGAGCTTTTGCAGATAGTATTTTTAACGGGCAGCGCCGATGTTGACGATTTTATTTTAAATGTGGGCGGCGCTATGGCGACATACGGAATAATAAATATTCGCAGTGTAAAACACGGTATAAATAAGTTTTTGTTTGGTGAAGATTATGAAACTAAAGGCTTGCGCAAAAATAAATCTGACTCTTGATATTTTAGGCAAAAGAGAAGATGGCTATCATATTATCGATTCGGTTTTTCAGTCGGTGTCACTTTGTGACGAAATTGATATCCAAAAAAGCAATACAATTACTGTGCGTTGTACCGACAACACAATATGCGATAGGTCAAATATAGCATATAAGGCGGCGCAAAAGTATTTTGAATACGTGGGTATTGATGGCGGCGCCGATATAAAGATAGAAAAGCATATACCGCTCGCCTCCGGTATGGGCGGCGGCAGCGCCGATGCGGCGGCTGTTATTGTGGCGCTTGATAGGCTTTATGAAACAAACCTGTCACAAGAACGGTTATGTGAGATTGGTTTATCGGTTGGTGCTGACGTGCCGTTTTGTATTATGGGCGGCACTGCGCGTGTAGGTGGCATAGGTGAGAAAATGGAAAAGTTGTCTGATATGCCTAAGTGTGCAATTATACTTATAAAGTATGGCGCAAAGCTTTCTACTGCCGATATGTACAGGCAGGTAGATACCTATCCGCAGGACAAATATTACACACAGTCAATGGTCGACGGTATTGAAAACAGCGATTTGAGTGCGGTGTGCCAAAATGTTTTTAATGCTTTTTCAAGTGTGTGTAATGATGAAAAATTAACAAAAGATATAAAAAACACCAATCCTTTGGCGGTATCGCTATCTGGAAGCGGACCTACTGTTTTTGCGATATATGAAAATTTTGAAACTGCCAATGTAGCAAAATTTACATTGAAACAAAAAGGGTATAGTCCTATAGTTGCATTACCATCTAAAAGCGGAATAATAATTGAATAAAATTTTAACTCCTGTCAATATTACTTTTAGGAAAAATTTGACAGGAGTATTTTTATGAAAACTAACATTAGAAAAAATATTGAACTTGGGGTATTATTCGGGCTTATTTGCGCTATAGCACTCAGTTTTTCGCGCTTTGAGGTAAGATGTGACGAGCTTCGCCAAAACGTATTGCGATTACATATAATCGCAAATTCCGATGAGGCCTGCGACCAAGAATTAAAGCTTGCCGTGCGTGACGAAATACTAAAAAACTCTGTTGATATTTTTAAAGATTGCAGTGACGTAGCTTCGGCTTGCGAAATGGCCCAAACACAACTTGATAACATTGGTGCAATAGCAAACAACGTTATAAAAGAAAACGGATTTAATTATGACGCTGATGTTTCTGTGGGTGACGCGTATTTCGATACACGCGAGTATGATGATTTTACATTGCCCGCCGGTACTTATAAGTCACTTATAGTAAATTTAGGCGATGGAAAAGGCAAAAATTGGTGGTGTGTTGTATTTCCGTGCGTCTGCGTGCCTACAGCCGACGGCGCTGAGCTTTCTGACAGCGTATCAATTGAAGCCGCAAATACGGCAGAAAACGCGCCGAAATATGAAATTAAATTCAAAACAGTAGAGCTTTATGAGAAATTAAAAAAAATATTTTCAAAAAACTGATATTTTTTAAAAATAATGCTTGCATTTTTGAAAGTTATGTGGTAGAATTCCAATGTTACAACGAAAGAAAGGGGTGACAAGGATGAAGGAAGGTTTACATCCTCAGTACGAAAAGGTAACAATTAAATGTGCTTGTGGTGCCGAATTCGAGACACGCTCAACAAAGAAGGACATCCGTTTGGATATTTGTTCTAAATGTCATCCGTTTTTCACTGGTAAGCAGAAGTTGGTAGATACCGGCGGACGTGTTGACAGATTTAAGAAGCGTTTCGGTATGGAAGATAAATAATTATTACCGCAATTCCGCAATCGGCCCACGGGGTGATTGCGGTTTTTTGTTTAGAGAGGGGGAATTTGCGTGCAGGAATATACAACCATAGAGGGCAACTCTACGGCTGAATATTCAGAAAAACATTCGCGTTTTATTGCCAATGTTTTTTACTGTGAGAGCGAAACACAGGCAAGTGAGATAATCGCCGCCCAAAAAAGCAAATATTGGGATGCACGGCATAATGTTTATGCTTACATACTGCAAAACGGTACTGCGCGCTTTTCTGACGATGGTGAGCCTCACGGCACGGCGGGCATGCCCATTTTAGAGGTTATAAAGGGTAGTGGAATTACTAATGTGCTGATTGTAGTAACCCGTTATTTCGGCGGAATACTCTTAGGCACGGGCGGTCTTGTACGCGCTTACAGCACAAGTGCTCGCGACGCGCTACAAAACGCGCAAAAGGTGTTAATGTGCGTATGTCACGAATTTACAATAGATTGCGACTATGGAAATTACGACCGACTTACTCGCCTTATAGCCGACCATAACGGTATGATACAAAGCACAGATTTTACCGATAAGGTTACGGTTAATATAGTATTCAAAAAAGTTGATTGCGATGCCTTTTTAAACAAACTTTGCGAGACGTTTGCATCTAAAATAGAAGCAAAATTAAAAGATGAATTATTTTTTCCATTTAATTTGTAAAAAATAGAGGAATTTTTAATTTTTTTGATAATATTTAATATGAAAGGGTGAATGTTATGGAAAATGTAAGATTACTTACCGAAAGCATTGAAAAACAGACTTTATCGCCTTATGCCACTTTAAGCTCCGACTCTGTCGGCCGCGAAAAAAAAGAGGAAAAGTGCGAACTGCGAACCGAGTTTCAGCGCGACCGTGACAGAATAATACACTGTAAGGCTTTCAGACGCTTAAAGCATAAAACACAGGTATTTCTATCACCCGAATCCGATCATTACCGCACGCGTCTTACACACACTCTTGAGGTTGCGCAGATAGCGCGCACCATAGCAAGAGCCTTACGCTTTAATGAGGATTTGACCGAGGCTATCGCTTTAGCGCACGACCTTGGACATACGCCGTTTGGTCACGCGGGCGAGCGCGCGCTTAACGAATTATATTCGGGTGGTTTTACCCACTATGCGCAGAGTGTACGCGTATGCCGCGTTATAGAAAAGGCAGGTAAGGGGCTTAACCTTACCCACGAGGTATTGGACGGTATTATGAACCACACCAAAGGTGAGTGGCCGCATACTCCCGAGGGCAAAATCGTGCGATTCAGCGACCGTATAGCCTACATAAATCACGATATTGACGACGCCATCGGCGCGGGTGTTTTCAGCGAAGATATTATACCGCTTGAAATTCGTGAGGTTTTAGGCTTCAGAAAGAGCGAGCGTATCAACACACTTGTAAAATCTTTAGTAGAAAACACCGAAAAAGACGACGTTAAGATGGATGATCGCACGGCAAACGCTTATGAGTCTTTACATAAATTTATGTACGATACGTTGTATCTTAATCCCGCAGTTAAGTTTGAAGAAACCAAGGTTGATGGAATTGTAAGCGGTATATACGATTTTCTGCTTAAAAATCCCGATAAGCTTGACGATGAATATAAGGCAATCCGCGAGCGTGAGGGAATTGAGCGCGCGGCAGTGGACTATATCGCGGGTATGACCGACCACTTTGCAGTTACAACCTATTCGGATATTTATATACCGAAAGCTTGGAAGGTTTAATTCTATAAAAAATATTGAAAGGAGAGTGTAAATATGGCAATACCAGAGGAGATCATCAACGAAATAAAATACCGTAACGATATTGAATCGGTTATGGCGCCTTACGTAGCGTTAAAGCGCAGAGGTAAAAACCTTGTAGGTCTATGCCCGTTCCATAACGAAAAAACACCCTCCTTTACGGTTTATCCCGAAAACGGGTCGTTTTATTGCTTTGGTTGCGGTGTTGGCGGTGACGTTTTCAGCTTTGTGCGGCAGATAGAAAATCTTGATTATATCGACGCCGTAAAGCTGCTTGCCGAGCGCAGCGGAATAACGCTCCCCCAAGACGGCTATGACGACTCGATGCAAAAACTTAAAAACACTATATTTGAGATAAATCGCGAAACCGCAAGATTTTATCATTCGTATTTAATGTCACCCGAGGGTAAATGGGCGCTTGATTATCTGATAGGCAGAGGCTTGTCGATTGCTACCATAAAGCATTTCGGTCTTGGCGCCGCGCCTGACGGATGGGACAACCTTATAAAACACCTTAAATCAAAAGGTTACGGCATTCCCGATATGATACAGGCAAACGTGGTAGGTAAAAGCCAACGTGGCACGTATTATGATCGATTCAGAAAACGAGTTATGTTCCCGATAATCAATATTCGCGGTAAAGTAATAGGCTTTAGCGGACGTGCAATGCCGGGCGAGGATAAGGCGGGCGGTAAATACGTCAACACATCTGACACACCCGTTTATAAAAAGAGTGAAAATCTGTTTGCCATGAATTATGCTAAAAACCACTGTGACGAACGCGTTATACTGGTTGAAGGCAATATGGATGTTATATCGCTTCATCAGGCGGGCTTTCCTAACACCGTTGCGGCGCTTGGAACATCTTTTACTGAGGAGCAAGCAAAGCTGCTGTCGCGTTATACCAAAGAAATCGTTCTTATAATGGACTCTGATGCCGCAGGTCAAAAGGCGGTGCGGCGCGCAGGTGAAATACTGCAAAACACAGGTCTTCAGATAAGAGTAGTAGTTTTACCCGATGGAAAAGATCCCGATGAATACATAAAAAAACACGGTGCGGCGCGATTTAAAGCGTTGCTTCAGGGCGCTGTCAGTGAGATAGAGTATAAGCTACTTACCGCAGTCGAGGGTATTGACACAAACAGCGACGACGGCAAACTGCAATATCTATCCCGCGCTACAGAAATTATAGCAGAGTCAAGCGACGTTATGACGCGTGATCTTTATATAGGCAGACTTTCCGATAAGTACGGTGTGTCACGCGCCGCCTTAGAAACAAAGGTCAGCGACATACGAAAGAGAAAGATAAAACAGCGAGAAAAACGTGAGTTTGAGGAAATAACCAGACCTAAATTTGACAGGACGGACGTTAATCCCGAAAAGCGTTTATATCCTGCGGGAGCGGTAGCTGAGGAAACGATTATTGCAATACTTATGCAGCATCCCGATTTTTATAAAACTGCAATCGAGAGGCTTAGTCCTGACGATATGCTGACGTCGCTTAACCGCAGAATATACAAGGCGCTTTGCGAATGTATGGAAAGCGGCAGAAGTCCCGATTTGACGTATTTTGGCGAGATGCTTACGTCCCCCGAAATGGGATATCTTGCATCACTTTGTAATAGCGAAAAAGGGGACAAAAACGCCCTTATTGTATTAAAAGACAGCATAAAGGTAATATTAGATGAGGGAATACACAAAAAATCAGGCGATACAAAAACTATGTCTGTGGATGATTGGGCAGAAAATTTACAAAAAATAATCGAACTTAAACAAAAGGGGAAATAAAAATGGCAGAAAACAAAACAAAACAAACAACAGCCGAAGAGCTTGAAAGACAGGCTGACGCGATTTTGGAAGAGGATGAAAAAAGAGAAACGTTAGACGATATCGAGGCGGCGCCCGAAGATATAGAAAGTCTGCTTTCTGATCCTGATGTTTTAGAGCGTGATTATGACGAGGAACCTACCGAGGACGAGCTTAAGCTTGAAGAGGTTGACCTTGATAATCTTGACGATGACGTAGCGCTTGAAAATATGTCGCTTGACGATCCTGTTAAGGTATATCTGCGTGAAATAGGCCGTGTACCGCTGCTTAGTTCAAAAGAGGAAATTGCGCTGGCTGTAAAGATTGCCGAGGGTGACGAATACGCTAAAAAGCGTCTTACCGAGGCGAATTTACGTCTTGTTGTAAGTATTGCCAAAAAATACGTTGGACGCGGTATGTATTTCCTCGACCTTATACAAGAGGGTAACGTTGGTTTGATAAAGGCTGTTGATAAGTTCGACCATACCAAAGGTTTTAAGTTCTCAACCTATGCTACCTGGTGGATAAGACAGGCTATCACCCGCGCTATTGCCGATCAGGCAAGAACCATACGTATACCCGTTCATATGGTAGAGACCATCAACCGTCTTAAAAAGGTGCAGAGTCAACTGCTTCACGAAAACGGTTATGAGCCAAGCGAAGAGCTGATTGCAGAAAAGATGGATTTATCGGTTGAGCGTGTGCGTGAGATTATGCGCGTAGCGCAGGAGCCCGTTTCTATGGAAACGCCAATAGGCCCCGAGGAAGATTCCCGTCTTATGGACTTTATTCGCGACGAGGATGCTCTGGCTCCCGATGATGCGGCGCTTAAAACCATTACCAACGAAGATATTGATGCAGTTCTCCACACTTTGTCTGCCAGAGAAGAGGCGGTAATTCGTCTGCGTTTTGGTCTTAAAGACGGCAGATGTCATACCTTGGAAGAGGTTGGCACCGAGTTTAACGTAACGCGTGAGCGTATCCGTCAGATAGAGGCAAAGGCGCTTCGTAAGCTTCGTCATCCCGTAAGAAGCAATAAGTTTAAGGACAGATAAGGAATATTTGCAATGAAATTCACATATAAAACAAATGGGGTTTGCTCACGCAGTATTGATATCGAGATAGAGGACAACAAGGTTGTTGACATATCTTTTATCGGTGGCTGTAACGGCAATCTTAAGGGCATAGCCGCGCTGACAAAGGGTATGAGCATTGACGACGTTATAGAAAGACTCGAAAATATAAAATGCGGATTTAAAAATACTTCATGTCCGGCGCAGCTTGCTGAGGCTTTAAAAAGTTACAAAAACGGACAGTAGAAACAAGGTGATTAAAAGTGCTAACAGATGATTTGGATGTAAAAATTGCGGGCGATAAGCCTTCCCTTGACGTGCGTCGCAACAAGAGTATACCTGTGCAGAATTCGTCTGTGAGTTCTAAACAGATTGAAGGGGCAAAGGCGGTAGGAAAAACCGTAGCGGAAAGCTTTATCCGCGACGCCGAAACCGAGCTTGACCCCGAATTCCGAGATTACGATATGATACTTCAAAGACGGTTGCTGTTATCGTTTACGGCAACTGCAGGCTTTGAGCAGTATATTTCTGACGATACGCTGGTTGGTATTGCGCAAAAGAGCTTTCTTGATACGCTAAGTTGCCACAGTGCAGAGCTGTATAAAACCTCAAGCGATACGGGCGCATTTTCCTTTTATTATCTTGCGTTCCGCAGGGGAAACGAGGTAGACCGCCGTATAGGACAGACCTTTGCGATGCTTTGCTCGCATGATGGGGACCCGATTTTTCAGGAGCTCGGCGAGGCGCTTTACTGCTGGTTTTCATCAGTCGTACGCAAAGCGGTAAGCGAACATATAAGTTAAAAACATAAATATTATCCCCTTTGCATATTATTTTGCAAAGGGGAGTTTTTTATGCCAAGTATTTATTTAAGTCCGTCCACGCAAGAGTTTAATCCGTATATAATAGGGGGCAACGAAGAGTATTATATGAACCTGATTGCCGATGCAATGGAGCCGTATTTGTACGCAAGTGGCATTTCTTTTACGCGCAATACGCCGGATATGACGGCGGCATCGTCTATAGCGCAGTCAAATATGGGCAACTACGATTTGCATTTAGCTCTTCATTCTAACGCGACAGGAGCAGGGGACGGTAGCAGGCGCGGTAGCGAGGTTTATTATTATCCTACAAGCGAGCGTGGTCGCCGAGCGGCAGAGATAATTGCTAATAATCTTAAACTGATTTACCCGTTGCCAGAGCTTGTAAGAACAATACCCACAACATCCTTGGGTGAGGTTCGCCGCACAAAAGCGCCGAGCGTACTGATAGAGTTTGCCTATCACGATAATTACGAGGATGCCGTGTGGATACGAGATAACATAGAAGCGATAGCCGCAAACGTTGTGGTGTCGCTTACCGACTATTTTGGTATTCCGTTTGTGGTGCCACAATAAAAAAATAAAAGCGGTTTGACTTTTAAGTCAAACCGCTTTTATTTAATAGTTTTTATTTTTATAAACTTTTACGTAATCAACTATCATATCGGTATGCTCTCCAACACCTATTGGCAACTCGCCCGCGTTACTGTTAAAGTGAGAACTTATAAGAATATATCCTGGCTGATTACAAATATCTATTTCATTAGTTCGTGCGGTTATCTCGTTGTCTATAAAAAATACGTATTCTTCAGGGGTCCATAAAAATGCAAAGGTGTGAAAATTACCGTCAAAAATATCATCGCGTCCTTGATTGTTGAAACCTTGGGATTTTGTGTGGGTATATCCATCCCAATGTATTGTATGCGAAGGATTTTTGGTATGGTAAAAGGTTTCTACAATGTCTATTTCGCAACCGTTTACAGCTGTGCCGTCATCAGCAGCGTCTTTGTCACCCATATCACCGCACATAAGCCAAAATGCGCCCATGAGACCTGCTGCTTGATGTGGCTTCATACGAATTTCAAAATATCCGTACGTGGTTTCAAACTTATCCTTGGTAGTAATAGTTCCCGTTGTGCGAGTTTCACCCGTAGCAGCGACTGGCTCTTTTAGGACTGACATTCTGTTCACAAGATTACCTTGGCTATCGAGAAGCATATTGTCTTTTGAGTATGAATAGCGCCAGTCACGTTTTTCGTCCCAAACGTTCCAAACTTCTGTGTTAAGTTCGGTGCCGTCAAAATTATCTTCGAAAAGCAAAGTCCATTCATTTTCCAATTTTAGAGTAAAATTATAGGTTATATTCGAGAGGTAATGGATTACGGTAAGTTCTATTGAATTATTCTTTTGCAAATAACTATAGGGAATTGTGATTGTTTTATCATCAATTTTTACGTCTTTATTTTCGCACAATACATCAAAGGTATAATCACATACGTTATTATCGTGATTGTTGATGATTTGGGTAATTGTGTATATAGCATCACTTTCTGGAACGTTTTTTACACAATAATATTTGACATCTTTAATACTGCTGAAACCGTATTCTTTTTCAAGCTTGTCAATTGTAAGGGTACTCTCAGTGCTTGAAGTATTGTCTTTTATGGAAGATGTGTTTATGCAATCAGACGATGTAAAGGTATCAACATTTTTGCATGCGGAACAACAAAGTAATAATGCAAAACAAAGAGTTAGGCACAAAATTCTTTTAATACTCATTTTAAATATTTTCTCCTTTGGATTTTCGAACATTATTTACTATTCCTACAATCATAAACAATGCGAGTACAGTAAATAAAATGATTCCTGCAATAACATAGATAAGTGGCAGGTTGTAGTCGTTGGACTGTGGTAGGGTTCCGTTAATTTCAAAACTTTTAAATATTTTTTCAATTTCTTGCGATGTCTGATCGCCTTCATTATAGCCTGCTAAATAAAATGTTTTGTTGTCGCAGATGGTTATGTATTGAGTCACGGTGTACGTGCCGCCGCTGTCTTTTAGCGTATCTTTTACGACGATAAATTTTTTTCCGTTATTTAAAATAACCTCGCAACTGTTTTCATCTTCCTCACTTACGGCGCTCATAAATTCGCCAAGTGCCTTGTCGTCAAGATATGAAATATCACTTACAGCCGACGAAAAATTATCAGTAAAAGCCGAAAGGCGAACCTGGGTTTTTGCGTCGTCGGATACCGCAAGGTACAAAAGACCGTTTTTGCTAAAGTAGGTATTAAGGTCGTCTGTAGTCATATTAAGCTTTTCTGAAATTTCGGTTAAATCGTCGCCATATTTAGCAGACGTAAAATCTGCGTCGGTGTCGATAGCGTATTCATAACCTGCGGCGCTTACGCTAAACGTTAGAAGTAGTAATAATGCCGCGACAACTGTTATAATTCTGATTTTCAAAAAATCACCTATATTAAATTATTTTGGCGCTTTGCAGCGGTAAGGGTGTTTTGCATCAATGTGGCGATTGTCATAGGACCTACACCGCCGGGAACGGGTGTGATATACGACGCTTTTTGAGAAACCGCGTCAAAATCAACGTCACCGCACAGCTTGCCGTCCTCACGGTTCATACCAACGTCGATTACAACGGCGCCTGGCTTTACCATATCTGCAGTGACAAATTTTGCCTTGCCTACTGCCGCTACGAGAATATCGGCTTTGGCTGTAACTTCACTGAGATTTTGGGTGCGGGAATGGCAAATAGTAACGGTACCGTTTTTGTGAAGCAGCAGCATACCCATAGGCTTGCCTACAATATTAGAACGACCGATAACCACGCATTCTTTACCGCAAACGTCAATGTTATAAAAACTTAGCATCTCCATAACACCCGCGGGTGTGCAGGGGAGAAAGTCGTAATCGCCAATCATTATTTTGCCAACGTTTACGGGGTGAAAAGCGTCAACGTCCTTTTCGGGATTTATTGCCGCAATAACAGCTTTTTCGTTAAGACCCTTTGGCAAGGGTAACTGACAAAGAATACCGTTTACGGTTTTATCGTTGTTAAGTTTATTGACAAGTGCCAAAAGCTCATCCTGTGTTGTGGCTTCAGGTAGCAAGTATTCTTTTGAAATAATCCCTAATTGCTCACAAGCTTTTTTCTTATTTGCAACGTAAATTTGTGACGCGGGGTCACTACCTACAAGTATTACGGCAAGGCACACGCTGATGCCTTTTTGGTTAAGCTCTTTAACCTCGTTTGCAACGCGCTCTTTAACCGCCGCCGATACTAATTTTCCGTCTATAATATTACTCATCAGTTTGCTCCTCTTGTATTTCTTTGTTATTATTGTCAAGATCTGCGTATTCGTCCTCAAACATTGCGGTATAATCAAGGTCACAAATAGCAGTCTTTTGTTTTTTGCGGATTATAACAAGTGTAAATGCGGCTCCAACACAAAGAATAACCGATACCACAACCGAAACGCGTATCGGACCCCATAAGAAAAGACTGTCGGTGCGCAGATTTTCGATTATAGCGCGTTCAAATCCATACCATATACAGTAAAGCAGTGTGATTTCACCGCTGAAATGACGCTTTTTAGAAAAATGGTTAAGCACAAAAAATCCTGCTATACACCAGATAGATTCATACAAAAAGCAAGGGTGTACCAGTCCTTCGCCCATTTCGGTAATTGTGCGTGTGCTTTGCATACCAAACCAATTGCTTCCCGTAAAGGTGCCGTATGCCTCCTGATTCATAAAGTTGCCCCAGCGACCTATGCCTTGTCCGATAAGAAAAGCGGTAGCCGCCAAGTCAAACATATCAAAAATTTTAATTTTCTTGATTTTGCACATAATTGCGCCGCAGGCAAAGGCGCCGATAACCGCGCCGTAAATCGCAATGCCCGAAAAGCCGTTTGATGTGCCAAAGCCAAAAAAATCACCGATGCTGTTAAGCTTGACGCCATCAAAAATTACGTAGTAAGTGCGTGCGCAAAGTATGGATACGGGGGTTGTAACAATGATTACATCAAGCATTTTGTCTGTATCCACATTGAAACGCGTCGCGTTTTTCATACCGTAAATAATCGCAAGCATAAATCCAAGGGCAATAATAATGCCGTACCAATAAATATCCCAACCGCCGCCTATAGGCAAAGTAAAAGCGATGGGGTTAAGGGTTAAATGAATTCCGAAAATGGTAACATCATAACTCATTTTTTAGTCCTCCAAAGGCTTTATAACCGACAAAACGGCATTTTCGTCGCAGAACACGTCAAAGCGTTTCATAACGTCGTCATAGCTTACTGCCTTTAACATTTTGATTTCATCAAACAGGCTGTAATCGTACATCGCGCACTCGGTAAGGCTCATTGCAAGACTCTCTACGCTGTTAAAGCGGCGTACCAAATCACCGTACATACCGCATTTAACAGCAGAGAATAATTTTCTGTCTATGCCTTCGACACGCAGACGGTTTATCTCACGCTTGATTTCTTGCGTTACGCGCTCGGGGTCACACGATTCGCCCTCAAATATTACGGCGGCATAGCCGTTGCCGTTAAAGTATTCGCTGTCAAAATCGTCGTTTATAAGACCCTCGTTCATAAGACGCGCATAAAGCGGTGACGCATCGCCGCAGATAATTTGCAACAGCAAATCAATGCAGATTTTACTCTTGAGTCTGCGGTATGGAGTAGCAATCTTTTGCTTAAAGCCAAGGCAGAACATAGGTGTGTTTACGGCGAGATGTTGTTCAACGTAGGGTTTAACTATCGTTTGAGGCTCGTCAAATTCGCCGCGGGTAATTTCCACACTCTTGCGGTCAATTATTGAATTTTCAATCTGTTTGAGTGTCTTATCGGTGTCAATATTACCAACAAGGCAGATAAACATATTAGAGGGGTTGTAAAAGGTTTCATAGCATTTGTAAAGCAAGTTTGCGTCAATCTGCGCGATTGATTCTACCGTGCCTGCAATATCAATGCGAACGGGGTGGGTGTGGAACATACCTTTAAGCAGATTAAACATAACGCGCCAACCTGGGTTATCGTCGTACATACGGATTTCTTGACCGATGATGCCCTGCTCTTTTTCAACATTTTCTTTGGTGAAATAAGGCGCTTGCACAAAGGAAAGCAGTATATCAAGATTTTCGTAAAAATTATCGCTGCAGGAAAACAGATAACAGGTGCGGTCAAAAGAGGTGAATGCGTTAGCAGAAGCGCCCGTTTTTGCGTATTTTGAAAAAGCGTCGCCATCCTCACCCTCAAAAAGCTTGTGCTCAAGATAGTGCGCAATGCCCTCGGGAACCGTCATCATTTCGCCGCCGTCTTTAGAAAATTTGGTGTCTATAGAGCCGTATCTCGTGCCGTATATAGCATAGCTTGAAGAATACTGCGGTTTTTCCATAATGTAAATTTCGAGTCCGTTCGGCATCACGGCTTTTACGTAGCTTTCGTCGCCAAAGCCTTCAAAAATCTGCTTTTTCATTATGCGTCACCATCCTTGTCATTGGGTAAAAGTTTATATACCGTGTGAAGTTTTACGCCACGCGCGGCGTAAACCACGTCATTGCGTGTCACACGAGAGATAGTTTCTGCCGCTTCTTCGGGAGAAACCAGCTTATCTTTAACAATTTTAAGCGAATACCACGCGTCCAGGAGCCCTTGTGAGTCGTTGTATGATTTGAAAGAATCCGTAATGCTCTTTATTGATGACTGGAATTCTTCATCGGTAAAAAGATTTTGTTTCATAATGTCGAGCTGATTTAAAATTTCTCGCTCGGCTTTGGTGGCATTTTCCTTTTCAATACCGCTTTCAACGGTAATTAAACCTTTAGATTTAACCAAGCCCGAGGTGCAGTAATAACAAAGACTGTACTTTTCGCGAACATTGGTAAACAGTCGTGAGTACGGGCCGCCGCCGAAAATATCGCACATAACGGTAAGCGCCGCAGTGGACTCGTCATCACCGTAAAGCTCGCTTGAAAAGCCCATACACAGCTTGCCCTGAGCGATATCCATTGTTTCAATAACGGTATTAGGTTTTGAAACAGCTGCAGTAGGTGTGCTCTTGGTGCAGTCGGTGACATTTTCGCGTGTTATACTACCGAGTTTTTCAGCAATACCGTCAAATAACCCAGCAGGCATTGAACGCGAAATAACATTTACACGCAAAAATGCGGTAGATAAAAGTTTTTGCCACGCTTTATAAAGAGATTTACCTGTAATTTTTTCGACATCCTCTTCACTGCCGCATTTTGCCACGCCGTAAGGCTCACCCTTATACATTTCCTCAATAAGACGCTTTTTTGCATAGATTCGCTTTTGCGCGAGGTCGCCGCGGATATGCTCTATTGCCTTGCGCTTTTCGCGGGCAACGTCCTCTTCACAAAATGCGCCGTTTTCTACCTTTGGCTCAAATATCAGCTGGGTGAGCAGCTCGGTCGCGCTGTCGCAAAGAGATTCGTTATCAAGCGAAAAACGGTCGTCTATTGTGGAAATTGCAATTTTAAGCAGTTGAAAATCTCCCACCTTCTCAGCACTTGCCGAAAGATTTGCGCCGTAAAGCTTGGCAAGCTTAAAATTAAGCGCCGAAAAATCGGGATACTGCTTATTGCTACTTGTCATTACAAAGGGAAGCAACGCGTACTCTGCTGCGGTGTCCTTTGCCATAGGCACGTAAAAATTAAATGATACAAGGGTGGTGTTAAAACGATCGTTTTTAATAAATACACCCTCGACTCCGTTTGAAAGTTGTGTGATTTTAGCAGACATTTTCTTCCTCCAAAGATAAATTATATGTTTATATCAAAATCTTTAAGCATCTGGCTTAAAGAACAAAGCGGTAAACCGACTACGTTGAAATAGTCGCCGACAATACTGCTTACAAATTTTGAGGCGCGGCCCTGTATACCGTAAGCGCCCGCCTTGTCCATAGGTTCGCGAGTTTCAATATACGCAGTAATTTCCTCGTCACTGATATCGCGAAACGTAACGGCAGTCGTGACAACGCGGGTTTTGTGTTTGTCACCCTGTAACACAGTAACTGCGGTATGAACGTTATGGGTATTCCCTGACAAACTTTTAAGCATTTGCTCGGCATCTGATTCCTCCTTTGGTTTACCCATAAGTTTACCGTCAAGCTCGACTATTGTGTCAGCCGAAATGATAACGCTATTGCCGTCGATATTATTGGCAACAGCAAGCGCTTTTTCGTAGCTTATGCGCGCAACCTCATCGGTTACGGGCAACGACGAATCCATAGTTTCGTCAATATCGGCGGTGATAATTTGAAAGTCTAAATCAAGCAGAGACAAAAGCTCTTTTCTGCGGGGAGATTTAGACGCTAAAACAATGTTCATAAAACACTTTCCCACTTTAGATTATATTTAATATATAATAACATATAAGACGCAAATTTGCAATGATTATTTACTGTTGGGGAAACTCAATTTTGCACTATGTGCACAACTAAATTATAAAGCTTGACCTAATGGCTAAGTTGCTCTTGTAGAGCAGCTAAATTAAATTCGCAATAAGCGTGTCATAGACACATTTAGCTACTCAGTAATTTAGCGCACCGCAGGTGCATTTAGCTCGCCTTAGCGAATTTAGCTTATGACAGGTGTTTTGTCAATATTTTTCTTGTAATTCCCAATATATTGTGATATAATAAACTGTAATTTTATATATAGGTGGTATTTGTTATGAAATGTCCTTTTTGTGGTTATGAAGAAAGCAAGGTAATCGACTCTCGTCCGACAGATGAGGGAGAGCGCATCCGCCGTAGACGTGAGTGCCTTAAATGCTCAAAGCGTTTTACAACTTATGAAATGATTGAAAGCCTTCCCATAGTTGTTATCAAAAAAGACGGCTCACGCGAGACCTTTGACCGTCAGAAACTGCTTACGGGTATGCTTCGCGCTTGCGAAAAGCGCCCTGTATCAATCGAAATGCTTGACCGCGCAATTTCCGATATTGAAACTGTAATACAGAACTCACTCGACCGTGAGGTCAGCAGCGACAAGATAGGCGAGCTTGTGATGGAAAAACTAAAGGAAATTGACGAGGTTGCTTACGTGCGTTTTGCGTCGGTTTACCGCCAGTTCAAAGACATTAACACCTTTATGGACGAGCTTAATAAACTACTCAGCAAATAGGAGAAATTTTTTAAAATGGACAATCGCGAACTTTTGGCAGACCTTTTACTGCCAAATATAGATAAAACACCTGAATATTATGAAAATTTATACCCCGAGCGTAATTTGCCTGAGGGCGCGCGTGTAACACGTGTTGCACCGTCACCTACGGGTTATCTGCATCTGGGCACGCTGTTTACCTCGCTTGTAAACCGAATTACCGCGACCTCTACAGGTGGAATTTTCTATACCCGAATTGAAGATACCGACAAAAAGCGTGAGGTTGAGGGCGGTATTGAGGATATTATTGACGGACTTAACCGCTTTGGTATCACCATCGACGAGGGCTTTATAAGCGGCAGCGAGCAAAAGGGTGATTACGGCCCGTATCAGCAGAGCCACCGCTCTGAAATTTACCAAACATATGTTAAGGACCTTATCAAAAAAGGTTTTGCATATCCTTGTTTTTGTACCGCCGAGGATTTAGAGGCTGTCCGCAAGGTTCAAGAAGAAAATAAAATCCGTACCGGTTATCACGGTGAATACGCTAAACACCGTGATATTACCTACGAGGAGGCAAAGGCGCTCATAGATGAAGGCAAGCCTTTTGTTGTGCGTTTACGTTCACCGGGAAGCGAAGAAAACCGCATTATCTTTGAGGATACAATTAAGGGCAAGATCGAGATGCCCGAAAACGACGAGGACTTTGTACTCTTAAAGTCGGATGGCATACCGACATATCATTTTGCACACGCTATTGATGACCACCTAATGCACACAACACACGTGCTTCGCGGTGACGAGTGGATATCATCTGTTCCTAAGCATATACAACTCTTTAAATTACTTGGATTTAAGGTGCCGAAATATGGTCACGTATCACCGATTATGAAGTTAGATAACGGCGCAAAGCGAAAGATTAGTAAGCGTAAAGACCCCGAGGCTGCTGTACATTTCTTTGCAGAGCAGGGATATGAGTCAATATGCGTTATTGAATATCTTATGACAATCGCTGCATCTGATTTTGAGGATTGGCGCCGCGCTAACCCAGACGCCGATTACCGCACCTTTAAGTTTAACCTAAAAAAGATGAGCGTGTCCGGTGCGCTGTTTGACGAAAACAAGTTAAACGACGTAAGTAAAACTAAGATTGCCGCTATGAAAAGCGATGAGGTTTACGAAAAGCTTACCGCTTGGGCGCGTGAATTTGATGGCGAATTTTATGAAATGCTGGTAGCAAACCCTGATTTTACAAAGGCAATGCTCGCTATTGACCGCGACGATGCTAAAAAACCGCGTAAGGACCTCTCGAAATGGAGTGAGGCAAAGGATTATTTTGCGTTCTTCTTTAATGAATATTATGTTCCTTGTCACACCTTACCCGAAAATATTGCGGCAGATGATGCAAAGGCTTTCCTTACTGAATATAAAAAGGTTTATGATGCAAACGACGACAGACAGTGTTGGTTCGATAAAATTAAATCTATTGCGCCCGAGCTTAACTTTGCTGCTGAAACTAAAGAGTATAAAGCAAACCCCGATGCTTACAAGGGAAGCGCAGGCGATCTCAGCACGGTTTTGCGTATTGCTGTAACGGGCAGAACAAATACCCCTGACCTTTGCAGTATAATGGCTGTTTTGGGTCGTGATGAATGCATTAAGCGTATAGACGCAATGATAGAGGTTTTATAAAATGGAAGAGAATAAAGTAATAACAGAAGAAATAGAAGAAAACAAACCTTCTAATTTTATCTATGATTTTATTGATGAGGATTTGGCTGAGGGTGTCTATAGCCGCGTGCAGACACGCTTTCCGCCTGAGCCAAACGGCTATTTGCATATAGGTCATGCAAAGGCTATCTGCATTGACTTTGGCACAGCGGAAAAATACAAGGGAAAATGCAATCTTCGTCTTGACGATACCAACCCCACGAAAGAGGACGTTGAGTATGTTGACGCTATTAAAGAGGATATAAAATGGCTCGGCTTCGACTGGGATAATGTATACTATGCATCCGACTATTTTGATTTTATCTACGAGTGCGCCTTAAAATTGATCGACAAGGGACTAGCCTATGTTGATGAGTCTACGGCTGATGAAATCCGTGAAATGCGCGGCACTCTTACCGAGCCCGGCAAAAACAGCCCATATCGCGACAGACCTATTGCTGAAACAAAAGAATTATTTGCAAAAATGACAGCAGGTGAAATTGAAGAGGGCAAAATGGTGCTTCGCGCCAAGATTGATATGGCGTCGTCCAACCTTAATATGCGCGACCCTGTTATCTACCGCGTGCTTAAGGCTCATCACCACCGCACAGGTGACAAGTGGTGTGTGTACCCGATGTATGACTTTGCGCATCCGCTTAGTGACGCGCGCGAGGGCGTTACACATTCACTTTGTTCATTAGAGTTTGAAAATCATCGCCCGCTTTATAACTGGGTGCTTGAGGCTGCGGACATAACCCACGAGCCGCCGCGTCAGATAGAGTTTGCGCGTATGAACGTAAACTATACGCTTACAAGTAAGCGCAAGTGCTTGAAGCTTGTAAATGACGGACTTGTTAGCGGTTGGGACGATCCGCGTATGGCAACCATTTGCGGTATGCGACGTCGCGGTTATCCGTCACAGGCTGTACGCGCTTTTGTTGACAAAATCGGTGTTTCAAAGGCTTACAGCGTTATTGATTATGCGCTATTGGAATCTTGTGTTCGCGATTACCTTAACGAAAACGCTGATCGTGCTATGGCTGTTTTGCGTCCACTTAAAGTTGTAATTGACAATTACCCAGAGGGCAAAACGGAACAAATTGAGGTTGACATTAACCCCAATAAACCCGAGCTTGGAAAGACAAGCGTAACATTTTCTCGCGAGATATTTATTGAAGATGATGACTTTATGTTAGACCCACCGGGCAAATATTTTAGACTTTGCCCCACAAAAGAGGTAAGACTTAAAGGTGCATATTTTGTGAAATATGCTTCACACGAAACCGACGAAAACGGCAATATTACCGCAGTTCACTGCACTTATGACCCCGAAAGCCGTGGCGGCGAAGCGCCTGACGGCAGAAAGGTAAAGGGTACACTCCATTGGGTAAGCGCTGACAACTGTGTAAAAGCCGAGGTTCGTTTGTATGACCGACTCTTTAATGTAGAAAACCCAAGTGACGAAGAGGGCGTATCGTCTTTTGCCGATAACCTTAACCCCGATTCACTAACAGTTCTCGATAGTTGCGTTATTGACGCAAGTCTTAAAGACGTAAACGTAGGTGACACCTTCCAATTTATGCGTCAGGGTTATTTCTGCGTAGATAAAGACACAACCGACAACAAAATAGTTTTTAATCGCACTGTTGCGCTTAAAGACTCGTTTGCTAAAAAGAAATGATGAGAGTAAATAACATTTTAGATTATTTAAAAGAAAAATACCCACTCGATACCGCTTGCGATTTTGACAACGTCGGCCTTTTGGTAGGCGACGGCAACGCAAGCGTTACAAAGGCGGTAGTCTGCCTTGACTGCGATATAAACACAGTGAACTATGCTAAAAGTATGGGTGCCGAGCTTGTTATAACGCACCATCCCGTGATTTTCAGCGGGCTTAAAAGCGTAACAAAGGGCACTGTTGTGTATGAACTTATAAAAAACGGCATTTCGGTTATATCTATGCACACCAATCTTGATATTGCAGTAGGTGGCGTAACCGAACGACTTTGCAAGGCTATTGGACTATGCAACATAAAACCCTTTGTATCTCACAGTGGATTTTTAATCCGTGAGGCAGAGTGCAATATGCCGGATGCTGACGTACTTGGCGCACATATCAAAAACGCGCTTGGCGGTGTGGTTAAATATGTAGGCGGTGACAAACCGATAAACAAGGTGCTTGTTTGCTCAGGTTCGGGCGGCGACTTTTTAGAGGACGTTGTAACGGGTGACTTTGACGCGCTTATTGCGGGCGATATCAAGCACAACGTGTTGATTGCGGCAATAAATGCGGGCGTTGCCGTGTTCGACGCAGGGCACTACAACAGCGAAAACGTTATTGTAAAACCGCTGCGTTGCGAATTGTCGGACACATTTTCAGATATAGAATTTACTGTTTTCAATAACGATAAAATTAAATCTGTATAAATTAAAATGCTAATCGCTAAAAAGTGATTAGCATTTTTTCATATTATACAAGCATATCTGCATAATTTCATATATAGGGATGAAAGAGGGTATAAGTAATGAGATATTTGATAATTACCAAAAGGCAGATAATGTGGTGCGTGAGCGCCATGCTTGCCGTAGTCATAGCAGTGGTAGGCTCGGTAGTTACCTTTGCCGACAGCGACCGTAAACTGCCTATATATTGCGTTGAGTGTGAAAAAAAGCAGGTAGCCATCAGCTTTGACGCGGCATGGGGTAATGACGATACCGAACAACTGATAAGCATACTTGCCGAATATGAGGTGCCTGCGACTTTTTTTGTAGTGGGCGCGTGGGTAGATAAATATCCTGAATCAGTAAAACAGCTAAGTGATGCAGGTCACCAAGTGCAAAATCACTCAAATACCCATCCGTATATGACGGGGCTTTCA
>JAFSAR010000006.1 GCA_017442225.1 Clostridia bacterium
AACCATCAACGATAGCCTTTACCTTTTTAACATTGGGCTTCCAAGTTCTGTTTGAACGTCTGTGTGAGTGAGAAACCTTAATACCAAAAGCAATTTCTTTGCTGCAAATTTCACATTTTGCCATTGGTTGCACCTCCTTTTCGAATCGACCGAAACTTACTCGGTCACATAGCAAACACAATATTAACACAAAACTTCCAAGATTGCAAGCATTTTTTTAAAAAAATGAAAATATTTTTCAAAATACAAAAAAGAGCGCCGCGTTTTGTTTTTTAGTAGAAACAAAACGCGGCGCTCAGCGATGCAGAATATTATTCTTCACTAAAATCTTCTTTGCCTACGCCGCAAAGGGGGCAAACAAAGTCATCGGGCAGGTCCTCAAACTTGGTGCCTGGCGCTATTCCGTGTTCCTCGTCGCCTGCAGCCTCGTCGTAAACCCAACCGCAAATATTGCATACGTACTTTTTCATTATTTTCACCTCTTATTACAGAATATGTTTTTTATTATTTTATTTCTTCAAAATCGGCGGCGCCGTGCTTGCAAAGCGGGCAGACGAAATCCTCGGGCAATGTGTCGCCTTCGTAAACGTAACCGCAGACTTTACAGACAAAACCCTTTTTTCCGTCAGTTTGTGGCTTTGGTTTAACATTGTCATAATAATAACTATATGTCATACTTTCTTTATCGGAAAGCACTCTTGCTTCGGTGATTTCACAAATAAACATACCGTGTGTGTCAAGGTCGACATACTGTTCCACACGAAGTGACATAAACGAGTTAATGTGTCGCGGCAAGAATACAAGACCATTATCAGAGCGAAGCGGCTCACATTCTGCAAATTTATCGATATTTCTGCCACTTTGGAAACCGAATTTTTCAAATACAGCAAACGGAGCGTCAACACTTAAAACATTTATGTTCATTTTGCCTGTTTGCTTGATGATGTGATGTGAATAGTTTTCTTTGTTTATGGTTACAGCGATTTTGTTTGGTGTGTTGGTAACCTGTGTTACAGTATTTACAATAAGGCCGTTATCCTTCTTGCCGTCGTTACAGGTAACTACATAGAGTCCGTAGCCAATGTTAAACAGCGCCGAAAGGTCGTTTTTATTGGCGGTGGAATCCTGAAGCGCCAGATAATCCATACAAAGCTCATCTGCAAGTGCATTAAGTTGGCTGCTGCTTTCTTCGTTTAAAGCTGACAGTATTTTAACTGTATTGTCTGCAAAAGTAATGTTTTTACTATTTGCAAACAATTCTTTCATAACCTTCGCAGCAAGCGGTGCCCAACTGCCGTTTTCTATAAATGCTACTGTGCGGTTTTGGAAGTTGCGCTCGGTGAGGTGGTTTATAAATTCACGCATAAAGGGGAATATCTCGGCGTTATATGTGGTGGTAGCGAGAACTAATTTGCTGTAACGGAAAGCGTCTTCAACTGCCTCTGCCATATCGCAACGCGCAAGGTCGTTTATAACGACCTTTGGGCAACCGTTAGCACGTAATTTGTCAGCAAGCTGGTAAACTGCTTTTTTAGTATTACCATAAACCGAGGTGTAGGCGATTACTATACCTTCCTCCTCTACTTGATAACTCGACCAGATATCATAAAGATTTATATAGTAACCTAAATTTTCGGTAAGAACAGGACCATGAAGTGGGCAAATTTTTTCTATGTCGAGTGTTGCCGCTTTTTTGAGCAGAGCCTGTACCTGCGCACCGTATTTACCAACAATACCTATATAGTAGCGTCGCGCTTCGCACGCCCAGTCCTCGTCCGTGTCGGGTGTGCCGAATTTACCAAAGCCGTCCGCCGAAAACAATACCTTATCGGTGCTATCGTAAGTTACGATAACCTCAGGCCAGTGTACCATAGGCGCCGTAACAAAGGTGAGATTATGGCGACCAAGACTTAACGTATTGCCTTCGCCTACGACAATACGGTTGTCAGTAAACTCTGTACCAAAAAATTGTTTCATCATATTAAATGCTTTTTGTGATGATACTATTGTTGCGTTTGGATAGCGTTTTATAAAGTTTACAATATTTGCCGAATGGTCAGGCTCCATATGTTGAATTATGAGGTAATGGGGTGCTTTGTCACCTAAAATATTCTGGATATTATCGAGCCATTCGTGTGTAAATGCGGCGTCAACTGTATCCATAACGGCAATCTTCTCGTCAAGTATAACATAAGAGTTATAAGATATACCGTTAGGTACTATATACTGACCTTCAAACAAATCAATCTTTTTGTCATTCACACCTACGTATTTTATGTCGTTTGTAATAACCATTTTATCACAACCTCTTTTAAAAGTATTCTCCTTAAAAATAAATATATTATACTTTAATTAACAAAGTCAAGAGATAATGTGAAAAAATTTTAAATTTCACTTGACATAAGGGGATATTGGTAGTATAATTCATCACATTAACACATTAGTATGCTAAAGTGATTAAAGACGGAGGATATTATGAGCAGTTGGCATAACAAAAGTACAGACCAATTATGTGAGGCTTTACTCTCTCTTAAAACAAAGGAGGAGTGCTACGCTTTTTTGGAGGATATTTGCACCATAAAAGAGGCGCTTGACATTTCTCAAAGGTTGTCGGTTGCAAAGATGCTTAAAAAAGGAATAAGCTATACCAAAATCACCAAAGAAACAGGCGCGAGCGCGGCGACCATAAGCAGGGTCAGCAAATGCTGCGAGTATGGCGCAGGCGGATATAATATAGTTATAGGCAGATGCGAGGGCGAAAACAATGATTGATAACAACATTTTAAGAAATGAAGAAAAGGCGATATTTGCCCTGCGTTCACTCTACAGCAAGTACGGCTACAAGCCTTTTAAAATGAGCAAGTTTGAGGAATATGAGTTTTATATTCAGAATAAGGACTTTCTGGTAAGTGACCGCATTATTGCATTTAACGATACAAACGGTAAGCTGTTGGCGCTAAAGCCCGACGTTACGCTGTCGATTGTCAAAAATGGCGAGGACGTTTGCGGCTTTAAGCAAAAGGTATGCTATAACGAAAATGTTTACCGTGTGTCAGAAAACACTCATCAGTTTAAAGAGATTATGCAGACGGGCGTTGAATGCATTGGTGACGTCAAGCTATACGATATATATGAAATGATAGTTATGGCGGCAGAGAGCCTCTCGCTCATTTCAGACGATTTTGTACTTGAAATATCTCACTTGGGACTTCTGTCGTCATTGCTTGATAATATCTGTGACAATCCTGCCTTTAAGACAGAGGCAATAAAATATATTTCTGACAAAAACAGCCACGACCTATCTCGTATTTGTAACGAAAATGGGGTAGAGGAAAAGGCAAAAAATATTCTTTTAAACTTTGTTTCAATTTACGGCGAAAGAAATACTGTTTTGAGGCATTTAGACGCTTTAGGCGGATATATTGCTACGGATGCCGTAAATACTTTAAAAACACTATCGGGAATGCTTGACAATCTGTCTTTCGGTGGTAAAATAAAATTTGACTTTTCTGCCGTAAGCGATATGAATTATTATAACGGTATAGTGTTTAAGGGATATGTCAACGGGCTTTCGCAAAGTGTGCTTACAGGCGGACAGTATGATAATCTGCTTTATAAAATGGGCAGACGCGCGTGTGCTATAGGCTTTGCAATTTATCTCGATTTATTAGAAGATTTGCCAAGCGAAAAGCAAGGGTTTGACGTTGATGTTTTACTGATTTGCGATGATAAAACAGATAACAATATCTTAACCCTTACCGTAAAGCAGATAGTTGACGGTGGAAAGACCGTATCTGTTCAGAATAATGATAGCGGTAAAATAAGATATAAAGAACTTAAAGACATAAGGGGAGGGGTATAAATGCTTAATGTTGCATTGCCAAAGGGTAGGCTTGGTGAAAAAGTGTACGCTATGTTTGAGGCAGCAGGCTACGAGTGCCCCTCTATCAAAGAAAATAACCGTAAGCTCATTTTTGAAAACGAGGAGAAGCAAGTAAGATACTTTTGGGTAAAGCCGTCCGACGTTGCGATTTATGTGGAGCGCGGCGCGGCAGACATAGGTGTTGCGGGTAAGGATATTTTGCTTGAATACAGCCCCGACGTTTACGAGCTTCTTGACCTGAATCTCGGTAAATGCCGTATGGCAGTAGCGGCTCCCACCCATTTTCACGATGACGGGCAAAAGACTTTAAAGGTAGCAACCAAGTTTACAAATATTGCCGCAAACTATTATGCGGGTCTTGGTCGCGAAATTGATATTATAAAGCTTAACGGCTCAATCGAAATAGCCCCGATTTTAAAGCTTTCGGATGTGATTGTAGATATAGTCGAAACGGGAACCACCCTCAAAGAAAATAATCTTGAGGTTAAATCAACCATAGTGCCGATAAGCGCGCGACTTATTGCCAATAAATCAAGCTTTAAGTTTAAAGGCGAAGCTATCGAAAAAATAGTAGACTCTATGAAAATTCAGGTGAAGAATAATGATTAAAATTTATAATTACGGTGAGGTCTCAAATGACGAAATTTTTGCTCGAGACAATATAGCCTCAAATGTTGAGGGTGTTGTAAGCGATATTATCTCGAATGTAATAAATCGTGGTGACGAAGCAATTTTTGAATATGCTTTAAAATTCGACAAGGCAGAATTAAAATCGCTTGAAGTCACTGCCGATGAAATCGACGAGGCTTTTGCGCTTGTAGATGACGAATTTGTTGAGATAATAAAAGAGGCGGCAGAAAACATCCGCGCTTTTCACTCAAAACAGGTTAGAAACAGTTTTATTATAAACGAAAAAGACGGTGTAGTAACCGGACAAAAAGTAACACCTATTGAAAAGGTAGGACTTTATGTACCGGGCGGCACTGCGGCGTATCCATCAACCGTTTTAATGGATAGTATTCCAGCTAAAATCGCGGGTTGTAAAGAAATAGTTATGGTAACACCGCCATCGGCTGACGGCAAGGTAAATCCTGTAATATTGGCAGCCGCAAGGATTGCAGGTGTTGATCGAATATTTAAAGTGGGTGGCGCACAGGCAGTAGCGGCACTTGCTTACGGCACAAAGAGTATACCAAAGGTTGATAAAATTGTAGGACCCGGTAACGCTTTTGTTGCCGAGGCGAAAAAACAGGTGTTTGGCAAAGTGTCTATAGATATGATTGCGGGGCCGAGCGAAATTTTGGTTGTTGCTGATTCTACCGCTAATGCCCGTTTTGTAGCGGCAGATCTTCTTTCACAGGCAGAACACGACAAAATGGCGAGCGCAGTGCTTGTTTGTGACAGTCGCGATTTTGCCGAAAAGGTAAGCGCTGAGCTTGAAATTCAGATACCCGAACTACCACGTGCCGAAATCGCAAGGACATCTATTGACAATAACGGCAAGATTATCGTGGCTGAAGATAATTTAATGCTTGCTATTGATATTGCAAATGAAATAGCTCCCGAGCACTTAGAACTTTGTGTAGAAAATCCGTTTGATTATCTTGATAAGGTTAAACATGCAGGCTCTATCTTTATGGGTAAATATTGTCCCGAGGCTTTGGGAGATTATTTTGCAGGTCCAAATCACACTTTACCAACAAGCGGTACCGCAAGATTTTCATCACCTTTGTCGGTAGATGATTTTGTAAAGAAATCGCAGTTTACATACTTTACTGCCGATGCGCTAAAAAAGGTGGCCGACAAGGTGGCATATTTTGCCGATAAAGAGGGATTACATGCCCATGCTAAAAGCGCAACAATCAGATTTGAGGACGAAGAATGAGTAGATTTTTTACAGATAGATTAAGTAATCTTACCCCATATACCCCAGGTGAACAGCCAAAGGATATGCAGTACATAAAGCTTAATACGAACGAATCACCGTTTCCACCCTCAAAAGCGGTAAGTGACGCAGTATTTGCCGAGAGTCAAAAGCTACAGCTTTATTCCGACCCCGAATGTATTAATGTGCGTCGCGAATTGGCAAGAGTTTACGGTGTAGACATAAATCAAGTAATAGTTACAAATGGTTCTGACGAGGTGCTTAACTTTGCTTTTATGGCATTTGCCGACGAAAAAAGTCCGCTCGTATTTCCAGATATTACTTACGGATTTTATCCCGTTTTTGCTGAACTGAATCGCATACCATACACTGAAATACCACTCAAAGATGATTTTACTATTGATGTAAACGATTATATAGGCGTTAATAAAACTGTAGTTATTGCAAATCCAAACGCACCGACTGGTATTGCACTTACACTCCAAGATATTGAAAAAATCGTTTCATCAAACCCTAAAAATGTAGTAATTATCGATGAGGCTTACGTAGATTTTGGAGCCGAAAGTGCTATTACTCTCATAGATAAATATGACAATTTACTTGTGGTACAAACCTTTTCAAAATCACGCTCTATGGCAGGCGCACGCTTGGGCTTTGCTATTGGTAACCAAAAGCTTATCGCCGATCTTAACACAATAAGATACTCTACAAATCCGTATAATGTAAATCGCATGACCGATGCTGCAGGTGCTGCGGCGCTTATTGATAACGATTATTATATGAATAACTGCAAAACAATTATCGATAATCGCGAGTGGACTGTGTCAGAGCTTCAAAAATTAGGTTTTGAGGTGCTAGCGTCAAAAGCAAACTTTGTTTTTGCAAAGAACGATAAAATTGACGGTAAAAAACTATATCTTGAGCTTAAAAATCGAGGTATACTTATTCGCCATTTTACCAAAGACGCTATTTGTCAGTATAACCGTATTACAATTGGTACTATCGAGCAGATGAAAAAACTAATTGATACCATATCTCTAATACTAGAGGAGAATTAAAATGAGAACTGCAGAAATTATAAGAAAAACCGCTGAGACAGATATTAAACTTACTATTAACCTTGACGGCAAGGGTGAGTCTGTTTGTGATACAAGCTGTCCGTTCCTCGACCATATGTTAACTCTTTTTGCCCGTCACGGTCGATTTGATTTAAACGTTAAATGCGTGGGGGATATAGAGGTAGATTATCACCACACTACCGAGGACATAGGAATAGCTTTAGGTCAAGCCTTTAAAGAGGCATTGGGTGATAAAAAGGGTATTACACGTTACGGTGATACGACACTTCCTATGGACGAGTCATTGATACTTACTGCTGTTGATATTTCGGGTAGAGGCGGTTGTTATTACGAAGTTGAAATGCCCACCGAAAAGGTAGGAGACTTTGATACCGAGCTTAATCACGAGTTCTGGAGCGCCTTTGCTTATAATTCGGGCATTACTACCCATATGGTAAAATTTGCGGGCGAAAATTCTCACCATATAATCGAGGGTTGCTTTAAGTCGATAGCGCGTACGCTTCGTACAGCGGTGGCTATCGACAAGGCTTTTGCTGATGATATTCCATCTACGAAAGGTGTTATAGCATGATAGCCATAATTGATTACGGCGTGGGTAATTTGTTTTCGCTGATTTCATCATTTGAAAAGATTGGCGCAGAGATTGTCGTAACTGCAGACCCTCAGGTTATCAGCAGTGCCGATGGTATAATATTGCCTGGTGTAGGGGCATTTAGCGATGCCGCAAAAAAACTGCGCGACAGCGGTCTTGATAAAGTGATAATTGAACAGGCAAAATCAGGAAAAAAACTAATGGGTATTTGCCTGGGTATGCAGATGCTTTTTGAAAAGAGCTTTGAATACGGAGTTCATAATGGCTTGGGACTATTAAAAGGCAATATTGTACCTATGAAAGACAAAATACCCAAAAATTTAAAAATTCCGCACATTGGTTGGAATGCGTTGCATTTTACTTGCGAGAGCAATTTGTTTAAATATATAAATCCAAATGACTGTGTTTATTTTGTGCATTCATTTTATGCTACCGACTGTGACGACAGTGTTATAGCTACAGCTGAATACGGCAAAGAACTTACAGCAGCCGTGCAAAAAGATAACATTATCGGCTGTCAGTTCCACCCCGAAAAAAGCGGCGAGGTAGGACTTAATATTTTGCGTGCTTTTTGTGAAATGGAGTAAAAAAATGATAGTTTTTCCCGCAATAGATTTATTTGATAAAAAGGCAGTTCGTCTTTATAAAGGCGATTACCAAAACATGACCGTTTATAGCGAAAATCCCATTGAGATTGCGCGCGATTTTGAGGCACAGGGCGCTACGCATATTCATATGGTTGATTTACAGGGCGCGAAAGACGGGACAACGCCTAATATTGATATAGTACGACAGGTTGCAAACGAAACAAACTTGTTTGTTGAAATAGGCGGCGGAATTCGTGATATTGCTACTGTTGAAAAGTATTTATCCGCAGGTGTAGGTCGTGTTATTTTAGGCACAGCGGCAGTTACAGATACTGAATTTTTAAAAGGGGCGGTTGAAAAATATGGCGAAAAAATCGCTGTTGGCGCCGATGTTAAGGACGGATATATCGCTATAAAAGGATGGCTCGAAAAGTCACAAATTACACTTGAAGATTTTTTAAGCGATATGCAAAATATTGGTGTAAAATATATAATTTGTACCGATATTTCAAAGGACGGCGCTATGCGTGGCACTAACCTTGAGTTGTATAAAGAATTATCTAAAAAATATTCAATGAATATAACGGCATCGGGTGGCGTGTCAAGCCTTGATGACGTTAAAAAACTTCGTGAAATGAACATTTACGGCGCTATAATTGGTAAGGCTTACTACATTGGCGCAATTGACCTAAAAGACGCTTTGGAGGCGGCTAAATGATTACAAAAAGAATTATTCCATGTCTTGATATCAAAGACGGCAGGGTAGTAAAAGGTACTAATTTCAAAGGACTCAACGATGTATCATCACCTATAGAGCTTGCGCGCCTTTATTCCGATAGCTTAGCTGATGAGCTTGTGTTTTACGATATAACGGCATCTTACGAGGGCAGACAGCTTTTTACCGATATACTGACTAAAGTTGCAAGCGAAATATTTATACCGCTTACAGTAGGCGGAGGCATAAATACCGTTGAGGATTTTGACCGCGTGTTAAAATGCGGCGCGGATAAGGTAAGCGTTAATTCGGGCGCTATTAAAAATCCTTCTTTAATAAAAGAGGCAGCTCACAAATACGGTGACCAATGTGTTGTGCTGTCGGTAGATATAAAACGCGTCGACGGTGCGTTTCATGTATTTGCCAAGGGTGGACGTGAGGACACAGGCATTGAAGCGATAAACTGGATAAAACAAGGTGTCGCAAATGGCGCGGGTGAAATTGTTGTAAACTCTATTGATACCGATGGCGTAAAACAGGGCTTTGATATAGAATTGTTAAAGCTTGTTTGCGATGCGGTAAATGTTCCTGTAATTGCATCGGGAGGGGCTGGTAATATACAGCACTTTATAGACTTGTTTAAAGAAATTCCTGATATTGATGCAGGCCTTGCGGCGTCAATCTTCCATTTTGGCGAGGTTGCAATACCTGATTTAAAAAAAGAACTTAAAAATAACAATATTATTGTGAGGTTATGATTATGATAAATATTGATGAGCTTAAATTTGACGAAAAAGGTTTAATTCCCGCTGTTGTGGTAGACAGTATAACTAAAAAGGTTTTAACCGTAGCATATATGAACAAGGAAAGTCTTAAAATTTCGATGGAGAGGGGACTTACTTGTTTTTATAGCCGTTCACGTGACGAACTTTGGCTAAAAGGTGAAACCAGCGGCAACTTTCAGCATATAGTAAGTATTACTGCCGATTGTGATAACGATGCATTGGTAGTAGTTGTTGAAAAAGACGGTCCCGCTTGCCACAAGGGTACCGATTCCTGCTTTACCAATCCCGTATGGCAGTCTGACGAGCTTCACGAATTTTCACTACAAAATCTTTATGATATGCTTGTAGGTCGCAAGACCGACAAGCCCGAGGGGTCATACACAACCTATCTTTTCGAAAAGGGTATAGATAAAATACTCAAAAAGGTGGGAGAGGAGTGCACCGAGGTTATAATTGCAGGTAAGGCAGACGATAAAAAAGAGACTATTTATGAGCTTGCTGACCTTGCGTATCACGCAATGGTGCTTATGGTACAGATGGGCATCAGTGTCGAGGATGTACATCGCGAGCTTGCTTCCCGTCATATAATTGATCACAAAGTAAAACAGGAAAAGATGACAAAATAATGCTTTATAACTATCATACGCACACCACCTATTGCGACGGCAAAAGCACAGCCGAAGAAATGGTGCAAAAGGCAATAGCGTTTGGTCTTTCAGAGCTTGGTTTTTCGGGACACTCTTATACCGAGTTTGATTTAGAGCCTTGTATGACACGTGAGGGTACCGAACTTTATAAAAAAGAAATAAATGCTTTAAAGGAAAAATACAGGGATAAAATAAAGATACTTTTAGGTATAGAATATGATTATCACAGTGATGAGCCGCTTGACGATTATGATTATGTTTTGGGCTCGGCGCACTATATACTTAAAAACGGCGAATATCTTTGTATAGATTACAGCCGTGAAAAGCAAATTGAAGCGGTAAATAAGTATTATGACGGCGACTTTTACGCATATATTGAGGATTACTATAAAACGGTTGCAGACCTTTACAATAAAACAAAATGCGATATAATAGGTCACTTTGATTTGATTACAAAATATAATAGTGACGGTAGTTTGTTTGACGTTAACCATCCGCGTTATGTTGCGGCGTGGCAAAAAGCGGCTGACGCCATTATAGAAACACCTGCTGTGGTAGAAATTAACACAGGCGGTATGGCACGCGGTCACGTTAAGCAACCATATCCGTCAAAAGTGATTATTGATTACTTTAAATCTCACGGCAAAAAAATGATTTTTTCATCCGACTGTCATAACAAAGATTTTTTGCTTTGTGGATACGAGGAAGTTAAAAAATATTTGTAATAGGGGACAAATATGGAACTTGTATTAATTACAGCGCTCGGCGTTGGTATGGCGACCGTTATAGGTGCCATAATCGGTTTTACGTTTAAAAAAGTATCACACAAATTTTCTGATATTGTTATGTCGTTTGCGGCAGGTATTATGCTTGCGGCGGCGGTTATCGGCCTTATTTTACCTGCGGTAGAATTAGGCGGTAAGTGGGGACTTTTATATGCAATAGTTGGTATATTTGCAGGCGCTATTTGCCTTAATCTTATGGACAAGCTTATTCCTCATTTGCATCGACTTGCAGGTGTTGACAGTGAAAGTCATAATAATGCAAATATAAATAAGGTTTTACTGTTTGTGTTGGCTATTGCCATACACAATCTACCCGAAGGCATTGCCGCAGGTGTTGGCTTTGGTACGGGCGATAATGGACAAGCGCTGCTTATAGCAAGCGGTATAGCGCTACAAAATATACCAGAGGGTATGGTAATTATAGCGCCAATGCTAGCGGCAGGTATTAGCCCACGCAAGACCATGGTTTGTGCTATTGCTACGGGTGTTGTCGAGGTTGTTGGTACGCTTATAGGTTATTTAGCAGTAAATATTGCAACGGTAATTTTGCCAATAGCGCTCAGCTTTGCAGGCGGTACAATGCTTTACGTAGTAAGTGACGAAATGCTAAACGAAACTCACGGCCACGGTCACGAGCGTGCTGCAACCTACTCTATGATAGTAGGCTTTTGCGTAATGCTTGTGTTAGACGTATTGTTAGGATAATATAATAAAAACAGACCCCACGATTTTTAAAAATCGTGGGGTTATATTTTTAGTTGCTTTAATTGTAAAGTCATAGTTGCTTGACGGTGGTAAAACAAACTGATATAATTTTAAAAAGTCCGCAAAAAAGGGGAATCTTTATGAAAAAATTATTAAATATAGACGAACTGTCAACCGAACAAAAGCTTGGTATGTTAATGTGTGCGCGATATTTTCATCCCAATGATAAAGAAAATTTGGAATATACGTTAGCGCTTATAAAAAACCATTCTCTTGGTTGTGTTCAGGTGCCGCTTTCGCAGCTTAATGTTATGAAAGAGGTGCTGGCGGTGGCCGATTATCCAATTATTATTATTACCGATATGGAAATGGGTTACCCCAACGGCAAGCTACCAAAAATTCCGCTTATGGCACTTGCCGCTTGCGATAACGACGAATATTATCGTGCATTTGCCCGTGGCACAATTTACGAGGCAAAGATTGATGGATACAACAGTATGTGGGGACCCGTTTTAGATGTTTTACAGTCGGATGGTCCTTGCAGTGTTCACAGGCATTTTTCTGATGACCCTGTGCGTGTAGGTCGCGCCGCCGAGCTTATAGCCGAGGTTTGCGCACAAAATAATTTTTTGACCTGCGGCAAGCATTATCCCGGTGGTGAAGCGGTTACTATAGATTTACATATGACCAACACACCGTCTGATGTATCGAAAGAATCGATTGTAAATTTAGACCTTGTACCATATAAATATTTGATGGAAAAGGGTCTTTTGCCATCAATTATGACAAGTCACCGAGTTATTCGCGACATTGACCCCGAGCACCCTGCTTCTCTTTCTAAAAAGGTAAATGATATTATTAGAGATATGGGCTTTGACGGCCTTTGCTTTACCGATTCTATGGCGATGATGGCTATCTTGCAGGATTGGGGCGAAGAAAACATTTTAGGTGTGGCGGTTGCGGCAGGCAACGACATTGTATTGCCAAATTATCGCTCTACCAATAAGCAGTCGTTTGAAATGCTTAAGAAGAACTATTATGGCGGTGCCTTTAGTGAGGAACGACTTAACGAGGCGGTACGTCGCGTGCTTGCAGTGCAGCAAATGTTAGGTAGTGCGCCCGAGACTTGCGAGTTTACCGATGCTGACCGTATGTCTCTTGACAATGTTGCTAAAGACTGCATAACCGCAATAACCGATGACGGTGTTACAGCGGCGCTTGACACCGATAATAAAAAGCTGTTTGTTATACTTACCGACAATAAAACTTCAAAAGAAATCGCAGGGGAAGTGTGCTTTGGTAAATGGTATAACCCGAATAATATTGCCGATAAAATCAGACAAGAATTTCCTGATTCGGATATAGAATTTTTCCCCGAATTTCCATCCGCTACCGACAATGAGCGTGTGCTTCTTGCCGCAACAAAGCACAGCGAGGTTGTGTTTATTACATATTGTGCTACAGGGCCATACCTTGGTACCGACTGTCTTACACGCAGAGTAGAGTACGTAATCAATTCGCTTATTGTGTCGGGTAAGGTGTCGGCAGTTTTGCACTTTGGTAATCCGTTTGCCGTAAAGCCACTACTGCATACACCACGTCGTTTGTTTGGCTATATGATGCCAGATTCTCAGCTTCACGCTATCGACGTGCTTGCAGGCAAACTTGAAGCCAAAGGAACGTTACCTTTTAAAATAGATTTTGAATAATTAAAAGCCACCGAATTCGGTGGCTTTTGCTTTACTGTTTTTTCATAAAGTCTATTGTGAATTGTATGTTTTCTTGTTGTTGTGGCTTATATGTTTGGTACTGTTTTGCAAGCTGTTTAAAGTAGTCAACGTATGGACCCGTTTGCTCGTTTTTCACCACCCCTTTATGTTTCAAATTATAACATATCGAAATTTAAAATGAACCAAAAAAACCTTTATATTTTTGTGTTTATGTGTTATCATTATAATATATTAAAAAAGGAGGGCGGATTGCCTTGGACAAATTTGAACTTGTATCAAAATATAAGCCTACGGGTGATCAGCCCGAAGCAATTGACAAGTTGGTTAAAGGTTTAAAACGCGGTGATAAAGAACAAACCTTGCTTGGTGTAACGGGTAGTGGTAAAACCTTTACTATGGCTAATATCATCGAGCGTGTAAACCGCCCGACGCTTGTTCTCGCTCACAATAAGACTCTTGCCGCACAACTTTGTACTGAGTTTAAGGAATTTTTTCCTAACAATGCGGTGGAATACTTTGTATCTTATTATGACTACTACCAACCCGAAGCATATATACCCGGTACCGATACCTATATTGAGAAAGACAGCGCAATAAATGACGAGATTGATAAGCTTCGTCACAGCGCTACCTGTGCTCTTTCAGAGCGCCGTGATGTTATAATCGTAGCGTCGGTTTCTTGTATATATTCGCTTGGCAACCCGATTGATTATCGAAATATGGTAATTTCACTTCGCACGGGTATGGAAAAAAGCCGTGACGAGCTGATACGCAAGCTGGTTGATTTACAGTACGAACGAAATGATATTAACTTTGTCCGCAACAAATTTCGTGTACGCGGCGACACGGTAGAGGTTTATCCTGCCTATGCCTACGGAGATGCGTTGCGCATAGAATTTTTTGGCGACGAGATTGACCGTATAAGTGAAATTAACACCGTAACCGGCGAGGTAAAGCAGTTTTTGTCACATACCGCAATCTATCCCGCGTCGCACTATATTGTACCTGAGGACAAGTTAGAGGATGCTCTTACCGACCTTAAAAACGAAATGGAAGAGCGTGTTGCTTTCTTTCAGGAGAACGGCAAGCTGATTGAGGCGCAACGCATACGGCAACGCACTGAATACGATATTGAAATGTTGCGTGAGATTGGTGTCTGCAAGGGTATTGAAAACTATTCCCGAGTGCTGTCCCGTCGAAAACCAGGCAGCACACCGTCGACGCTGCTTGACTATTTTCCCGACGATTTTCTGCTCTTTGTAGACGAGTCGCATGTAACCTTGCCACAGGTACGCGGTATGTATGGCGGTGACCGTGGACGTAAGGACAACCTTATTGAATATGGCTTTCGTTTGCCGTCGGCTTATGATAACAGACCTCTTAACTTTGAGGAATTTTACTCTCATATAAATCAGGCGATATTTGTTTCAGCTACACCCGCCGATTTTGAAAAAGACCACTCGGCGCAGATTGTAGAACAGGTAATACGTCCTACGGGACTGCTTGACCCATTAGTTACGGTAAAACCGAGTGAGGGACAGATTGATGACATTGTATCGCAGATAAATATGCGTGTCGCAAAGCACGAGCGTGTGCTTATAACCACCCTTACTAAAAAGATGGCTGAGGACCTTACCGAGTATCTTACCAACCTTGATATTAAGGTTCGTTATATGCACTATGATATTGATACTATCGAGCGTATGGAGATAATTCGTGACTTACGCCTTGGCGAGTTTGATGTGCTTGTGGGTATAAATCTGCTTCGCGAAGGACTTGATATTCCCGAGGTATCACTTGTTGTTATACTTGATGCTGACAAAGAGGGCTTTTTAAGAAGTGAGACCTCACTTGTGCAGACGATTGGCCGTGCGGCGCGAAATGCAAACGGCGAGGTTATAATGTATGCCGACAGTGTTACGCGTTCTATGGAAAATGCAATCCGTGAGACCGAGCGTAGACGAGGTATCCAGCAGGCGTATAACGAGGCACACGGCATAGTACCAAAAACCATTGTAAAAGACGTGCGCGATATAATTGAAATTGGTACTAAAACCGATAGTGAAAAGAGCGATAAGCAGTTATCACGCGCTGAAAAAGAGGCGCTTATCAAACGGCTTACGGGCGAGATGAAGCAAGCGGCAAAAATTCTTGAATTTGAGCACGCTGCATACCTACGTGACAGGATAGAGAAACTGCGAAAGAGTAAATAAATTCTTGGAGGAAAAGATTTTGTCGAATGATAAAATTGTGATAAAGGGTGCAAGGGAAAACAACCTTAAAAATATGGACGTTACCATACCGCGTGACAAGCTTGTAGTATTTACGGGTCTTTCGGGTAGCGGTAAATCTTCTCTTGCGTTTGATACTATATATGCCGAGGGTCAGCGACGCTACGTAGAGTCGCTGTCAAGTTATGCGCGTCAGTTTTTGGGTCAGATGGAAAAGCCAAATGTAGACAGCATTGACGGGCTTTCTCCCGCTATATCCATCGACCAAAAGACAACGTCTAAAAACCCACGCTCTACCGTGGGTACCGTTACCGAAATATACGATTATTTGCGTCTTTTGTACGCACGCGTTGGTATTCCACATTGTCCTGTTTGCGGTAAAGAAATAAGTCAGCAAACAACCGACCAAATTGTTGATACTATTATGGAATTACCCGAAGGAAGTAAAATACAAATTTTATCACCCATTGTTAAAAACAGAAAGGGTGAGCACACAAAAGAACTTGACCGTGTAAGAAAGTCGGGTTATGTTCGTGTGCGTATAGACGGTAATATATATGATTTGTCGGAAGAAATTAAACTCGAAAAAAACAAAAAGCATATGATAGAGGTAGTGGTTGACCGCCTTGTTATAAAGGCAGATATCCGTTCACGTCTTGCCGACAGTATCGAAACGGCTGTATCTCTTTCGGGCGGACTTGTAGCTGCTGACGTTATAGGCGGCGATGAGCTGCAATTTTCACAAAGTTATGCCTGTGATGAGCACGGGATAAGCATACCCGAACTTACACCTACAATGTTTTCGTTTAACAATCCAATGGGTGCGTGTCCTACCTGTACGGGTATTGGTATGTTTATGAAGATTGACCCACGTCTTGTAATAAATGATGAGAATTTATCACTCTCCGACGGTTGTATTAAAGCGGCAGGCTGGGGCGTTAACTCTTGGTTTAACCCCGATGCCAGCACATTGGCTCTTATGTATTACGAAGGCATTGCAAGAAAATACGGTTTTGATATAAACACTCCTTGGAAAGATTTAAGCGATGAGGCTAAAGACGCGGTGCTTTACGGCACAGGTGACGAAAAGTTAGAATTGCACCGCAGCTCAGAATATGGCAGTGGCACGTATTACGCGCCGTTCGAAGGAGTAATAAATAATTTACAGCGCCGCTATGAGAATACCAAAAGCGATTATGCCCGTGCAGAATATGAAAGCTATATGACCGAGAGCGCTTGCCCTGACTGTCACGGCGCGCGACTGAAACCCGAATATCTTGCTGTAACTGTAGGCGGCAAAAATATAAAAGAACTCTGCGATATGTCAATTGGTGAAACCTTGGATTTTATTAAAAATTTAAGGTTTAACCAGATGCAGCAGATGATAGCCGAGCCTATTTTAAAAGAGATAAAAGAAAGACTAAACTTCCTGTCAAGTGTTGGTCTTGATTATCTTTGTATGTCGCGCTCATCAGGTACGCTGTCGGGCGGTGAGAGTCAACGTATTCGTTTGGCGACTCAAATTGGTTCGTCACTTATGGGTGTGCTTTATGTGCTTGACGAGCCAAGTATAGGTCTTCACCAGCGAGATAACGAGCGCTTACTTGGTACACTTAAACATCTTCGCGATTTAGGTAATACCTTAATTGTTGTTGAACATGATGAGGACACAATGCGTGAAGCTGACTATATTATAGATATTGGCCCAGGCGCGGGTATTCACGGTGGACAGCTTGTATTTGACGGTACTCCTGAGGAACTGCTCAAATGTGAAAACTCAATTACAGCCGACTATCTTTCGGGTAGAAAACAAATTCCTGTACCTACTACCCGTCGCAAAGGTCATGGAAATCATCTTACTGTTAAGGGCGCTGGAGAAAATAACCTTAAGAATATAAACGTAAAAATACCGCTTGGTGAATTTGTCTGTGTTACAGGTGTTTCGGGTAGCGGTAAGTCTTCACTTGTAAACGATATTGTTTACAAAGTTCTGGCAAATAAATTAAACCGCGCTAAGACAATTCCCGGTAAGTATAAATCAATTGAGGGTATAGAGTATCTTGACAAGGTTATTGACATTGACCAGTCCCCGATAGGCAGAACACCGCGAAGTAATCCCGCAACATACACGGGCGTGTTTACCGATATACGAGACCTTTACGCAAACACCAAGGATGCCAAGGCAAAGGGCTATACTGCGGGCAGATTTTCTTTTAACGTAAAGGGTGGTCGCTGTGAGGCCTGCTGCGGCGACGGCATTAAAAAAATAGAAATGCATTTTTTGCCTGATATTTACGTACCGTGCGAGGTTTGCGGCGGCACACGCTATAACAAAGAAACGTTAAGTGTGAGATATAAGGGCAAAAACATTTATGACGTACTTGAGATGACTGTAGAAGAGGGAATGAACTTTTTTGAAAGTCATCCTCGTATTTACCGTAAACTTAAAACATTGTTTGACGTAGGACTTGGATATATAAAAATTGGGCAAAGCGCTACAACCCTTTCAGGCGGTGAGGCACAGAGAGTAAAGCTTGCTACCGAGCTTTCTAAAAAGAGTACGGGCAAGACCATATATATACTTGACGAGCCTACAACGGGGCTTCATACTGCCGACGTTCATAGGCTGATTGAGGTACTGCAACGTCTGGTTGATGCGGGTAATACCGTGCTTGTGATCGAACACAATCTTGACGTTATCAAGGTTGCCGACCATATTATAGACTTGGGTCCCGAGGGCGGCAACGGAGGCGGTACGGTTGTGGTAAGCGGAACGCCTGAGCAGGTTTGCAAGTGCGAAGCGTCTTACACGGGTAAGTTTTTAAAGAAATTGTTATAAATTTACACATTATTCACCAAATAATGCGAATTTGCATTTATTATGTTAGCGTGAGGTGAAAGCGGTGTTTGGATATGTAAGGGCGTGTAGACCCGAACTTAAAATCAAAGAGTACGAAACCTACAAGGCGGTTTATTGCTCGCTTTGTAAAAACTTAGGCAAAAGCTACGGTATACTTTCGCGCTTTACTTTAAGCTACGATTTCACCTTTTTAGCGCTGCTTAATATGTCGCTACAAAACGGTTGTGATGGCTTCCACCAAAAACGCTGCGCTTTTAACCCACTTAAAAAGTGTAATTATTGCAAAAATGATGATGCTATTGATATGCCTGCCGCCGCGGCTATGATAATGCTGTATTACAAAATACTTGATAATATAGCAGACGAGCGTGGTTTTAAAAGATTGGGTTATTGGTGCTTAAAGCCAATTTTCAGTTCTGCGCATAAAAAGGCGGCTAAAAAATATCCTCAAATAGAAGATGCGGTAAGCGAGTATATATCCGCTCAAAACGCGCTTGAAGCAGTAAATTGTGACTCAATTGACAAAGCCGCCGACCCTACGGCAAAGGTGATGGAGCAGATACTCGCGCTTTGCAGTGAGGATGAAACACAAAAACGAGTGTTGAATCGCTTGGGTTACTGCCTTGGCAGATATATTTATCTGCTTGATGCTGCGGTTGACCTTGACCAAGATAAAAAGTCGGGCAGTTATAACGTGCTTAAAAATACAGATGACAAAGATATAGCGACACACATAAAGCAACAGCTTTATTTTTGTGTTAACGAAGCATCAAAAGCATTTGAACTGCTTGATATAAAAAAGTATAAGAACATACTTGGAAATATAATTTATTTAGGGTTGGAAGAAACCTTTATAAAGGAGTTAAACAAAGAATGAGAGATCCGTACGAGGTGTTGGGCGTTTCTAAAAACGCGACTGACGAAGAAATTAAAAACGCCTACCGCGAGCTTGCACGCAAATATCACCCCGATAATTACACCGACAATCCGCTTTCTGATTTAGCGGGTGAAAAGATGAAAGAGATTAACGAGGCTTATGACGCTATCGTTAATTCCCGCAGACACGGCTCGTATAAAAAATCGGGTGGTAATGCATATAACGGTTCATATAGCGGAAGTACCAACTTTCCCGAAGTGCGCTCACTTATAAATCAAGGTAGACTTGAACAGGCGCAGGAGATACTTGATGGTGTTCCGCCTCAGAGTCGTGATGCCGAGTGGTATTTTTTAAACGGTACGGTTCTTTACCGCCGCGGTTGGTTCGACCAAGCATATACAAGCTTTGCGACAGCGGTGCGTATGAATCCGCAAAACCCCGAATATCGCAACGCTATGAACAACGCGCAAAGGCAGAGCGGTCAGCAGTATAATCCCTATCGTTCCTATGGTTACGGCGGCGGTTGTGATGCGTGTGATGTGTGTCAAGGACTATTTTGCGCCGATTGTTTGTGTGAGATGTGCGGCGGTAACCTTTGCTCGTGTTTTGGATGCAGATAATATGAAAAACACTAAAAAAACAACCCTTTGCGGTATGGTGGCTGCTCTTTCGATTGTGATAATGCTTACGAGCTATTTTCCGTATCTGACATATGCGATTCCCGCGCTTGCAGGACTATTTATGATGGTACCGCTAATAGAGTGTGGAGCTTTTTGGGCATTGGGCACCTATATTGCAAGTTCTGCAATAATATTCATCACGGGTGAGACCGAAGCCAAGCTTTTGTACGTGATGTTTTTGGGTTATTATCCAATTTTGAAATCACTTATCGAAAAAATAAAAAAACAATTTATCGAGTGGGTGTTAAAGCTTGTCTGCTTTAATATCGCGGCAACGGCGTTTTATTACATTTCAAGCGCGCTGTTTGCCGTATCTTTTGACGATTTCGGCGAGTGGGGCAAATACGGCGCATTGATATTTTTAGCGCTTTGTAACGTTGTGTTTGTGATTTACGACATAGGCATATCGCGCATAGCGTCGAGGTATATGTATTCTCTGCATGATAAGGTTAGAAAGATAATAAAATAATTTTTAAAAATGTAGGGGAGGCGTTTCGCCTCCCGATTTTTCAATTTAACTATAAAAAACATGTCATTGAAAGTAAAAATGATTTATGCTATAATAATTATAATTTATGGGCTTTAAAAACAAAAAGGGGAATTAAAATGAATCTAACAAAAACTTCAATATTAGCATCTTTTGCGACAATCAAAATATTAAATGATACCAAAAAGTATAATAATCCATATCAAATTCTTTCGGAATTTATTAACTACATTATTTGTACGGAAAAAATTTATACTTTTAACTCTATAGAAATGAAAAATTACTTAAAAAGTATTTTTGGCTTTGATATACCAGAGGCAGTGGTTAAAACTTCAACAAAAAATTTATCTTATCTTAACAGAAATGATGGAATATATACTGTCGATAGAAATGGACTAGCCGTTGATGACTCGTTTGAAGCAACAAGAATATCTGCGGAAACAACAAATACAAATATTATTGAGTCTTTAGTTGCATACATAGAATCAAAAGAATCTGGTAGTGTAGTAGATAGAAATATTTTAACACAAGATTTTATTGCTTTTGTTGTCGATGACCAACAAAGAACGGTTGGCAAATATACAGATTTAATAAGTGAATTTATTTTGAAAAATGAAAATAATGTCAATATGCAAAATGATTTGCGAACTATACAGGAAGGAAGTATTTTATATATTGGTTTAAATCACAATATTAACGAAACAGGAAGTATTACTAAAAAATTAACATTATTTTTAAGTATGGAAATATTGTTTAGTTTGGTAGGGTTTAATGGTACAATTCATCAAAGACTAGCCGAAGAATTTCTAGTGCAAGTTAAAAATGCAAATTTAAATGGACAAAAAATATTCTTAAGATATTTTTCTGAGGTTAAGGAAGAAATTGATAGTTATTTTGACAATGCAGAAATGATTGTTGATGGGAAAATGCAACCTATGGATAGGGTTGCTATGAAAGCAATAATTAATAATTGTAATGAAGTGAGTGATGTGACTGTAAAAAAATCTGATTTTTATCATTCCTTACAGTATAGATATGGCATATTGGAAGATAATAAAAACGATTATTATTCAGTAGAAAATAATATAAACAACCTTGAAAGCATAGAATATACTGATCCTCAAATACAAGCCAGTTGGAAATATATAAGTCATATTAACAAATTAAGAAAAGGACAAATATTTTCTAACAATATTGAATCAGAATATATCTTAATTACAAATACGCGTAGTGCGTTAAATGCATCAAAAGAGCAGGCCGATAAAGATAAGGTAACCAAAAACATTGAACAAACTAGTGATTATGCTTTGTCGCTAAACAAAATAACTAATATCCTATGGTATAAGTTGGGTAATGGTTTTGGGCGAAAGGAATATCCTACAAATATTGATACTGTTTTAAGAGCAAGAATAGTTTTGGCATCTAGTATTTCGCAGAATGTAACAGAAATATATAATAAGGCTAAATCACAACATAAGAAGGGTGAAATTAGTGATGAACAACTTGCTGCAAGAATAATTATGTTGCGGAAAAAACCGCTTCTTCCAGAAGAATTAGAAGGTGATGTTATAGAAGAAAGTATGGATTTCTCCCCAGATTATATATCTAGATTTGAACAGGAAATTAATGAAAACAAAGCTGCGCTTGAAAAGAAAGATAAGGAAATAGAACAAATTATAAACAAAAGCCAAAAAATTATTGTAGAAAAGGAAAATACAATAGCAGAAAAAGAACAGCTTATAATACAAAAAAGCCAAGAAAATGAGGCTTTGAATGTTGAGCTCAAAAAATATAAGGAAAAAGAGGATAACGAAAAGGCAAAAAAAGAAAAAAGAAAACGTATATGGAAAATAATATGGTCAATTGGATGGCGAGTTAGTTTATATTTGTTTATAGGAATGCTAGCATATAAGGCATATAAATACGACAAGGAATTGTTGGGAATGTTTTTATCAATTAGTGATGTTGTTTTATTGTTGAAGACTGGATTAAATAAAGGTATAAAATTCAGACGCAAACATAAGGTCGTAGAAATAAACGAATAATTGATGTCGTAAAACTCCACCCGTGTGGTTCGGAAGGAAAAATATATATGCAAAAGTTTCGCTAATATATAAATCCATTGTCGGAAGCAATACGAGTGACTAAGAAAGGCGATATTATTTTTGAGGCATATTGTATGATAGGATATTTCCACCATACGCTTGATATATTTAGAAATAAAACATAAAAAAATTTGAGGGTGGCTCGTACGAGCCACCCTCAAATTTTGCGTCACATTAAACAAAGAATAGGGAATAAGGTTTATTTTTTACATATACCTTTGTATATGTAATACGGTTTTGAGTAAAGATATGTGCCGCTTTTATCTGCCTCAATGAGTTCGTTAATAAACTCATCATATTCGTCTTTTGTGAGTACACCTGTGTTTTCACCTTCCACCCAGTCGGTTGATTCACCAAACAGCCAGCCGATGTTTTTGCTAAATTCATAGCCGAACATACCTTGTTTATATTCGGTTTCAATAACATTGTGAACGCATATACTACTTTCAAATAATCCGGAGTTATTAAACACACCATGTATTCTTCTGCCCATCCATCCGTCAAGGTCGTCCATCCAACCCTGTTTAGTTATGGCGTAAGAGTGAATACATTTAGTAATTAAATCTTGATTATCACCATTATAAACAACACTGTCGAAGTCAGCGTGTACACATATTACCATACCACCGGGTTTTAAGATTCTGTTTATCTCACTTATAAAGGTAGCTTTGTCACTAATGCATTCGAGAAGGTCTTTAGTCAATACTAAATCAAACGTATTGTCGGGAAAATCAAGTTTTCCTGCACAGTTCATAATTTTAAGTTCTACAGGTGTGCTGTAGGGGATGGTAACAAAATTTCTATCGGTTACATCTACACCTATGGCTTTTGTTACTTTGCTAGGGAACTCTTTTATAATTCCGTTAAGATATCCTGCGTTTCTGCAACCTAAATCAACAATGGCAGCGTTATCGGGTAAGTCTATTAGTTCATATATTGCTTCGTTAAGTGATGATTTATTTACTTTCATAATAATTCTCCTTAAATAAAAAAATACTGTTGGTAGCATTTGTGCCATCAACAGTACAATAAAAAGTTAGGTTTCTTTTCATCATTCGTTTAGGCACAAAGCTAAATAAACCTGTACCTAAAATAAGATACAAGCTATCGTCGTCTGCGTCGAATGATGATAGAAAACATAATCTATTCCTCCGATGAATTTTTATGTATTATAGCAAAAAAAGTAGAGAGTGTCAAGAATAGGTATGGTGTTAATGATAAATCAATTTGTAAGAAAAATTTGAATATCTGGTTTTAGAGAAGATAAAGGAAAAGGGGAGGCGTTTCGCCTCCCGATTTTATTGTTTACATTTCGTTTGTTTTAGTGTAAAATATTATATTATCGTAAAAGTAGGTGAGGGAATGAAAAAAATAGTTATAATAGGCGGTGGCGCGGCAGGTCTTATGGCAGCGTACAGCGCTGCAAAAGAGCTTTGCGGCACGGCTTACAGCATAACTATTGTCGAAAAAAATTCCCGACCTGCACGCAAGGTTATGATTACAGGTAAGGGAAGATGCAATGTTACAAATAACTGTGATATGAACGCTCTTATTGCAAACACACCCAAAAATGGTAAGTTTTTGTATTCTGCGTTTAACAATTTTAATTCGCAAGACACTATGCAGTTTTTTGAAACTCAGGGCGTACCGCTTAAAACCGAGCGCGGCAACCGTGTTTTTCCCGTGTCGGACAGGTCGGTTGACATTGTTGACGCATTGGTAAAATCTGTTCAAAAAAATTGCAATATTATAGAAGGTACGGCAGAGGCGATACTCGCGCCAAACGGCAAGGTTACTGCTGTAAAGCTTGCCGATAACCGTATACTTGATGCTGATAGTGTAATACTTGCTACAGGCGGTATGTCTTATCCTACTACGGGCTCTACAGGAGACGGATACAAAATGGCAAAAATGCTTGGTCATATGGTGATGTCGCTTACGCCTTCGCTTGTGGGACTTGAGTGTCACGAGGGATTTTGCACACGTCTTGCGGGCCTTTCACTTAAAAATGTAACACTTTCAGTTTTTGAAAGCGGCAAGAAAAAGCCGCTTTATAAAGAGATGGGTGAAATGCTGTTTACACACACGGGTATATCGGGTCCGCTTACATTATCGGCTTCTGCTCATATTCGACATATGGGAAAAAAAGAATACTCGGCCGAGATTGATTTAAAACCCGCGCTTGATGAGATGCAACTTGATAAGCGTTTGCTACGTGATTTTGAAGAATCGCTAAACCGTGATTTTGCAAATTCTTTAGACAAATTACTGCCTAAAAGCATAATTTCGGTTATAATAAATATGTCGGGCATCCCGCCGCATACAAAGGTCAATCAAATCAGCCGCGAGCAAAGGCAATCACTTATAAATGCCATAAAGCATTTTAAACTCAATGTCACGGGCTTTAGACCAATTGAGGAAGCGATAATCACAAGCGGCGGAATATCTGTCAAAGAAATTGACCCTGCTACTATGATGTCAAAGCTTGTGGACGGATTGTTTTTTGCGGGTGAGATAATCGACGTTGATGCCTACACAGGCGGATTTAATTTACAAATAGCATTTTCTACAGGCGTTCTTGCAGGTGAAAATGCCGCAAAATATGAAAGGAATTTATAAATTATGATTTCTATTGCATTAGACGGACCTGCGGGTGCAGGCAAAAGCACGGTGGCAAAAGGCGCCGCAAAAGAGCTTGGCTTTATTTATGTAGACACGGGTGCGCTTTACCGCACGGTTGGTCTTAAATTCTTGCGAGAGGGTTATGACACTAACCTTGATTGCGATATTGATGCTATCCTTAAAACGATTGAGGTAGATATTAAGTTTATTAACGGCGCACAGCACGTATTTTTAAACGGTGAGGATGTGTCAGATGAGATAAGAACGCCTGAGGCATCGATGATGGCATCAGCCGTATCGGCAAAACCGCCCGTGCGCGCATTTTTGCTTGAAATGCAACGCAAGCTTGCCCGTGAAAACAACGTGCTTATGGATGGCAGAGATATTGGCACTGTTGTCTTGCCTGACGCGACGCTTAAATTCTTTGTAACCGCGTCTGTAGAGGAACGCGCAACCCGACGCTTTAAAGAACTCGTTGACAAGGGTATGGACGTAAACTACGACGATATTTACAAGGATATCGAAACTCGCGACTACAATGACTCTCACCGTGAGATAGCGCCGCTTAAGCCTGCGGAGGATTCGATTATGTTTGATACAACGGGCAACACCTTGCAGGAGTCGATTGATACTCTTATTAAAATAATAAAGGAAAAATTAAATTGAAAATAACACTTGCAAAAACCGCGGGATTTTGCTTTGGGGTGAACCGCGCGGTACAAATGGTATACGATTTGGTGGATAACGGTGAAAAGGTGTGCACCTTGGGTCCGATAATTCATAACAGCCAAATGGTTGAAGAATTAAAATCAAAAGGTGTTCGTGTTGTAAATTCGCCCGATGAGGCAAAACTAGACGAAACACTTGTAATCCGTTCCCATGGGGTAGGAAAAAGCACATATGAGTCAGCCGAAAAAGTAGGGGTGAAGGTGTGCGACGCCACCTGCCCCTTTGTAGCAAAAATACATAAAATAGTTGCCGAGCAGTCGGCGGCGGGCGATACGATTTTAATCGCGGGTGACGAGGCTCACCACGAGGTTATAGGCATAATAGGGCATTGTGTGTCTGATTATTATGTGTTTAGCTCTGAGTCAGAACTTGAAAATTTAATAGAAAATCACCTCGAACTTAAAGAAAACCCCATTTCAGTGGTGTCACAGACCACTTTTAATGCAAAAAAATGGGAAAATGCGCAAATTTTTTTAAAAAAAGTATGTACAAATGCAAAAATATTTGATACAATATGTAGTGCTACGTCAACAAGACAAAGGGAAGCGCAGGAACTTGCCAGATCCAACGATGTAATGGTTGTAATCGGTGGCAGGCACAGTTCAAACACGGCGAAGCTTTTCCAGGTGTGTGCGTCTTTTTGTCAAAACACTCATTTGATAGAAACTGCATCAGAGCTTGTGGCTGATTGGTTTCTAAACGCTAATAACGTTGGCGTGGTCGCGGGTGCATCTACACCTGCGGGTATAATAAAGGAGGTTATTAAAACCATGTCGGAAATTTTACAACCTGTAGACGAACAACTCGAGGAAGTTGTTCAAAAAAGCTTCGAAGAAATGACAGATGAGGAAGCATTTGAGGCTTCGCTCAACAGCCTTACAGGTGAGCAGAAGGTATGCGGTACTGTTGTTGCAGTAAACGCATCTGAAATCACTGTAGATATAGGCAGAGGTGTAACGGGCTACGTTAGCGCTGAAGAGTACTCATCAGAGCCTGTTGATCTGTTAAGCGAGGTAAAGGTAGATGATAAGTTAAATCTTATCATTATGAAGATCAGTGATCAGGAAGGAACCGCAATGCTTTCAAAGCGTCGTTACGATGCTATTGCAGGTTGGGACAATATAGTTGCAGCCAAGGATTCGGGCGAAGTGCTTCACGGCGTTGTTCGCGACGTAATCAAGGGCGGCGTTGTAGTGTACTGCAACAACGTTCGCGTATTTATCCCTGCTTCACAGGCTACCGCTTCAAGAAACGATTCTCTTGAAGAACTTAAGGGCACAGAGGTAGATTTCAGAATTATTGAAATCGGCCGTGGCCGTAGAGCAGTAGGCTCTATCCGCAGCGTACTTCGCGAGGCTCGTAAAGAAGCTGAAGAAAAGGTATGGGCATCAATCGCTGTGGGCGACCGTATCACAGGTACCGTTAAGTCACTTACCAGCTACGGCGCGTTTGTTGATATCGGCGGTGTTGACGGAATGGTTCACATTTCTGAACTTTCCTGGAACCGAATCAAGAATCCGGCTGAGGTAGTATCGGTAGGCGACGAGATCGAGGTTTACGTTAAGGCGCTTGATACTGAGAAGAAAAAGATTTCTCTCGGCTACAAAAAGGCAGAGGACAATCCCTGGACAATTTTCCAGAACAACTATAATGTTGACGATGTTGTTACGGTTAAGATTGTTAGTATGACTACATACGGCGCATTTGCTCGCATTATCCCCGGTGTTGACGGTCTTATTCATATCTCACAGATTGCTAATAAGCACGTTGCAAAGCCGCAGGATGAGCTTGCCATCGGTCAAGAGGTTGAGGCAAAGATTACCGCTGTTGACCTTGAAAAGAAGCGCGTAAGTCTTTCTATCCGAGTGCTTCTTGAGCCCGAAGTGGTTGAAGAAGCAGTTGCTGAGGACGAGGTTGTAGCAACAACCGAAGAGGCTGTTGCAGAAGCACCCGTAGAAGAAGTAGCAGAAGAAGCTGCTGAATAAATTATGTTAAATTTCACGCCCAAGATTTCTTGGGCGTGATTTAGTCTTGAAAAATCTGCACATAAACTAAGCCTCTGCTAAAATATAGCAGAGGCTTAAAACTATTTTATAAACTTAAATTCTGCTGCGTCGCAGTCTGAGGGGGTATAGTTTTCGATATGCTTTATTATTTCTTGTGGACTGTCAGAAATAAAAATTAAATCCATATTTGTATTTGGCATAAAGGATTTATCTATTGCATTGTTTAACATATCAATTAGAGAGTTATAATAACCGCTTGTGTTATAGATTGCAATAGGCTTTTGGTGACACCCGAGCTGACGCAGGGTGTAAATCTCAAAAAACTCGTCAAACGTACCGATACCGCCGGGGGTAACGATAAATGCGTCGGACATTTCCTCAAGCAGCTGCTTTCTTTCACGCATTGTTTCGGTATAAATCATTTCGGTACACTCTTGGAACAAGACGCCGTCAACGTTAAAAAACGAAGGACTGATACCAATAATTTCACCGTTTTCACTTTTTGCTCCGCGCGCGACCGCGCCCATAAGACCTGTAGCGCCACCGCCGAAAACTACCGCGTGATTGCTTTTAGCGATAGCCACGCCTAAATTTTCGCCAGCCTCAAGAAAATACTTATCAATTTCGTTTGATGATGCGCCGTATATACAAATTTTCATATTATCACCTTATCGTCTAAAATAGCGCTTATAAGCTTTTCGCCATGGTATTCAAGGCGTAGAGAAAAGAAAGGGGTATCGGGATTTTCGATAAGACGCAAAAATATTTTATCGCCTTCCCATAGCGGTAGATTATATATTTCCTTTTTATCCACCCATTCAAGCACGCCTTCGTCACAATCTTTGATCTCACCTGAAAAGTCGGTACATGTAAAGATATGCATATACTCGGTTGCCCATTTATCTGACACAAAGGTAACTATTCCGCGGTAGTAGCATTTGCCTAAGGTAAGTCCCGTTTCCTCAAACGCTTCGCGGCGGTTGCATTGCTCTGGGCTTTCCTTATCCTCAAACTTGCCGCCTATGCCAATCCATTTATCCTGATTTAAGTCGTTTTGCTTTTTTATACGGTGCAGCATTAGGTACTTGCCGTCTTTTTCAATGTGACAAAGAGTAGTGTTTATCATTGCTCGGTTTCCTCAGTGCCGTCTTCAAGAGTTTCGGGCATAACGTAGCCCTCAAGGAAGAAGATTTCATTGTCCTTATGCTCCGAGTCGAAAATGTTGTTGTACTGAATTTTCTCGTATTCGCTGAGTATTTCAGTATATTCGCTCTTGTCACTCCACTTATAGTAGTTGTTGTTAGTGTCGATATAGCCTACGGTGTCAATTACGGGCAGAGTTTCGGAGAGCTTTAGCAGATATTTGTTGTACTCGGTAAGCTTAACACCCGCGATATCAAGCACATATGATGACAGGTAGTTAGCACTTAGCTTGTCAATTTGCTTTTCCTCAATGTCGAAATTAGCCCAAATAAAGAAGGGTGTTACATGACGCGCTTGTTCTTGCTCGATAGAAAGGCTGTTGATGTTACTGACACCCAGCAGTGACGCGATAAAGTCGGTTTCAATAGAGGGCTGATGGTCACCGAACATACAAATAACGGTTGGTTCGTCCACGTTAGAAAAATACTCTATAAGGTTTTTAAACGCATCGTCACTTGCTTTTACAAGTGATAAATATCTGTTTGCTTTGTTGTAGTAGGTGTTGGTAGAGGTAATCTGAATCTTTTCCTCAAAATTGGAAGCACCCTTGGAATAACCGCCGTGGTTTTGCATTGTAACGTTAAATGCAAAATAGGGCTTAGATTTGTCGCGGTTTTCGTAGTTGTCTATGATTACGTCATAATTGTAGCTATCGCTTACGTACTGACGCAAAAGCATATTGTTGCGGTCGGGGTAGTAGGTATCAATAAGGGATTGCAGATACTCGGCGTCGCTGCCGTTTTTTGTGTAGTCGTTAAGAATTGATACGTCAATAAGATTTTCAAGGAAAGCGTAAGAATTAAAGCCTAAGTTTTCGTAAACGCTCACACGGTTCCAGCCTGTTGAATAATACGGGTGGAATGCCCACGAGGAATAACCCTGACCCTCAAGTGTTGAAACAAGCGAGGCGAGGGGATTTTTAACGTAAAGCATATATGCGTTACTGCCTGACGGCAAAAATGCGGTTGAGTGGCCTGTTAAAAATTCAAATTCGGTGTTGGAGGTACCTGCGCCTATAACGGGTACATAAAGGTTACCCTTAACGGTGTTTTCGGTAAGGGAACGCATAAAAGGCATATAGTCTTCATTTGTGGTAAATTCGCCAAGAAAGCTTAAATCAGAGAGCGATTCGTTCATTATGCAGATAATGTTAGGCTCGTTACCTGTAGGCTTTATAATGTTGGTTTCTTCCTTTTCAACCGTGCTTGAAACGTAGTCGCCGACAGAATTTGCATCGTAACCGTTTGGCTCTGACATATACAAATACTTTGTGTTGCAGAAGAAACTGAAAACAAAACCATAGTTGCGGTAACCTCGCGACTGATTCCAGAAGTCAGGTTTTACGCCCGCATCGGCAAATATAGACGTAAAGTAAAACAGGCACATAAGACATGCAAAAAACGTGCCCATAAACGTACGGGAAACGATTTTTGTTATAAGATTGTAGGCGGGGGTCTTCATCTTGATACCCAAAACAACAATAAAAATAAAGATAAGCGTGCCTATTATTATCGTGTGGGTGGGGGTGTAATTGTAGGTGTTTGCAACATTTGCCGCAGTGGTTATCGCGAAAAAGTCCATAGGTATAAACGGAGTTCCGCGGAAATTTACAACGTAACAATGCGCGAGCGCAAAGCCATAACAGATAGCGTTTACTGTAAGTATAGATACTTTGAAGCTACCGCAAATTGCAAAAATCAAAAACTGAAACAGCAATATAACCATATAGTTGGCAAAAAAGCCAAGGTAGGTCATATTGTAAATAAAAATGTTGTTAAGACATTCGGTCATAGTCATAGTAACTATGGGTATTAGCATAAAGAAAACAAAGTGCCATATCTTATCAAACAAAGCGTTTTTGATTTTGGTTGTAAAGGCAATAAAAAGACCTATTATAAAAGGGGCTATAAGAGCAAAGGCAAACAGCCACCACTTAGCGCCCGTTTCAAGTTTCGTAAACTGAGCGTTAAAAAACACCACAACAAGCAAAAGCACAGCGGCAACAGACGCGCCTGTGATTTTGCTTTTTTTGGTGGTTTTTATTTCAAAGTTGTTTACAAAAAAGTTTTTTATAATATTTAAAATTTTAGGAACTACGGCAGTAAAAAAACACGATACGGTATCTAAGACCTTAGCAGTATTCATCTTAAACGCTGTCCTTTCAAAAACAAAATTCTAAAAATATATTTTAGGTCATAATATCCAAATTTACATTAACTTATATTATATCACTTTCTGAGCAAAAAACAAGATTTAATATATTAAGAAATCATTAACGGATATTTTAATATTTGTTGCATTTTGCATAAAATTAAAGGCCCTGCGAAGCGCAGAGCCTTTTGATGTTAATTACTTATTCAGCATTTTTAAAATCTCATTGTTCTGGCAGAGGATGTGGCCGAGTCCGAAAAGCGGGAAAAAGACGCAGGCGGCTATAAGCGTGAAAATAATTATAGCGGCAAGGCTTAGCACAATTGAAAAGCTTGTTTTTGAAAACAGAAAGAACGCGACAACAAAGCCTATAATAATTACCGCAAATGCGATAACAAAAGCGATTGCCTTGATAACATTGCCCAGGTTTTTGTAAAGCCCGCTGCTGTAAGCCATTACGGGATTCTTTTTTGCTCTAAATTCAACCGAAGTGGAGCTGATGTCCTCCATTTCGGGAATCTGATTCTTAGTATTTTCGGACATAGGTATCCTCCTTTTTAAAAATTATATGCAGATTATATACATTTAACACCGATTGTCAGCTTTTCGCCGTTGATATCCCAATCCTTGCTGTAGCCGTCGATATCGCCTGCAACAATAGAATCTGCAAGGGTATCGCCTGCGATTTCAGCAGACAGCTTGGTGGCGATTGCGATAACCCTTTCACTACCGCTCATTGTAACAGCTATATGGTCGGTCACGTTAAAGCCTGCCTCTTTGCGCATAGTCTGAATTTTGCTTACGATCTCACGCACAAAGCCTTCTTCGACAAGCTCATCGGTGAGAGTGGTGTCGAGCGCTACAGTTACACCGTGGTCGCTTACCGTAAAGAAGCCCTCTTTTTGTTTTGCTTCAATAAGCAAATCATCGGTGGCGAGGGTTACATCACCTGAAGCAAGGTTGAGTGTAATAGCGCCGTTTTGGTCAAGCTCGGCCTTTGCGGCATTGCCGTCAAGCTCGCTAAGCGCTGTACGGATTTCGCCAAGCTGTTTACCGTATTTTGGACCAACGGTCTTAAGCTGTGGTTTAAAACTGTAAGATACAAGATTGTCAACCTCGTTTGTAAAGTCAACCGACTTGATGTTAAGCTCATCCTTGATAATATCAGCATAGAAGCTATCGAGAGCGAGGTCACATTTAACGTACATAGTGCTAAGCGGTTGACGGTTCTTTATTGCCGAGCCGTTACGCGCGCTACGGCCAAGAACAACGATTTCAAGTACGCTTTCCATATTTTCTTCGAGAGCTTTATCAATTGCGGTTTCGTCTACCTCGGGGAAATCGCAAAGGTGAATGCTCTCAGGGGCAGATTTATCAACGTTGCGAACAAGGTTCTGATAAATGCTCTCTGTCATAAAGGGTATCATGGGCGCTGCCGCTTTAGCGGTTGTAACAAGTGCGTTGTAAAGCACAAGATATGCGGTTTCCTTATCGGCGGTCATACCCTGTACCCAATAACGTTCACGACCGCGACGAACGTACCAGTTACTCATTTCGTCAACAAACTCCTGTAATGCGCGTGCGGCCTCAGGAATGCGGTAGTTAGCAAGATTTTCGTCAACAGCCTTAACCATAGAGTTAAGCTTTGAAATAAGCCATTTGTCCATAACGGTAAGGTTGTCGGGGTTAAGTGTGTGCTTAGTCGGGTCGAATTTATCGATATTTGCATAAAGCACGTAGAACGCATAGGTGTTCCAAAGTGTGCCCATAAACTTGCGCTGACCTTCAACTACGGCTTTGCCGTGGAAGCGGTTAGGAAGCCAAGGAGCAGAGTTGGTGTAGAAATACCAGCGAATTGCGTCAGCACCGTAGCTTTCAAGTGCATCGAACGGGTCAACAGCGTTGCCCTTTGATTTGGACATCTTTTGACCATTTTCGTCCTGAACGTGACCGAGAACGATTACGTTTTTATAAGGTGCCTTGTTAAAGATAAGGGTTGAAATTGCCATAAGAGAATAGAACCAACCACGTGTCTGGTCAACAGCCTCTGAAATAAAGTCGGCAGGGAACTGTGACTCGAATAAATCCTTATTTTCAAAAGGATAGTGGTGCTGTGCAAATGGCATAGCGCCCGAGTCAAACCAACAGTCAATAACCTCGGGTACGCGGTGCATAGCCTTGCCACAGTGAGGACACTTGATGGTAACTTCGTCAATGTATGGGCGGTGAAGCTCAATATCATCGGGGCAATTGTCAGACATAGATTTAAGCTCTTCTATGCTGCCGATAGAATGCATATGACCGCATTCGCAGGTCCAAATGTTAAGAGGAGTGCCCCAATATCTGTTACGAGAAATACCCCAGTCTTGAACGTTTTTAAGCCAGTCGCCAAAACGACCTTTACCAATGCTTTCGGGTATCCAGTTTACAGTATCATTGTTGCGGATAAGGTCATCCTTAACATCGGTCATCTTGATAAACCAAGACTCACGAGCGTAGTAGATAAGCGGAGTATCACAACGCCAGCAGTGTGGGTAGTCGTGCTCAAACTTAGGAGCGTCAAAGAGTAGACCTGCTTTTTCAAGGTCAACGAGTACTAACGGGTCAGCCTTTTTAACAAATGTGCCGGCGTATGGTGTCTCGGCAGTAAGATTACCCTGACCGTCAACAAACTGAACGAAAGGTAAATCATATTTTCTGCCAACCTTAGCGTCATCTTCACCAAATGCAGGAGCGATATGAACTATACCTGTACCGTCGGTCATAGTAACATAGCCGTCACAGGTGATAAAGTGACCTTTTTTATTTTGCTTTTCGCAAACTGGCTTTACATAGTCAAATAGTGGCTCATATTCTTTATACTCAAGCTCAGCGCCCTTATAGTTTTCGAGAATCTCATAAGCAGGAGTTTCTTCGGTAGCAAGCTTACCAAGCACCTTATCAAGAAGCGCTTCTGCCATATAGTAGGTGTAACCATCAGCGGCTTTAACGCGGCAATATGTTTCATCGGGGTTTACGCAAAGCGCTACGTTTGAAGGAAGTGTCCAAGGTGTAGTGGTCCAAGCAAGGAAGTATGCATCCTCGCCCACAACCTTAAAGCGAACAACAGCGCTACGCTCTTTAACATTTTTGTAGCCCTGCGCTACCTCGTGAGAAGAAAGCGGTGTGCCGCAACGAGGGCAGTAGGGAACAATCTTAAAGCCCTTATAAAGCAAGCCTTTATCAAAGATTTGTTTGAGCGCCCACCACTCAGACTCTATAAAGTTATTATCGTAGGTAACATATGGGTTATCCATATCAGCCCAGAAACCAACGGTTTTTGAGAAATCCTCCCACATACCCTTGTATTTCCAAACGCTTTCTTTACAGTGACCGATAAATGGGTCAAGACCGTATTCTTCAATCTGCTCTTTGCCGTCAAGACCCAAAAGCTTTTCAACCTCAAGTTCAACAGGTAGACCATGGGTGTCCCAACCTGCTTTTCGCGGCACCATACAGCCCTTCATTGTGCGGTAACGCGGAATCATATCCTTGATAACGCGGGTAAGCACGTGGCCTATATGTGGCTTGCCGTTAGCGGTAGGGGGACCATCGTAAAACACGTAAGGTTCACCCTGAGCCTTTGTTTCGATACTCTTTTCAAAGATTTTGTTTTCATCCCAAAATTCTTTGATTTTCTTTTCTTGCTCTACAAAATTAAGATTTGGAGAGATGCTGTCGTACATTACAATAACAATCCTTTCAAATAATAAAATCCCCGTCCATAATAGGACAGGGATGAAAAAATCATCGCGTGCTTTACCACCTATTTGAACGGACTAATATATCCGCACTCCCTTTAACGGTGGAGATAACCGTCTTACGCTAATTAGCATACGCTTTTCACGCAGAAGCTCGGAAGTGATATTCACGTTTTTTAACACTGTCGGTCTTGCACCGTCACCGACTCGCTGAAAGTATTATCCCGCAAAAACGCTACTGTCTTCGTCACAGCCTTTACCGAGCATAATATTACCACAAAATATTTAAAAAATCAATACTTAAAGTGATTAAAAAAGTTTTTTACGGAAAAAATAGGCAGTAAGGAAGTGATTATATGGTAAAAAAACAAACTTTTATAAAGGTTATTTCGTTTTTATCAGCTGCATTGTTAGTGGTGAGTGGCTTTGCAATTAAGGAAATAAATAAAAGCCGTAAATATCAACTTTTAATAGAAAATCAGTATTCAAGAGCGTTCGAACAACTAAGTAGCAGTCTTAACAACATAAGTATGGCGGTAGAAAAAACCATATACGTATCATCGGCAAAAAAGATGAGCTCGCTTTCTGCCGAGATTTTCGGTGAGGCAGAGCTTGCAAAAGCGGCGCTTTCCGAGTTACCGATGGGAGAGGGCAACGTATCCACGATTTACCGTTTTTTGTCACAAGTGGGAAATTATGCGTTGGCTGTTTCTAAAAATATAACAAGCGAAAACACCGTTACTGACAAGCAACGTGAAGAATTAAAATTGCTAAGTGATACGGCAAAGACCGTAACGCAGGTTATAAATGATTCGGGAATAGAATATAACACGCCTGAGCAATGGGCGCAGGCTGTTGAGGATAAGCTGAGCGGTGTTGTAAATGAGCAGAGTCTAGCCAATTCTCTTAGCGAGCTTGAAGAAAATTTATCTGACTACCCTACACTTATATATGACGGACCGTATTCTGACCATATCCTTGAAAAGCAACCGCTTATGACCGCAAGCGCAAAGGAATATTCTGAAGCCCAGGCTTTAGAGGTAGCGCGCGGTGTGGTGGGTGAAAACGGAAGTCTTGCGTTTCAGGATATGCAGGACGGCAAGATAGAATGTTACCGTTTTGCCGATAACAATGTAAACATCACGGTAAGCAAATTGGGCGGATACATCGTTTATATGCGGAAAAATCGAACCGTAGAGGAAAGTATATTATCGTATGAACAGGCGCTTTCAAAAGCTGAAAAGTTTTTAGAAAATATGCAGATAAACAATATGATTGACACATATTTTTATACCGATAACGGCGTTTGCGTGATAAATTTTGCCTATCTTGACGGACAGACTATATGCTATACCGACCTTATAAAAGTAGGTGTTGCAATGGATACGGGTGAGATAATGATGCTCGAGACGGCGGGATATCTTACAAACCATACCGACCGCGCATTTCAGGTGCCCGACCACACGGCAGATGAGGCAATGGCGAAAATCAGCAGCGACCTTGAGGTGAGTGAGGTTGCCGTGACGCTTATCCCGACAGATAGCGGCGGTGAGGTGCGGTGTTATGAGTTTTTATGCCGAAGCGAAGAAAACGGGGAGATTTTGGTGTATATAAACGTGCAGACACTTGAGGAGGAGCAGGTTTATATATTATTAAAGACTGACGGGGGTACACTTGTTAAATAGTCTTGATATTTGTCATTAAAAACAGTATAATGAATTCCGTACAGAAATTGTACGGAATTTATTGTTTGTTGGTGTAACTATGCCGTTAGTTAAAAATGTTGAACATATTTATGAGCCGAATCCGTTGGCGTGTGGGCAGGCTACTCTTGCGATGCTGTCAGGGGTATGCGTTCAAGAGATATTTGATTTAGTAAAGACTGAAAAAGAGACTACCCTTAAAGATATGAAAGCGGCGCTTGCTGCGCTTGGCATATCCTACACGGAAAACAGGGTAGAAGTGCGCGATAAAAAGGATTTACCGCGTGTGGCGTTACTGAGTCTTGAAACGCCGAAGTGTTGGCATTGGTCGCTTTTCTTTGATGACAAGTTTTATGACCCCGAATACGGTGTGCTTGATGATTTTCCGCCAAGTAATCGCCGCTATTTTTGGGAAATCGTGGGTTGACAAGATAGTGCATACAGATTAAAATTATAAAGAAAAAACGGATTGCCATGCCGATAAATCGGCTCGCAATGACGATTTATAAAATAAAAAACTTGGGTGATTCTATGGTAAAAATTTCTCCGTCGGTGTTGACGTCGGATTTTTTAACACTTGGCGATAGCATTAAAAAACTTGAGGATGCGGGTGTTGATATGCTGCATCTTGATGTTATGGACGGTATTTTTGTGCCTAACATTTCGTTTGGGTTACCCGTTATAAAATCAATAAAGGCGCACACTAAGTTACCACTTGACGTGCATCTTATGATAGACCGTCCTCACAGATATATAGAGGAATTTGCAAAATATGCCGATCTTTTGGGCTTTCATTATGAGGCAGGTTCTGACAATGAGGAAACACTTAGAAAGATAAGAGAGCTTGGTTGTAAATCTTGTATTACAATCAAGCCTGCGACTGCCGCAGAGGAGATATTCCCGCTTTTGCCGCTTTGCGATATGGTGCTTGTAATGTCGGTAGAGCCAGGTTTTGGCGGACAGAAGTTTATGCCAGTAGCGCTTGATAAAATAAAAGCGATCAAGGTAGAGTGCGAGCGTCAGGGACTGAGCGTTGATATTGAGGTTGACGGCGGCATAAATGCTCAGACGGCTCCTCTTGCTGTTGCGGCGGGCGCAAATGTGTTGGTGGCGGGGAACTACTTGTTTTCTGCTGATGATATGAGCGCGCGCGTCAAAGAAATCAAGAACCTTTAAAGGCTTTTTGAAATCTCAGAACTGCGTTGTCCTTACATATAAGGCGGCTTTTAAATTTTATTTCGTCAATATGCAACTTATCTTTAAAAATTATATTTTTGCTTTTTGATAAATTCTGCGCGGTACACGTAATTATTAACAGTTGATAATAGCCGTAAGCGGTGTAAAGGCTGCTGCTTATAATATTGCTGCTTATAATATTGCATATAAAATCAATAAGGCTGTTGCTGTTATCAAAAAGTATGGCGTATTCACACATATTTATTTTACGGTACCTTTTGATTTTTCTATGGCGCTTAAATTTCATATCACGGTATCCTTGGCAGAATAAAATATTTTGTGTTGTTAATACTTTTTATGAGGTGTTAACATTATGGATAATCAAAGTAAAAGTGAATTTTGGAGTATATTTGTTAAATCGGCTGTTATTACAATTTCGGTAATCGCCTTAATTTTAATAGGATATTTTACGGCAGGTTTTTTGTCGGGAGGTTTATAATGGATTATATGTATTTAAAAAGCGGCACAGACGTGCGCGGCGTGGCGTCAGATTTGGGCGGTAAAGCGGTAGAGCTTACCGACGGTGCGGTTTATGATATTGCCGCGGCTTTTGTTGTGTGGTGTGTTAATAAATTCAGCAAGGGAGCAAATGAACTTACGATTGCGTTAGGTCACGACTCACGCATTACGGCTGACAGGATAAGCGATTGTGTAAAATCGGCACTTATAAATGCGGGTGTTACTGTGCTCGATTGCGGTTTGGCGTCAACCCCCGCCATGTTTATGACAACCGTAGATTTACATACAGATGCTGCTATACAGATTACTGCAAGTCACCATCCGTTTGATCGAAACGGTCTTAAGTTTTTTGTTGGTACAGGCGGTCTCGAGGGCAGTGATATATCTGAAATTTTATCGTTGGCATCAGAAACGCAAGAGTGTATCAGCGAGGCGCAAGGCACGGTGAAATCAAGTGATTATATGAAAGATTATGCCGCTCGGCTTCGCGATATGATTATCAGCGAGGTAGGAAAGGGCGAAAAACCGCTCCAAGATTATCATATAGTTGTAGACGCGGGCAATGGTGTAGGCGGCTTTTATGCTAATGAGGTTTTGGCGCCGCTTGGCGCAGATATCAGCGGCAGTCAGTTTTTAGAGCCCGACGGAATGTTCCCGAATCATATACCAAATCCCGAAAATAAACAGGCGATTGAGAGTATTTGTGAGGCGGTAAAGAAGAGCGGTGCGGATTTTGGTGTTATATTTGATACCGACGTAGACCGCGCGGGTTGTGTTGATAGCGACGGAAATGAGCTTAATCGTAACCGTCTTATAGCGCTTGCATCTTATATTGCTTTAGGTGGCAAAAAGGGCGGCACAATTGTTACCGACTCGGTTACCTCTGACGGACTTAAAAAGTATATTCAAGAGGATTTAGGCGGCGTTCATTACCGTTACCGCCGCGGATATAAAAACGTAATCAATAAGGCAATTGAACTCTGTGAGCAGGGAATAGATTGTCCTTTGGCTATAGAAACCTCGGGTCACGCGGCGTTGCGTGAAAACTATTTCCTCGATGACGGCGCGTATCTTGCAACCAAGATTATAATTGAGCTTGCAAAGGATACCGATATAAAGCAGTTGCTTTCTACAATGGAAATGCCCGAGGAGGAAGCTGAGTATCGCTTTAATATAAAAACAAATAATTTCCGCGATTATGGTGAAAAGGTAATTGCTAAGTTGGAAGAATTTGCAGCAGCGCACGACGGGTATATTATTGCTGACGATAATCGCGAGGGAATAAGAGTATCCACACCTAACGGTTGGTTTTTGCTGCGACTTAGCGTTCACGACCCCGTAATGCCGATGAATTTTGAAAGTAATAAAGTCGGTAGAATTGATATTATGAAAGATGAACTCAGAGAGTTTTTTGAGAGTTTTAGTGAGCTTGAAATACCGCGGAATTTTTAATATACAATATAAATCCCAGCTTTAAACTAAAGCTGGGATTTAATTATAATATGATTATGCGTTGTGAAATGAGAATTTAAAATGGTGTATTATATTTACTCTTTTGGTATATAAAAAACATCAATTACCGCTTGCAGCACCGATTCCTCATTGGCTGTAAATTCGACCCACTCTTCGCCTTGTGTTAGTGTACCATCTATGGTTTTATAGTCAAGCGCATCGCCAAAGTTCATAGTCAGACAATTCTGAGCAAGATAGGTTATCTGGGCGAATGAAACGTTGGTAGAAAAATAGGGGGATAGGGTATTATAGTATTTAGTAAGGTTTGAAAAATTGCTGAGTACGGCGTTGCCGGTCTTGTTCATAAGCGCTGATAGAAATTGTTTTTGCCGTTGCATACGGCGGGCATTTGCTTCAAGATCTTCGCCGCGGTATTGGATATATGTCATAGCATTTGTGCCGTTAAGGGTTATTTTATTTCCTTTATAAAACTGTACTTTTTTGTTGACAATATCTTCCAGACAGGTTACTTGTACTCCACCAACCATATCGGTAAGCTTGGACACGCCGTCCATCTCTATAGTAACGTAAGAACTAATATTTATTCCACACAACAATCTTTTGACCGAGGTCATAACGTTTTTGCTGCTTTCTTCGGCTGTGTTTCCGTAAGCATACGCAAGACACAACTGTTCTTTTTGTGTGCCCGCATATTTGCCGTCACCAGTGTAAAGATTTACATCTACCATTGTTTCGCGGGATATGGGTATTATGCAAGCCTTTTTGGTTTTCGTATCAATAGTAGCCACAAAGATAACGTCTGCCTGACCGTTGTTGCCGTTACCTAAATTCTGGTTTACGTTATCACGGTCAATACCCATTACTAAAACGCTTACTATATTTTTATTAAGAATATATTTTTTGCCATCATATGTTATTGTGCTTTCGTCCTCTATTTCTACTAAGTCGGCTGAAATATTTGTATCATCTTTATGAAATTGGTGTTTGCCTATAGCTGTTATAATCCAAAAAGCCGAGAGTAGTAATAGAATTATTGCGAGAATTATACTGATTACAATAACGATTATTTTTTTATTTTTTTTCATATTATCACCAAAGTGTGTTTTTTATAATCATTATAATTATGTGTTTTGTTAATGTCAATGCAAAAAAGTAGTGGAAAAAATATAATATGTGTAGTATAATAAAAAAACCAATACATTTAAATGGGGTAGTTTAATGAAGATTATTATTGTAGGCGGCGGCAAAATCGGCGCTACGCTAATCGAAAGTCTCGAAAACGAAGGACACGATATAACCGTTGTAGACCGCGACCAGAAGGTTATTGACGAAATCAGTAATATATATGACGTTATGTGTGTTTGCGGTAACGGTGTAGATAATGACACCCTTAAGGAAGCCGAGGTATCGAAAGCAGAGTTATTAATTTCTGTTACCGACTCGGATGAAATAAATATGCTTATCTGCTTTATTGCTAAAAAGATGGGTGCATCTTATACTGTAGCCAGAGTACGTAACCCCGAATTTAACGACAAGCGAATGGGTCAGGTTAAGCAGTATCTTGATTTGTCGCTTACAATAAATCCTGAATTTTTAGCGGCGTTAGAGATTTTTAATATATTAAAGCTACCTGCCGCCATAAATATTGAAACCTTTTCAAGACGAAATTTTTCAATGATAGAGCTTGTTCTTAAAGAGGGTACGCATCTTGACGGAATGAACCTTATTGAACTTCGTAAAAAGTACAATTTAAACTTTTTGATTTCGGTTGTAAAGCGTGGTGATGAGGTATATATTCCTGACGGCAATTTTGTACTTAAAACAGGTGACCATATATGCCTTACTGCTAATTTTATTGAAATTCAAAAACTGCTTAAAATGTTAGGTCTTGCTAAAAAGCAATCAAAATCGGTTATGATTTTGGGTGCTACAACAACCTGCTATTATCTCGCTAAAATGCTTATCCGCTCGGGTACTGATGTTACAATAATTGATAAAGATATTAACAGATGTAATCAATTTGCAGAAAAACTGCCCGAGGCGGTTATTATAAACGGTGACGGCGCCGAGCAAGAGGTGCTTATGGAGGAGGGTATAGCATCCACAGATGCGTTTGTATCGCTTACCGGTATGGATGAAGAAAATATACTTATCTCGTTTTTTGCGCAGTCGCAAAACGTTCCGCGCGTTATTGCAAAGGTTAACCGTAACGAGCTTGCCGCTATGGCGGAAAAATTAGGTCTTGACTCTATTGTGTCACCTAAAAAAGCAGTATCCAACGTGGTTACAAGCTACGCTCGAGCACTCGAAAATTCACTTGGCAGTAATGTTGAAACGATGTACAAGTTAATGAACGGTAGTGTGGAGGCGCTTGAATTTAATGTTCAATCAGACTTTAAGAGTCAGCATATTCCTTTAAAGGATATGCAGCTAAAAAAGGACGTTCTTATTGCGGGTATAATTAGAAAAAGAAAAGCTTTTGTGCCTATAGGTGACGATGAGATTATTGCAGGTGATAAAATTATTGTAATTGCAAAATCGGGTGATCAAAAAATGAACGACCTTGCTGATATTTTGAGGTAATACAATGAATAAAAGAATGGTGCTTAAAACAGCAGGCAGAATAATGCAGATTATTTCTTTGCTGCTTTTAATTCCTGCTATAGTGGCAATAATTTATGCTGAAGTAAAGCAGTTGTTTGCGTTTTGCATTACTGCTTTGTGCGCTTTTTTGGTAGGACTTGCAATAGTTAAATTTACAAGAACAAAAAACCGTGTCATATATGCTAAAGACGGTTTTGCAATTACTGCTCTCGCATGGATTATTATGGCGGCAATAGGTGCTGTGCCTTTTGTAATAGCAGGTGATATCAAGTCTTATGTTGATGCCGTATTTGAAACGGTCAGTGGTTTTACAACTACGGGTGCTTCAATATTGACAAATGTAGAGGCAATGAGCCGCAGTATGCTTTTTTGGCGTAGCTTTACCCACTGGATAGGCGGTATGGGTGTGCTTGTGTTTGTTATGGCAATTATACCCAATTTTACCGACCGCTCAATTCATATTATGCGCGCTGAAATGCCTGGACCTATAATTGGCAAATTGGTTCCGCGAGTAAAGGATACCGCAAAAATACTGTATCTCATTTATATTTTTCTTACCGTTTTACAAACAGCTTTATTGCTTGCGGGTGGTATGCCGTTGTTTGATAGCCTTGTTCATACATTTGGTACGGCGGGTACGGGCGGTTTTGGAATTAAGGCTGATAGCATAGCATCATATAGCCCTTATTGTCAATGGATTATTGCCATATTTATGTTGATATTTGGCGTAAACTTTAACATTTATTATTTACTTTTACTGCGTCGTATACGTACGGCACTGAAAAGCAGTGAGCTGTGGTGTTATATATCAATTGTTTTGGTTAGCGTAGCGGTAATTACTGCAAATGTTGCGCCGATTTATAAAAATTTTTCTACAGCTCTTAGAAATTCGACCTTTCAAGTGGCATCAATTATTTCAACAACCGGTTTTGCCACGGCGGATTTTGATTTGTGGCCCGGTCTTTGTAAAGCTATACTTTTATTGCTTATGTTCTGTGGCGCGTGCGCGGGTTCTACTGCGGGTGGACTAAAGGTTTCGCGTGTTGTAATGCTATTTAAATCGGTGACCAAAGAAATAAGAAGAATGTTGCATCCGCGTTCGATTGGCAAGGTTCACTTTGAGGGCAAGTCAGTGGAAGACTCTACACTGAGCAGTGTAAGCACATATTTTGTTATATATATGATATGCTTTTTTATGGTTTTTTTGCTTATTGCCTTTGAACCTTTTGGATTCGAGAGCAATTTTTCAGCGGTGGCAGCTTGTTTCAATAATATAGGTCCCGGTTTTTCGGCTGTAGGGCCTACAGCCAGCTATGCAGGGTATACAGACTTTTCAAAAATAATCTTGTCATTTGCTATGTTGCTTGGTCGTCTTGAAATTTTTCCGATAGTGGTATTTCTTTCGCCGCGCACTTGGATAAAGAAAAAATAATAAGGGTGGTATTTATGCCCAAACAAAAAGTATTTTCATCTTCAAGAACTATAATATTTGGATTCGCCGCTATGATAATTGTAGGCACACTGCTACTTATGCTGCCATTTTCTTCAAAAAGCGGAACATCAACCCCATTTTTAGACTGTTTATTTACTGCCACATCAAGTAGTTGTGTTACAGGTCTTGTTGTTCATGACACCGCAACCCACTGGTCTCTCTTTGGACAGATAGTCATTTTGCTTATGATACAAATAGGCGGTATGGGTATAGTAACTATGTCTATACTTGCTGTTATGCTATCGGGCAAAAAGGTAAATCTTATGCAACGAAGCACTATGCAGGAGTCTATTTCTGCTCATAAGGTTGGTGGAATAATACAGCTTTCAAGATTTATAATTGTCACAAGCCTTATTGTTGAGATGTTAGGCGCGGTAGCATTTTCGTTTGTATTTTGTCGTGATTACGGATTTTTGAAGGGAATTTGGATGTCGGTCTTTCATTCTGTATCTGCTTTTTGTAACGCAGGTTTTGATTTGATGGGTGAGACTGCAAAATTTTCTTCACTTACAAGCTATGTGTATAATCCCATCGTAAATATAACCGTTATGCTGCTTATAATTATCGGCGGTATAGGTTTTCTCACTTGGGATGATATCAAAACTAACAAGTGGCATATTAGACACTACCGCGTACAAAGTAAGATAATATTTTTGGTAACGGCAATACTTATTTTAGTGCCAACACTGTACTTTTTCTTCTTTGAGTTTAATGAGTTAAGTTTTGGGAAGCGAATATTGGTATCACTCTTTCAGGCTGTTACGCCGAGAACGGCTGGCTTTAACACCGTTGATGCATCGGGATTATCAGAAACGGGTAATGCAGTGGTTACGGTGCTTATGCTTATCGGCGGGGCACCTGGTTCTACGGCGGGCGGTATGAAAATTACAACCGTTGCGGTTTTGATAGCAGCTACTGTATCTGTGTTCCGCAAGCGTGATAGTGCGCATATTTTGCACAGAAGGGTTAGCGATGAAACGGTGAAAATAGCTGCCACAGTTTTAGTTATGTATATTACTTTGTTTGTTCTTGGAGCAATGGTATTAAGCAGTGTCGAAAATTTTCCGCTTACAGACTGCCTTTATGAAACAGCCTCTGCAATAGGAACAGTAGGTCTTACAACAGGTATTACGCCAAGCCTTAGCGCCGTTTCACGAATTATATTGATTTTCTTAATGTATATGGGTAGAGTTGGCGGTCTTACCATAGTTTTTGCAACGTTTGGCGGTACGCAAAAAAATCTTGTAAAATATCCGCAAGCAACTATAACAGTTGGTTAGAAAGGTGATTTTATGAAAAATATATTGTTAATAGGTATGGGTCGTTTCGGCAAAACAATGGCGGCCGAGCTTGATAAGTTGGGTCATCAGGTAATGGCGGTTGACATCCGTGAAAAATGTATAAACGAATGCATTGATTTTGTAACCAGCGCTCAGATTGGTGACAGTACCAACCCTGAGTTTCTTAAAGGATTAGGAATTGATAATTACGACGTTTGCATCGTTACCATAAAAAAAGATTTTCAAAGCTCGCTCGAGACGACAACGCTTCTTAAGGATTTGGGCGCAAAGTTTGTGGTGTCGCGTGCGGCAAGTGATTTTCACGCAAGATTTTTATTGCGCAACGGCGCCGATAAGATTGTTTTTCCTGAAAAACAGATGGCAAAGTGGGCGGCTGTTCGCTATGGCTCAAACAATATGCTCGATTATGTGGAGTTGGATGAAAATGTATCAATATTTGAGTTAGAGGTGCCTCAAAATTGGATCGGTAAAACCGTGGCGCAGGTAGATGTACGCAAAAAATACAATATAAATGTTTTGGGTATGTTTATAAATGGTAAATTGTCGGTGACAATGACGCCTGATACCGTTTTTACGGCAGAACACCCCATTTTAGTGCTTGGAAATTATAAAGATGCGCAAAAATGCTTTAAATTGTAATAGATTTGCTTGACAAATTTTGCAAATAATATTACAATATATAGTGTGTAATGGTGAAATTTTTGCCATAACAAGAAGTAAAATGTTTTTTGGAGGAAATAATAATGATTAGTGCCGGCGATTTTAGAAATGGCGTTACTTTTGAAGAGGATGGTCAGGTTTTACAGGTTGTTGAATTTCAGCACGTTAAACCAGGCAAGGGCGCTGCATTTGTAAGAACAAAGACAAAGAATGTCATTACAGGTGCTGTTATCGAAAAATCATATAACCCAACAGCTAAATTCCCAACCGCTTATATTGAGCGCAAGGATATGGAATACTCATATCAGGATGGCGATCTTTACTACTTTATGGATCAGGAAACATATGAGCTTGAGCCAATCAATGCTTCGGAGCTTTCTGACAACTTTAAGTTTGTAAAGGAAAATATGGTATGTAAGGTTCTTTCTTACAAGGGTAAGGTTTTCGGTGTGGAGCCACCAACATTTGTTGAACTTACCGTTACCGCTACCGAGCCAGGCTTTGCAGGCAACACTGCTACCAACGCTACCAAGCCCGCAACACTTGAGACAGGCTGTGAAATTCGTGTGCCTCTCTTTATCAACGAGGGTGAGGTTGTTCGTATCGATACTCGTACAGGCGAGTATATGGAACGCGCATAATTAAAATATTTGGAGGAAAACACAATGGATATTTGTGAAAAGATTGCTTATATAAAGGGTCTCGCAGAGGGTCTTTCACTTGATAGCGATAGCAAAGAGGGTAAAATTCTTGCCGCTATTATCGACCTTTTGGGTGACATCACAGAGGAAATCTGCGATATCGAAGATGCTTGCGATGATATGAGCGAGCAGATAGACGCAGTTGATGAAGACCTCGCTTCTTTAGAGGATATCATCTATGAGGACGACTGCGACTGTGACTGCTGCGATGATGAAGATTGCGACTGCTGTGATGACGAGCTTTATGAGGTTGAGTGCCCGTCTTGCAACGATATAATTTATCTTGATGCAGAGATGCTTGAGGATGAAGGTATTGATTGCCCCAACTGCGGCACACATTTAGAGTTTGATTTTGACTGCGATTGCTGTGACGAAGATTGCGATTGCTGCTGCGACGACGCAGAGTAATATTAAAAATTAAAATTTGCCGCGCCGATTTCGTGCTTTACGGAAGGGTGCGGCTTTTTTAAAGGATAAAAAATGAATAAAACAGATATAAAATTACAGTATGAGATTTGTGAAAAAAAGGATTCGGCTATTCCTGTTATAATTGTCGCGGCGGGTAGTTCCACCAGAATGAAGGGCATCAACAAACAGTTTATGCCTGTCTTGGGTGTGCCTGTAATCGCGCGCACGCTTATGGCGTTTGAGTCTTGCTCTGATATTTCAAAAATTATAGTAGTTACAGCGCGCGACAGCATACTTGATATGCAGCTTGTTTGCGAAAAGTATTCAATACACAAAATTTCCGATATCGTCGAGGGCGGCGCCAACCGTCACGAATCGGTTATGAAAGGCATAGAGCGTCTTGATAAAAAAGATTCAAAGGTACTGATACACGACGGAGCGCGACCATTTGTTGATTCGGCGACAATCAGCGCGGTAGCAGACACGCTTAACAGTTTTGATGCATCGCTTTGTGTCAGCAAAATAAACGATACGGTTAAGAAAGTAACGGAAGACGGTGTAGTGCTATCTACCGTTGACCGCAGTATGCTTTATGCCGCGCAGACACCGCAGGGAGTAGACGTAGAAAAATATAAAAATGCCTGCAATACTCTTGCGAGCGTAGAAGAGCTTACTGATGATGCGTCGGTTATGGAAGCGGCAGGTTATAGCGTTAAAGCCGTAATCGGCAGCGCAAAAAACATTAAAATTACAACACCCGACGATATTGCTATCGCCGAAAGTTTGGTAAAAGGGGAGAGCGAAGTATGAGAATAGGCCATGGTTATGACGTTCACCGTATGACAGAAAACAGAAAACTGATTTTAGGTGGAGTTGATATCGCTTATGAAAAGGGGCTACTTGGTCACTCTGATGCCGACGTGTTACTTCACGCCATAAGCGACGCGCTGCTTGGCGCCGCGGCGCTTGGCGACATAGGCAAGCATTTTCCCGACACGGACCCAAGATACAAGGGTATTGATTCAAGAATACTGCTACGACACGTTGTGAATCTTATAAAAGAAAACGGTTATTCCGTAGGCAATATTGATTGCACGGTAATTGCGCAACAACCAAAGCTTAAAGATTATATAGAATCTATGCGCAAAAACATAGCGGAGGATTGCTGTGTAGAAGTGTCCTGTGTTAACGTAAAGGCTACCACAGAGGAAAAGTTAGGCTTTACGGGTAACGGCAGCGGCATATCGGCGCACGCGGTTTGTATTTTGGTATAACACAAAAGAGCGCCTCATAAAATTTATTGAGGTGATTTTGTTTGAAGCCGTACGTAACCTTTACTAAAAAAAGATTTTTAATAATTTTTGCCGTGTTTGTCTGTGTGGGCTTTATCTGCTGTGAGATATATGCGGCAGGGAACAACGATGCAAATGCAAAAACAAATGCCGACAGATTGATTTTTATTAAAGATTTGGGATATACGGTTACATCAAATGAGCCGAGTGTAAAGGCGGTAAATATTCCCGAGGTTTTTTATGACGTTTACGAAAATTATAACACTTTGCAAAAATCGGCAGGATATGACCTTTCTTTGTATAAGGGCTGTGAAGTGACTATATACACCTATAAAATCAATCCGCCCGACAGCTATACGGGCGAATGTGTTATAAATATAATCGTATATAACGATAGGATAATCGGCGGCGACGTTTCATCATCGGCGCTTAGCGGTTTTATGCTACCGCTTAGGCTGACGGATTAAATTCTCGTAAGCCTAAACAGGAGGAAAAGTGAAAAAACAAAGACTTGATAAATTTATTTCAAATCAGCTACTGCTCTCCCGCAGTATTGTGCGGACAGGCATTTTAAAGGGCAGGGCTACAGTCAACGGTGTTGTTGTTCGCAACGTGGGCGAGATAATAGACGCAGACAGCGACTGCGTTACTTACGAGGGCAATACAGTAGGGTATAGGGAATACATATATATTCTTATGAACAAGCCAAAGGGCGTTTTGTCTGCTGCTACGGATAAATCGCGCAAAACGGTTGTGGATTTAGTGCCGCAGAGCATTAGGCGACAGGGACTTTTTCCTGTAGGAAGACTTGACAAGGATACTACAGGCTTGCTGCTTATAACCGACGACGGCGTTTTTGCTCACAACTGTATATCACCAAAAAAGGAGATATCAAAATCGTACGTTGTCACCCTTGATGGCGATATAAACGACGGTATGATAAAAGTGTTTAATGAGGGTGTGGTTCTTGCCGACGGCACGGTTTGTAAGTCGGCAAAACTTGAGCGAATATCAGAAAACGTTGCCCGCATCATCATAACCGAAGGCAAGTATCATCAAATTAAGCGAATGTTTGGCACGGTAGGGCTGGGTGTTAACGATTTACGCCGCGAATCAATAGGCGGACTCACAATTCCCGATACGCTCAAAGAGGGCGAATGTATAGAAATGACAAAAGAACAGTTAGAAAATAGCATTTTTTACAGATAATTCAAAAAGGTTAGATACTTTTACCAAAAGCGTCGCCAAAACATTGTGTGAAATAGTCATAGCATTTAATTGAAAAGTTTGTTATAATAACAAAGTAAATTAGGAATTTTATCAGGAGGTCCATTTTTATGGCAAGTTTATCTCTTCGCAACGTTTACAAAAGATACCCCGGTGGCGTAACCGCGGTAACCGATTTCAACCTTGAAATCAAGGACAAGGAATTTATCGTTTTCGTTGGTCCTTCAGGTTGCGGTAAATCTACAACTCTTCGTATGGTTGCAGGTCTTGAAGAAATCTCTGAAGGTGAAGTTTACATCGGCGATCGCCTCGTAAACGACGTAGCACCTAAGGACCGCGACATCGCGATGGTTTTCCAGAATTACGCACTTTATCCTCATATGACAGTTTTTGATAATATGGCATTTGGTCTAAAACTTCGCAAAACACCGAAGGATGAAATCAAGCGCCGTGTTGAAGAGGCTGCCCGTATTCTTGACATTGCTCATCTTCTCGAGCGTAAGCCAAAGGCTTTGTCAGGTGGTCAGCGTCAGCGTGTAGCGCTTGGTCGTGCTATTGTTCGTGAGCCTAAGGTATTCTTGCTTGACGAACCTCTTTCAAACTTGGACGCTAAGCTTCGTGCACAGATGCGTACCGAGATTTCTAAGCTTCATCAGCGTTTGGGTACAACCTTTATCTACGTTACCCATGACCAGACCGAGGCTATGACAATGGCAAGCCGTATCGTTGTTATGAAGAGCGGTATCATTCAGCAGGTTGACACACCTCAGAACCTCTACCTCTATCCTTGCAACCTCTTCGTTGCAGGCTTTATCGGTTCACCGCAGATGAACTTTATTGAGGCAAAGATTCTTAAGGAGGGTAACGATTTCTACGCTGAGTTTGGCTCTGAAGATACCAAGACTCGCGCAGGCGTTAAGTTTAAGATTAAGCTTCCCGCAGAGAAGAACAAGAACGACGCACTCGTTCCTTACGTTGATAAGGAAGTTATTATCGGTGTTCGTCCTGAGCACGTTCACAACGAAGAAGATCTTCTTGCTGCTAACCCCGACGGTATTGTTGAGGCAGATGTTGAAGTTACCGAGCTTATGGGTGCTGAGACATACCTCTATATGAACTGCGAAGGTCAGGCTATCAACGCTCGCGTTGCTCCTACCAACACAGCTAAACCGGGCGACAAGATCAAAATTGCTCTTGAACCCAGCAAAATCCACATATTTGATAAGGATACCGAAATTACAATCTGTAACTAAGGTACTAAAAAGGCTGCGCCGCAATAGCGGTGCAGTTTTTTGTATAAAACAAATAATTTTTTAATACTTTTATATACATCTTTCAAAAAAATCAAGATTTTTTTATGTTTTTTATAAAAAAGTCTTGATTTTTTATTTTTGTGGGACTATAATACATTTAAGTGGTGAAAAGTGTATAGAAAAACCATAAAAGTGTATTAAAGTGGTGAAAGTGAGGTGGCAATTATGCTTTATGGCGGATACGACCATACAATAGATAAAAAAGGCAGAATTGCCATACCTGCAAAACTGCGTGATGAATTTGGAAATTCTTTTATGGTTTGCCGCGGTATATACGGCAAAAACTGTATATGCGTTTATCCCACTGCGCAGTGGGACAAGCTGGTTGAAAAAATTGGTAATCTGCCCGCAGCAAAATCAAGCGTTGTAAAACGTTATCTTTACGAAGGCGCCTTTGAGGTAGAGTTTGACTCACAGGGCAGAATACTTATTCCTGCATCTCTACGTGAATTTGCGTCTCTTGATACTGAGGCTCACATAATCGGTGTTGATACAAACCTTGAAATTTGGAACAAAGAACTTTGGCAGAAAGAAAATTCTGAGTACACACCCGAATCTATCGCTGCTATTGTTAATGAATTGGATTTTTAAGATATGGACTTTAAGCATATATCGGTATTACTTGATGAAACGATTGATTCGCTGAACATTAAACCCGACGGCATTTATATCGACGGCACGGCGGGCGGCGCGGGTCATTCGCGTGAGATTGCAAAGCGACTTACAAGCGGTAGACTTATAGCGCTCGATCAGGATCCCGACGCGGTGCGTACGGCGAGAGGACGTCTGAAAGACTATAACGCGACGGTTGTTCAGTGTAATTTTTCCGAAATGAAACAGGCGGCAGATAGCCTAGGCATTGAGAAGGTAGACGGTATACTGCTTGACCTTGGAGTTTCGTCCTATCAGCTTGATAACGGGGAACGCGGTTTTTCCTATAAATACGATGCTCCGCTTGATATGCGTATGAGTAAGATTGGCACTACCGCCGCTGATTTGGTAAATACCTTGTCGGTGGACGAGCTTACGAAAATTTTCCGCGATTACGGCGAAGAGAAGTTTGCTTACAAAATTGCTTGCAATATCATAAAGTGCCGCGAGACGCAAAAAATAGAAACAACAACACAGCTTGCCAATATTATAGCCGCTTGCTATCCCGCGGCGGCGCGACGTGACGGAAATCCCGCCCGAAAATGCTTTCAGGCATTGCGCATAGCCGTAAATGACGAGTTAGGTCATCTTGAGCGTGTTTTAGACACAGCGTTCGATATGCTAAATACAGACGGCGTGCTGTCGATTATTACCTTTCATTCTTTGGAAGACAGAATAGTAAAGCAACGGTTTAAAGAATACTGTACAGGCTGCACCTGTCCGCCCGATTTTCCCGTATGTGTATGCGGAAAATCCCCGCGCGGCAGATTGCAATTTAAAAAGCCGATTACTGCGAGCGAAGAGGAGCTTGCAGTAAATCAGCGTAGCCGAAGCGCAAAGCTGCGCGCAATAGTAAAATTGTGAATTTAGTTTTAAAATATAACAGGAGGGAATACGGTGGACAATTTAAAATATTATAACGACAGTCTGGCGTACGATTTTGAAATGTTTATGCCGCGTTCGGCAGAACCGGTAAGAAAAGATAATATTGTTAAATTGCCACAAACCAAGGCGCAAAGACGCGCTAAAACACGCGCGGTAAAGCGTGTTTCAGCATCGGCATTTGCCGTTATGACGACAGTTTTTGTTCTGGCGGCGATGTGCGGTAATATCTTTTTAAGACTACAGATAAACGAGGTTAACTCAAAAATCAACGACGTTAAAAGCGAAATTAATGCGCTCGAGAGTCAGAAAACAAGTTTAGAGGTAGAGTTTGAGCGCGTTATTTCGTACTCTAATATAGAGCTTGAGGCAGCCGAAATCGGTATGCAGAAAATGGATAAAAATCAAGTGAAATATATAAGGGTTAACGATAAAAATACCGCTGTAACAAAAGACGGAGAAACCGTCAGCGGTAGCAATAATTAAAAGTGATACTTTAATTATCAAACTAATATAATATTAACAATGGATACGAGAGTTGCGGCAAAAACGCCGACTCTCGTTTTCGAGCATAAAAAAGATAAACATTTTTAAGTTAGGAGGTAGGGTGTAATGTCTGTAAGACCAAACAAGCAGATGCTTAAAAGAGCGGTAATTGTTATGGTTCTTGTCGTTTTATGCCTTACCTTAGTTTCTACTACCAGCCTTGTGAAAATAATGATTGTAAACGGCGAGGAGTATCAGGCAAAGGCGTCCGAGCAGCAGCTTTATGACAGCCTTATATCCGCGCCGCGCGGCGATATCTATGACAGCAATATGAATTTGCTTGCCACAAGCTCGCCCGCGTGGACGGTGTATCTTACCCCTAACGGTATTAACAAGCTTGACGATAAATCCGAGGCGGAGGAGATCCGAAAGACAATAGCGGAAGGTCTGTCTTCGATACTCGGTATGGAATATGACGAAATTTATGAGCTGAGTCAAAAAGAGTCGTATTACGTTATCGTTAAAAAGAAAATTGAGCAGGAAACCGTTGACACTATAAGACAGTGGATTTTAGATAACGAGAAATTAGAAATTGCAAGCTACATCGGCCTTGACGAGACGACAAAACGCTATTATCCAAACGATTCGCTGGCGTCTACTGTACTCGGCTTTGTAGGCGACGACAATCAGGGACTTGCGGGTCTTGAAAGTTATTATGACAACGAGCTTACAGGTGTTGCGGGCAGAGTTGTTGCGGCAAAAAACGCCAAGGGCACCGATATGCGCTTTAGCTATGAGAAGGTCGAGGAGGCAAAGCAGGGCAATTCGCTTGTGCTGACGCTTGACTCTTATGTCCAGTACGTTTGTGAAAAATATCTTGATATAGCCGTAGAGCAGGAACAGATACAAGAACGAGGCGCTGTTATTGCGATGAACGTAAATACGGGCGCTATACTTGGTATGGCGGTTAGCGGCGACTTTAACCCAAACGAGCCGTTTGCTTTATCTGCCGAGGATCAGGCAACGGTTGACGCTATTACCAACGAAGAAGAAAAGAGCGCTAAACGCAGTGAGCTTCTTAACCGTCAGTGGCGTAACAAAGCGGTATCTGATACCTATGAGCCCGGTTCGGTATTCAAGATTTTTACGGCTGCCGTAGCTTTGGAAGAGAATCTTGTAACCGCCAACAGCACCTTTACCTGTAATCACTCTTATATTGTGGCAGGCCGTACATACCATTGTCATGATAAAAAGGGCGGTCACGGTACACAAACGCTACAACAGTCAATTTCCAATTCCTGCAATCCTGCCTTTATTCAGATAGGTCAGCTAATAGGGGTTGACACTTTTTCAAAATATTTTAGTGCTTTCAATCTTACGGGTAAAACAGGTATTGATTTGCCCGGTGAGGCGTCACCGTATTATCACGAAGAAAGAGGGCCTACAGAGCTTGCATCTTCGTCGTTCGGTCAGACCTTTAATATTACGCCTATTCAGATGATAAGCCTTGCCGCTACTGCGGTAAACGGCGGATACTCGGTAACACCGCATCTTGTCGATAAAATAATAGATAGCGATAATAACGTTATTGAAAGCTTTTTAAATGAAAATCGCAAGCAGGTAATTTCCGAGACAACCTCTGCTACTATGCGCACGATGCTTGAATACGTTGTAGAAAACGGCGCTAAAAACGGTATCGTTTCGGGCTACCGTGTGGGTGGCAAGACGGGTACGTCGCAGAAGATGTCAAAGATACTCTCAACGGGCAACTCACACCTTTATATCGGTTCTTACGTAGGTATCGCGCCCATTGACGACCCTGAAATTGCAGTATTTGTAATGCTTGATGAGCCTGCGGGCGCAAACTATTACGGCGGTCTTATTTCGGCTCCTGTAGGATCTAAAATTATGACCGATATTTTGCCGTATATGGGCTATGAGCCGCAGTATACCGATGAAGAACTTGAAAAAATTTCGGTTTCGGTTCCCGACGTTACAGGCGAAGAAATTTCTGCCGCAAAGACAAGAATTAATAGTTTAAAACTCTCTTATAAGGTTATCGGCAGTGGCGAGACTGTTGTAAAACAGTTGCCCGAAGCAGGAAGCTCGGTATACAACGGCGGTATGGTAATTCTTTATACCGAAGAAACCGAATCGCAAACCGCAACTGTGCCGAATCTTATAGGGCTGACAGCCAGTGAGGTTAATTCTGCTGCGGCTACTGCAGGTATAAATGTTGAGTTTTCAGGCAGTATATCATCAAACACAGTTTTATCATACGACCAGGATATCAAGGCGGGAGAGACGGTGTCGCTCGGTCAGATAGTTACGGTATATTTCCGTGACGAGGCCTCTGCGGATATGGCGGAAACCGACGTTTCCGAGTAGATATTTAAGGAGTAAAAAATGCTATTAAAAGACCTTATACCAAATGTTAGTAATAAGTTTGCCGATATAGAGATTACGGGTATAACCAGCGATTCGCGCGAGATAAAAGAGGGCTATGCCTTTGTATGTATTAACGGTGTCACCGACGACGGCCACAAGTACGCGGCGGCTGCCGCAGAAAATGGCGCAGCGGTTGTTATAACCGAGCGTAAAACAGGTGTAAAAAACGAGATTATTGTATCCGATACTCGCGAACTTTACGCCGATATGTGCGCTACTTGGTTTGGCAGACCCGCAGGCGACCTGAAGCTAATCGGCGTTACGGGCACAAACGGAAAAACGTCTATAACGTATATGCTCAAAAGTATTTTAGAGCACGCAGGTTACAAGGTTGGACTTATCGGCACAATTCAAAATATGATTGGTGACGAGGCGTTGCCAACCAAGAATACAACACCAGGCGTTTACGAGCTTAACCGTTTGTTTGCCCTTATGAAAGAAAAGGGCTGTGAGTATGTTGTTATGGAGGTATCCTCTCACGCGTTAGACCAGAAACGTGTTTGTGGTCTTTGTTTTGATGCGGCGCTGTTTACCAATCTTACACAAGACCACCTTGATTACCATATCACTATGGAAAATTATCTTGCCGCTAAAAAAAGACTGTTTAAAATGTGCAAAACGGCGATTGTAAACAGCGATGATGAATACTGTGAACAACTTATAAACGGTCTTGACTGTAAAGTAGTATCGTATTCTTTGGGTGATAATTCAACCTATAGTGCAAAAGCTGTGAAATATTATCCCACAAGCGTTGAATATGAGCTTGTAAGTAATAACATTTTAAATCATATAAAGTTCAATACAGGCGGCAAATTCTCGGTTTATAATTCTATGTGCGCCGCGGTAACCGCTTTGGAGCTTGGATTACCTATATCTACGGTAGCGGACGCAATACAGTCTATAGAGGGTATAAAGGGTAGAGCAGAGTCTGTGCCTACAGGCCGCGATTTTACAGTAATAATTGACTATGCGCACACGCCCGATGGACTGAAAAACATATTAAAAACCTTCAGCGACTGTGAAAAAAACCGTGTTATTGCGCTTTTTGGCTGCGGCGGTGATCGCGATAAAACCAAACGTCCCATTATGGGTAATATTGCGGTAAGATATGCTGATTACGTTATTGTAACAAGTGATAATCCGCGCAGTGAAAATCCCGATGATATAATAAAAGATATTCTTGTCGGAACGGAAGGCTATGGGGCACCCGTCAAGGTAATTGAAAACAGGGTAGAGGCTATAAAATATGCCGTGAAAATTGCTAAACCTAACGATATAATCGTTCTTGCGGGCAAGGGGCACGAAACCTATCAGATATTAAAGGACGCAACGATACATCTTGACGAACGAGAGGTAGTGCGTGAAGCCCTTGACGAGCTTTAAAACATAAGAATTTTAAGAGGGGAATATTATGAAAGACTATACCTCAGTTGTAGTGGCGCTTGTTTCATTTGCTGTAACGGCGTTGCTCGGGTTTATTGTAATTCCGTATTTAAGAAAATTAAAATTTGGGCAGACTATTCTTGAAGAAGGTCCCAATTGGCACAAAGACAAACAAGGCACCCCCACAATGGGCGGCGTAATGATGGTAGCAGGCGTGTTGTTGTCAATGACTATCGGCTTTGGATTTTCGTATCTTATCAAGGGCGATTATGCAAGTGAAATGTCACAACCGTACAGCCTCACAATTTTGCTTGCGGGCATAGTAATGGCGCTTTGTATGTGCGCAATAGGGTTTTTTGATGATTATATCAAGGTTGTAAAAAAACGAAATCTTGGCCTTACTGCAAAGCAAAAAACCTTTATGCAGCTACTTGTTTCTGCGGCATATCTTGTAACATTAGCGCTTTGCGGAATGCATACGACATATATTCCGTTTATTGGTGAAATAAGTATTGTAAACGGAGCGGGACTGCTCTTTTGGCCTATAGCGCTTATGTTTATTTACGGATTTACAAATGCGGTTAACCTTACTGACGGTCTTGACGGTCTGGCTTCAAGCGTTACGCTCGTTGTTGCCTGCGCTTTTATGCTGGCTTCGGGAAGAATGGGTATAGGCTCTATAAACTCGTTGTCAGCGGCATTAGCAGGCGCTTGCGCGGGATTTGTCGTATGGAACTCAAAACCTGCAAAAGTGTTTATGGGTGACACGGGCTCAATGTTCTTAGGCGGTATGGTTGTAGCCCTCTCGTTTGGAATCGGCAGACCGATACTGCTGCTTCTAATGGGATGTGTATATCTGATTGAGGCGCTGTCGGTCGTTTTACAGGTGTTCTGGTTTAAACGCACGGGCAAAAGACTGTTTAAGATGGCGCCGCTTCACCATCATTTTGAAATGAGCGGATTTTCCGAACAAAAGGTAGTAATTTTGTTCTCATTTGTAGCATTTATAGGATGCTTGATAGCATTACTTTCAATAATTTTTAATTGGTAATTTCTATTCAAATCTAAAGGAGGAAGGGTATTATGGCAAAGTCTACGTTAAAAAATAAGCGAAGCGGCTTTTTTCAAAGCGGCAAGCTTGATATTACCTTTCTTTCCTTTGTTCTTATACTGCTGACGATAGGTCTTGTTATGCTTTTTTCAGCAAGCTATGCCTATTCCCTTGAGTATTATGATAACAGTTATAAATTCATAATAAAGCAGGCGCTGTTTGCGGGCGCGGGCATTATTGCGATGTTTGTTACCTCGCGCATAAACTATCACTTCTGGCGCAAGATAAGCTGGTTGGTTTATATCGTAACGGCGGTTATGTTAGTGGTGTTACTCATTTTGCCGCCAATGGTCAGCGGAATGAGCGTTAAGCGTTGGTTTGCAATCGGTGGTTTCAGTTTTCAGCCGTCAGAGATTGCAAAATTTGCTATTGTAATACTTTTTTCAACGCTGATTGCCGCAAATCAGAAACTTATGAATAACTGGAAATTCATATTGTTTTTATTTGGTGTTTTAGGTGTTACCTGCTTACTTGTTGTATTAGAGCCGCATCTTTCCGCTACGTTGCTTATCGCTGCAATCGGCGTGGTTTTAATATACATTGGCGGTCTTAACCGTAAGGTAGTCATAGCGGGTATAGTCGTGGCTGTGGCGGGCGTCGTGCTTGTGATTATTACACAGTCAACGGGCTTTATCAGCTACGGCGCAGACCGTATAAAGTATTGGCTTGACCCTTGGGCAGATGCCAAGGGCGAAGGATTTCAAACAATACAGTCGCTATTGGCAATTGGCTCGGGCGGCATACTTGGCAGAGGTATAGGTCAGTCGCGACAAAAATATCTTTGGGTGCCCGAACCGCACAACGACTTTATTTTTTCTATCGTTTGTGAGGAATTGGGTCTTGTGGGCGCCGTGCTTATAATAATTTTGTTTGCGCTACTTGTATGGCGCGGATTTACAATCGCTATGCGTGCTCCCGATAAATTTGGTTCTATGCTTGCAATCGGTCTTACCTTTCAGGTGGGACTGCAGGCGATGCTTAATATCTGGGTTGTTACAAACACCATACCAAATACGGGTATAAGCCTACCGTTCTTTAGCTACGGTGGTACGTCGTTGCTGATACTGCTTGCCGAAATGGGCATTGTGCTTTCGGTGTCGCGTGGCGCTGATATTGAAAAAGTAAAATAGGAGGAATACGCTTTATGCATATACTTTTTGCTGGCGGAGGCACTGCGGGGCATATCAATCCTGCTCTTGCAATTGCGGGCTATATAAGAGAGAAACACCCCGACGCTCACATAAGCTATATTGGAACTCCCGATAAGTTAGAATCTAAATTAGTACCCGAAAAGGGTTATAATTTTCGTACAATTTCGGTTGCGGGTTTTCAGCGCAAGTTAAGTATTGAAAATATAGGTAAAAATATTTCGGCTGCAACTAAGGCTTTGACCTCATCTGTGACGGCGCGAAAGATTTTAAAGGAAATACAACCCGACGTTGTTGTCGGTACGGGCGGATACGTAAGCGGTCCCGTTTTGCGTGAAGCCGCAAAAATGGGCATAAAGACTGCTATACACGAGCAGAATGCATTTCCGGGTGTTACAACCAAAATGTTAGCGCCAAACGTAGATGCCGTAATGCTTGCTATGCCCGAGGCGGAAAAATATCTAAAGCTTAAGAAAAAGCCTTTCATTACGGGTAATCCAGTACGTCAGGAGCTTTTGAAAATTTCACGCGAAGAAGCGCGCGCTAAATTAGGTCTTGCAGACAATGTGCCTATGCTTCTATCCTTTGGCGGATCACTTGGCGCCATGCGAATAAATGAAGCCGTTTCAGGACTTATTAAGTGGCACAACGGTAGTGATAAGTTTTATCATATACACGGCACGGGCAAGTCGGGTTATAGCGATTTTATTAACAGTCTTAAAGACGTTAATTTGTCCGACAAGATTGATATAAGAGAATATATCAGCGATATGGACGTTTGTATGGCGGCTGCAGACCTTATAATCTGTCGCGCGGGCGCTATAACGCTGAGCGAACTGCTTGCCTGTGGCAAGCCTTCAATTCTTGTTCCGTCACCCTACGTTGCCGAAAATCATCAATTCCATAATGCAATGACTCTAAAGCGTACGGGTGCTGCTGAAATTATTGAGGAAAAAGATTTGAATGTTGACAAATTGATAGAGGTTGTGTCAAATCTTATTGAAAACAAACCTCGCCTCAGCGGAATGTCCGCGGCGGCGCGCGGCAGCGCAATAATAGACGCAAACGAGCGGATTTATGAAATAATAATGCAGTTATACACAAATGCATAACCAAAAATAGCAATTTTTTAAAATTTGCATAATATGACATTGTAAAACCTTTTTGTAGGGGGAAAGACAATGTCAAAACTTGTTATAAACGGCGGAAACAGACTTTTTGGCGAGGTAAGTATACACGGCGCTAAAAACAGCGTCTTGCCAATACTTGCCGCAACGGTGCTTTGTAACGGTAACAGTATTATACATAATTGTCCTAAGCTTTCTGACGTTAATGCGTCGCTGAATATACTAAGGCATCTTGGGTGTAATTGCTCTTTTAAAAATAATACCGTTACTATTGATACAAATGAAATAAGGTGCAGTCGCATACCTGATAGCCTTATGCTAAAAATGCGTTCTTCCGTGATATTTTTAGGCGCAATTCTGGGTAGATGCGGCAACGCCGTAATAAGCAGCCCCGGTGGTTGCGAGTTAGGACCAAGACCCATTGATTTGCATATTTCAGCGCTCAAGCGTCTGGGCGCAAAGGTTACGGAAAGTCACGGACTTATAGAATTTAATGCGCCTAAAGGACTTAACGGCGCTAACATAAATCTATCATTTGCAAGCGTTGGCGCTACCGAAAATATAATATTGGCATCTTCCACGGCAAAAGGTGTTACGATAATTCACAACGCTGCAAAAGAACCCGAAATCTGTGATCTGGCTGACTTTTTAAATTCCTGCGGCGCGCGTATTTTTGGCGCGGGAACAGATGTGATTACAATTTACGGAGTTGACAGTTTAAAATGCTGTGAGCACACCGTGATTCCCGATCGTATAGCCGCGGCAACTTATATGGCGGCGACGGCTATAACAGGCGGAGAAATAACGCTTAAAAACGTGATGCCTTCGCACCTTACAGCGATAAACTCTGTTTTTGAAGAGGCGGGCTGTCAGATAAAGTATGCCGAAAAAAGTATTATTGTAAAAGCACCGCAACGTTTATCGCGTGTGTCAATTGTAAGAACGGCAATATATCCTGGATTTCCTACCGATGCGGGTCCGTTAATACTTGCAATGCTTACAAAAGCAAGGGGTACTTCAATTATGGTCGAAAATATATTTGAAAACCGTTTTCGCTATATTGATGAGCTTAAACGCCTTGGCGTAAACGTAAGAGTAGAGGGCAGAGTGGCTATTGTTGAGGGTGTTGACTCGCTATCGGGCGCTGCTTGTAAGTGCACTGACCTTCGTGGTGGCGCGGCATTGGTTGTAGCAGCTCTTGCGGCACAGGGCGTGACTGTTGTCGGCGATACACACCACATTAAAAGAGGATATGAAAATATTGCAGAGCGTCTCTCACTTTTAGGCGCTGATATAAAGGAAATTTAAACAAGAAGGGTAAGTGAAATTGATGCAGTCTGATATAAATAAGCGCCGCGCAGTAAGACAGAAAAAAGCGCGCCGCAGACGTCTTAAAATAGCCTTTATTTTCTTTTTGATAATTGCATTGATAACGCTTGCCATAATGTGCTTTACAGTATTTTTCCCGATAAAGCGTATAAACGTTTCAGGCAGTGAGATTTATTCAAAATCAGAAATCATAAAAGCATCAAAGCTTACTACCGACGATAATCTATTGGTGGTATCCGAGGAGGAAATCGAGAATAATATTCGACAAAAACTTCCGTACGTTGACAGTGTTAAATTAAAGCGGGTTTTGCCCGATGCCGTTATTTTAACAGTTACTGATGCCAAGGAATATGCGTATTATCAGTCGGGTGAGAGTTATTTTATTCTGAGTGAAAACGGTTATATATTAAAAGAGCAAACCGAAATTCCCGAAAACGTTTTTCAAATTATAACAAGCGGTATCAATGGAGAGGTAAGCAGTAAGGCGACATATGTAAATAATGCCGAAGAAGAACTTGTAAATACTCTGATTTCTACTTTGCAAAATAAAGAGATAAACATTGATGAAATTGACGTGAGCAACGTTTTGGAGATATCTCTTGAGGTAGAGGGTAGATTTACCGTACTGCTAGGCACAACCGATTACACAGAGGAAAAAATCGCTCACCTTAAGGGTATGATAGACAGTATTCCCGACCGAAAAGGCAAGATAAATTTAAGTATGTGGACACCCACAAACAGTCAAGGAAGCTTCACCGAAGAGGATAATTAAAAAAAGTTACAATTTTGTAATAAAAACTATTGAAATTTGTTTTAACTTGTGCTAATATGTATTTGTATATTAGTGCGTATAGATATATTTGTATAAAGATGGAGGAATTTTAAAATGCCATTCGAAGTTGCAGAAGAAATGGAAAACGTAGTTCAGATTAAGGTCGTAGGTGTAGGCGGAGGCGGCGGTAACGCTGTTAACCGCATGGTCGCAGCAGGCGTTCGCGGTGTTGAGTTTATTGCTATTAATACCGATAAAGCGGCTCTCTTCCTTTCAAAAGCCGACCAGAAAATTCAGATTGGTGAAAAATCAGCAGCAGGTATGGGTGCAGGTGGCAACCCCGACAACGGCCGCACCGCAGCAGAAGAGTCACGCGATGAAATCGCAGCAGTTCTTCGTAGTGCTGATATGATATTCATTACCGCAGGTATGGGCGGCGGCACAGGTACAGGTGCAGCTCCCGTTGTTGCCGAGATTGCTAAGGAGCTTGGTATCCTTACCGTTGGTATCGTTACAAAGCCTTTTGCTTTTGAAGGTAAAAAGCGTATGACTCAGGCAGAGGCAGGTATTGCCGCACTCGGCGAGCATGTTGACAGCCTTATCGTTATTCCTAACGAGAGACTTAAGTTTGTATCCGAGCAGAAGATTACATTTAAAAATGCATTCAACATTGCTGACGACGTTCTTCGTCAGGGTGTTTCAAGCATTTCAGAGCTTATCAACGTTACAGCGCTTGTTAACCTTGACTTTGCTGACGTTAAGGCTGTTATGGAAAATGCAGGCTACGCGCATATGGGCGTTGGTGTTGCAACAGGTCGCGACAAGGCAGAGCAGGCTGCGCGTATGGCAATTACAAGCCCGCTTATCGAAACCTCTATGGATAATGCTCGCGGCGTAATCATCAGCATTACGGGTTCTGACGATATCGGTCTTGAAGAGGTTGAGCAGGCCTCTACAATTATTGCGGAGATGGCTCATCCCGATGCAACAATCATCTGGGGTGCTCAGCTTGACGAAAGTATTGAGGACACTATCCGTGTTACTGTTGTAGCAACTGGTCTTGGCGAAGATATTAAGAACGAAAAGAAAGATGACCTCGCAGCACTTCTCGGTGATACCGGTGATGATGGTGACGACAATTTTGGTTCTGTTTTAAAATTCTTTGATAATAACTAATGTTATACATAAAGCCTGACGGCAAGCACTGTCAGGCTTTTGCTTTTGTGTGAGGAATATTTAAGAAAATAAAAAGCGACTTGGCGCCTGATATCAGGCGCCAAGTCGCTTTGCTGTATGGATTTTTACTTAGCAACCGCAGCCGTTGTTAGTAGCGCAACCGCAACCGCAACCGTTGTCGTTGTTGTTACCGCAGCAGCAGAACAAGAGGATAAGGATGATTATCCAAGTACAACCACCAAAACCGTTATTATTACACATAATCAAGACCTCCTTTTTTGTCTTTCATCACATACTATGCAAAAATAATTTAATGTGTTACAAAAATATTTTTAAATAATTCTTGACTTTTCCTGACCTTAGCATTATAATAAAGTCAGGAAAAGTCAAAGGGATGGTATGAATATGAAAATCAGCGATTTAATAACTAATGAAATTTTGCGTATGCTTAACGAGTCGGAGGAAAATACCGCCGAAATTCAACGCAATGATTTTGCAAACGTTATAGGCTGCGCGCCAAGTCAGATTAACTATGTGCTGTCTTCGCGTTTTACGCCAGAGCACGGTTATATAATTGAAAGCCGTCGCGGCGGCGGCGGTTATATTAAAATCAGCCGTGTCGTTATGCGTAAGTCGACCGCCTTTATGCATATAATTAACTCGATAGGCGATAGCATTGACACAATGAGCGCGCGTATAGTTATTGAAAATTGCTTGCAGTCTGAGCTTATTTCAAAAGAAACGGCGCGCATTATGTATGCGGCGCTGTCAAACAATGTTATGCGCAGTGTGCCTGTAATATTGCAGGACAGCTTACGCGCAGCAATTCTTAAAGAAATGCTGCTTGTGCAACTTTGAGAGGAATGATTTTATGCTTTGTGAAAAATGCGGAGAAAGTCTGGCCACAACACATATACGTTCGGTTATAAACGGAAAGGTCACAGAAAAACATCTTTGCAGTCATTGCGCTGCAAATGAGGGCTACAGTGATATAAAAGGCAGCAACCTTTCGCAGATGCTCTCGTCAATGTTTGGCGATACAGCAAGCGCGCCCAAAAACACACAGGTTACGCGTTGCGGTTGTTGTGGCTCTACATTTTCAGACATTGCAAAAAGCGGTAAATGCGGTTGTTCCGAGTGTTATACCACGTTTTACGAACAGCTTTTGCCGTATCTAAAAAGGGTGCACGGCAGTACCAAGCATATAGGAAAAATTCCAAGCCGTGCGTCTGTTACAGAAAAAACGGATGATAATATAGACGAGCTCCGCGCTCTTTTGAGCCGTCTTGTAGGCGAGGAAAAATATGAGCAGGCGGCAGTTGTGCGTGATAAAATCAAGGAACTTGAGGGGGATACGCTATGAGTTGTTGGTACGGTGTATCGGCGCCACAGGATGATATTGCCGTAAGTACACGTATCCGTCTTGCGCGCAATATAAACGGAATACCATTCCCGTCAAAAATGACGCCCGAGCAGTTTAAAACGGTCAACGTGCTTGTAAAGAAAGCAATATTAGAAAGTGATACCCCTTATTCCAAGTCACTAAAATATATCGCGATGGATGATATACCCGAAATTGAGCGTTTTGCTATGGTAGAGCGTCATATTATCAGTCATCGATTTGCTTCGGATTATCAAAATCGGGCAATAATAATATCCGAGGATGAAAGTATCTGCATTATGCTTGGTGAAGAGGACCATATACGCGTTCAAGTACTGCTTGCTGGTCTGCAGTTTGAAAAGGCTTATAAAATTGCAGACAGCATTGATTCGCTTTTGTGTAACGGACTTGACCTTGCATTTGACGAGCGTATAGGCTTTTTGACCGAGTGTCCTACAAATCTGGGCACGGGTCTTCGTTCATCGGTTATGCTGCATCTGCCGCTTATAGAAAGCCGCGGCGAGATGTCGGGTCTGGCGGATTCTATCAGCAAAATAGGACTCACTGTGCGCGGTATATACGGCGAGGGCACCAAGGCGATAGCGTCACTTTATCAGATTTCAAATCAGGTAACGCTTGGCATTAGCGAAAAGAACGCTATAGACAACCTTAAAATAATCGCTACACAGCTGATACAAAAAGAGCAACAGTACCGCAAACAGCTTAACCGCATAAAGCTTGAGGACAGATGTATGCGGTCTCTGGGTATTCTTAAAAATGCAAGAATACTCACAAGCAGCGAGATGATGACGCGACTTGGCGATATAAAGCTCGGGCAATCTGTTGGTATAATAGGTAGCGACATATTGCCTATAAAGCTTCTGATAGAGGGTCAGCCGAATATGATTATGCGAAAATCGGGTGGGCTTTCACCCGACGAGCGCGACATAGAGCGCGCAAATATTATCAGAAATTCACTTTAAAGGAGATTCTTACAATTGAAGTATAACTTTAACGGTTTTACGGAAAAAGCCAATGAGGGCTTAAATCAGGCTATAAATTCAGCATCACAGATGGGTCACACCTACGTAGGCAGTGAGCATTTGCTGTTGGGACTTTTGCGTATTGGCAGCGGTGTTGCCGCAAGCGTTTTAAACAAGCAGGGTGTTACCGCCGATAAAATCGAGGAGCTTATCCGCACAAATATAGGTACGGGTACACCTACCAAGCTGTCACCTGACTATTTTACACCCCGTGCTAAGCGTGTGCTTGAGGTGGCAATGCAGGGCTGCAGTAATATGGGCAAGAAATACGTCGGCACCGAGCATATACTTATAGGAATACTCAATGAACAGGATAACTTTGCTATCCGCTTTTTAAAGGAATTGGATGTTGATATTGCCTTGCTTACCTCAAACGCGCTTGAGGTTTCGGGTATGGAACCGCAGGATATCAATGAGGTAAAAATGGGCGGTCAGCAAGGCGGAAAGTCTAAAGGCACCAAGACCGAAACTTTGCGAAAATATGGCAGAGATTTAACCGAAGAAGCCAAAAAAGGCAAAATTGATCCCGTTATAGGCAGAGAGACCGAGATTGAGCGTATTATTCAGATTCTTTGTCGCCGCACTAAAAACAACCCTTGCCTTATCGGTGAGCCTGGTGTCGGCAAAACCGCAATAATAGAGGGCTTGGCGCAACGTATTGTAGACAGCAACGTGCCCGAAATTTTGCTTGACAAAAAGGTGTTTACCCTTGATCTTACGGGTATGGTTGCGGGAACAAAATACCGCGGCGATTTTGAAGAGCGCATCAAGGCTGTGGTTGATGAGGTAACTCGCGCCGATGATATAATACTTTTTATCGACGAAATTCACACCATAATAGGCGCAGGCTCTGCCGAGGGCTCGACAGACGCCGCCAATATCTTAAAGCCGTCACTCGCTCGCGGTGATTTTCAGCTTATCGGCGCTACCACCATCAGCGAATACCGCAAAAATATAGAAAAAGACTCAGCGCTTGAGCGCCGTTTTCAGACCGTAACGGTAGCCGAACCCAATGAAGACGATGCTATACAAATCTTAAAGGGTTTAAAAGATAAATACGAGGCGCATCACAAGGTGGTTATCACTGATGAGGCTATCACTGCAGCGGTTAAATTATCGTCAAGATATATCAATGACCGATTTTTGCCCGATAAGGCAATCGACCTTATTGACGAGGCGGCATCGCGCGTAAGACTTGCTTCAAGCACGCCGTCTGACGAGCTTAAAAATGCCGAGCAAAAGCTGTCGGCTGTAAAGGCGGAAAAGGACGACGCCATAAATTCGCAGGAATTTGAGCGCGCAGCCCGACTTCGCGATCAGGAAAAACAGCTTGAAGCAGAAATTGAAAATATAAAAGACCAAAACGGAAAAAATGTTCACGCCGCAGGCGAGGTAACCGAGCAAAATATTGCCGAAATAGTATCCCTCTGGACAGGTGTGCCTGTAGTTCAGCTGACCGAGGAAGAGTCGCAGAGACTGTTGAAGCTTGAAGCAGTATTGCACAACCGCCTTGTAGGACAAAGTGAAGCTGTAACCGCCGTGTCAAAGGCAATTCGTCGCGGTCGTGTAGGTCTTAAGGACCCCAAGCGTCCTATTGGCTCATTTATCTTTTTAGGTCCTACGGGTGTCGGTAAAACCGAGCTTTGCAAGGCGCTTGCCGAAGCTATGTTCGGTAGCGAAAATATGATGATACGCCTTGATATGTCAGAGTATATGGAAAAGCACACCGTATCGCGACTCGTAGGCTCGCCACCCGGATATGTCGGCTTTGAAGAGGGAGGTCAGCTTACCGAAAAGGTGCGCAGAAGTCCCTATTCGGTTATTCTTTTTGACGAGATTGAAAAGGCTCACCCCGACGTATTTAATATCCTTTTGCAGATACTCGAGGACGGCATACTCACCGACTCGCAGGGCAGAAAGGTTGACTTTAAAAACGCGGTTATTATAATGACCTCTAACATAGGCGCGCGGCTGATTACCGATAAAAAAATATCGTTTGGTTTTGGCTCTACCGACAGTAGTGACCAAAACGAAAAGGATATTAAATCCCGTGTTTTAGAGGAATTGAAATCCGCATTCCGCCCTGAGTTTTTAAACCGTGTTGACGATATTATCGTATTTAGCAAACTCAATCAGGACGAAATCAAGCAGATTGCAGGTAAGATGCTCGATAACTTAAAATCGCGTCTGACAAACCTTAATATCACAATTGATTTTACCGACGAGGTACTGACAGCACTTGCCGACAAAGGCTTTGACCCCGTATACGGCGCGCGACCGCTTCGCCGCGAAATTCAAAATCGTATCGAAGACGCACTCAGTGAAAAAATCCTCGACACTACAATCAAAAACGGCGACAGTGTTGTTTGTGATTATAGGGAGAATGAGTTTGTTTTTAATGTGAAATAGCAGTTACTATGTAAGGATTTGTGTTCATATTATCACTTATTAGTATTTAAAATCAAAAGAGGCTTATACTAAAAATTGACAGAGGTAAGGCGATGCTTTACCTCTGTCGATTTTTATTCTGCGTATTTTTCTTTAAGTCCTTTCAAAACAGTCTGCGCCTGCTCGTAATAGGTGTCAATATTTTTGTCATTTGCAATGACGGTGCCCTCTATCGTGCGGCAGGAAATCTGAAGTCCTTGGGGTGTGGTGTAAAACTGTTCTGCTTCACGGCACAGCTCGTAAAAATCCTCTTTAAATTCAATGGGTTCGCCCTCGAATAAATCAATTTCTTCTGACAGACCCGATAAATATTTGTACGACTCATCATCAGTTATAAAAAGCAGAGCGCTCGGCTCACTTGCGATAAGGGTTGAAGCCTTTGTCCGTGCGGAATAACTCTGCTCGGTATTACCCAGTGATTCCTCAAACGAACAATTGATAACGTTTATATTTATTTCGCCGTCGCCGTTTATATCTTTGCAATACGGTTTTAAATATTCACCCATTTTTTCACAGTTGTCGTCACCCGTTATTGAATAGGTAAACAATACTACGGTAGCGTCGTAGTTGGTTTTTGTAGCGCACTGCGCCACAAACAGCGAGATACAAACCGTTATTATCGCAACCACAACTATAGCCCATTTATCGTGATACCAGATGTTTTTTATCTTTTCGCTAAAGGTAAGGGGAGGCGCGTAAACCTCACTAGGCTTAGGCCCAGCATCAAGCTCACCCTGCTGCATCTTTTTGAGTTTTAAAAATTCCTGCTGCGCAAATTTTCGCTGACGCAGGGTATCGCTTTCTTTTTTATCTGCCATTAAATCAACCTTTCATAGCGTTTTAACAATTCAATTTTACAACAAAAAGTAATATAATGCAATATTGAGTTTATTAAATAAATTTAAAATTGATGTTAACAAATTTATATTTGTACTGCAACCTTTTTGGTGTTTTAAAAGTATTATAGGTGAAAGGGAGAGGTGTTTAAAATGAGAGGAAAAATCACGTTTTTAATTGCTTTAGCGCTAATGCTTTTACTTTGTGCGTGTAATTCGACCGAAAACAACTTGTCAACAACTTCAAACGACCATACACATCAAGCAGCAGTCGAGGAACAAATTGTATCAGATAGGGTTTCGGGCTACTGCGGTAATACTCAAACAACTATATATTTTGATGATGATACAAAATACACTTTTATGTACGGCGAATCGGTTACTATGACCGATATTCTTATAAACCTTGATTATGACAAGGGTAATTTGTGTAAATGCCTACCCGAATATACGGTTGATACCGAGTTTGGCACAGGCTATGGCATAAATCTTACCGCAGGCTATGTCCGTTGTGATAAAGGTCAGGCGGACTTAACACAAGAACAAATTGATAAACTAAAAGAAATAATTCTGTGGGCAAAGGACAAGATCTAATTGGAGGTGCTTTTATGAAAAAGAAATTATGGATAACTATTATAGCGGTACTTGTGTTTGCAATTCTTTTTGTGCCGATACCAACGGGTGTGTATAAAGATGGGGGAACAAGGGAATATACAGCGCTTACATATAAAATAGTTGACTGGAACCGAATGACAGGCGACAGCACCTACGCTAAAACAAAAATTTACCCATTACCGTATAATTTTAAATCTATTGACAGTCTTTGGTATTATGAAGAAGATAATATAGAAAATGTTGATATTAAATTCAGAGCAACTGTATTAGAAATAGAAGAAGATGTTGTTTTTGTCGAGCCCGTTGAAAACACAGACGAAAGATTAAGCAGCGATAAAATCGGTTTAAATACTAAAGATTTAGAAGATATCGGTGTCGCAGTTGGCAGCGTTGTAGAGATAACCTATGACGGTGTGATATTAGAGTTATATCCTGCATCAATAAACGCAATAAGCTGGGAACTTGTGAACGACTTACGACATTTGGAATACAAAGAACAGTGGCTAGATAAAAATACTGCAAAAAAATGCGCCAATGATACGTTTTCGGATATAATTATTACTCAAATATATTCAAATTGTTTTTTTGCAAAAACCGTACTTCCGTTTTCTAATGAAATAAAATTAAACGGTATACTTTCAGACGAATGGTGTGTTGGCGACCAAATCATAGGCACCTATAGTAATGTTTATAAGGACGAAGAAAACAATCGCTTTGAGGCTGATTTTAAAAACATAAAGGAGAGTGATTGGCAAGCAGAGCCTGAAATGGCTTATAAACCGGTTATTTATCTCTATCCACAACATGAAACCGAAGTGTTTGTGAATCTTACACTTGACGGAAAACTAAGCTGCACCTATCCCGAATATAAGGACGGTTGGAGTGTTATCGCTTTGCCTGACGGAACACTTACCGATGCAACAGGTCTGACCTATAATTATCTTTATTGGGAGGGCGAAACATATGCGCAATATGATCTTTCAAAAGGCTTTTGTATAAAAGGTGGAGACACGGCAAAATTTCTTGAAAGCGCATTAGAAAAGCTTGGTCTAAATCGCCGTGAAGCAAATGAGTTTATAGTTTATTGGCTACCTTTAATGGAGCAAAATGAGTATAATATAATTTCATTTCAGACTGATATTTATACCGATGCCGCTATGCTTGATGTTAATCCTATACCTGATACCTTGATTCGTGTCTTTATGGCATGGCAAGCAACTGATGAATATGTAGATATTGTTAAACAAGAACTGACTGCACCTGCACGTACCGGATTTACTGTAGTAGAGTGGGGCGGAACAGAAATTAAATAGGATATTATAAATAAGGGTGACTCTTGCGGGTCACCCTCGATTTTTATATGTATTAAACAAAATAAGGATTTAGTCGTTTATTCCGTAGGTCTCTGTCAGAGGATCTTTAAATAACGGTATTTTCGGCGTTACAAATGTGAATACCACAAATAATACACCGATTAAACATATTATTCCAAAGGCGAGCCACGGCCGTTTACAACGCAAAGTGTCTTTTCTGAACAGCCACGTTTCTACAAGGAACGTTATTGCCGCCGAGATAAAAAAGATTGTAATATTAAGCCAATCGGGTGATTTGCCAAACACACCGTTACAGGTATAAAACAGCACAGGAATCGTTATGAGACCTGTCACAATTCCTATAAACTTAATACACCAATAGCTTTCATACTCGTTAAAATATCGGCTTTGTATTAGGGCGAAAATAAATAAAGGGAAATATAACAGCTTCATATGTTCCCATGTTGATTCATTAACACCCGAAAATGCTGCTATCAGCACGCTTTTGTTGGTCCAATCGTATAAAAAATGCAATATCGTACCACCAAGCGAAGATAGCGCAAACCCCGAAAATTGCCAGAGCATTAGATTTCGTTTCATACACATACCACCTATAACGATAGTATTAAAATTTATGCAGTGGTATATTTTTTAATACGAAGAAAACAAAATTAATATCTAAGAATTTTTCAATATGGTATAATATTTTTAAAAACACTGTGAGGTTTTGTATACCAATTTCGTGTAATAAGTGAAAGGGCAAAAAACAGCGCCTTTCGGAAAGGAGAAGCGCATGGACAACGGTGCAAGTAGCTACCGCCGTTTCCGCGAAGATGGTGATGAAAGCGGCTTAGTAGAAATCATAAGGGATTATAAGGACGGTCTTATTCTTTATATTAACAGTTTTGTCGGCAACATACATACCGCCGAAGAGCTTGCCGAAGATACTTTTGTGCTTCTCGGTACAAGAAAACCAAAAGATAAGGGAAAGGGCTCTTTTAAAACCTGGCTTTACACAATCGGACGGAATGTGGCAATTGATTATTTAAGGCGAAATTCTAAACACGCTAATATTTCTATGGACGATTGTCCTGAGCTTTTTAGCGATGAACAAAATCTTGAATTTGCCTACATTAAAGAGGAAAGAAAAATTACAGTTCACCGCGCACTCGCAAAACTAAAATCAGAATACAGACAAATATTATGGCTTATTTATTTTGAGGATTTTAGTATAAAGCAAGCGGCGGCTGTAATGAAAAAAAGTGTACACAGTATAGAAACCCTTGTGTATCGCGCTCGAAAAGCGCTTAAATCACAACCTGAATTGGAGGGCTTCGTTTATGAAGAACTATAACGAAATGGCAAATGATGTTCTCCGTAGAATAGGAGAATACGAAACTCAAAAAAGAAACAGGAGAAAGCTTATGAAAAAAGTAATATTACCAATTTGTTGTTTTTGCCTCGTGGCAATTTTAGGCATAGGATTATGGCAGGGTGATTATTTTAGCAAAACACCATCATCACAGTTAGAAGATTCAACCGTAATTGGCGAAGTGGATTATATAGAACCTGAAACAAGCAGTCAATCAGGTAATTTAGGTGACCGAATCGGAATTGTTAAGTACGGTGGCGCTAATTACGTACAGTTGCAGTGCAGCACATCAAGCAAGGCTTACACCCCCGATAAATACTTAGGTGAAGCAGAAGATTTTGAAGGCACTTATCAAAACGATTTTGAAGATATTGTGGGTGGCCTTTATATGACAAAGGAAGACCCAAATGTTTTGATGGTTGAAATGAAAAACAGCGAGTATACGGACTATGTGATTTTGATTAAAGAGCAAGATTAAAAAAAAGCGGTAGGTGTAAAAACCTACCGCTTTTTTGCATTTATTGGGTAAAGAATGCAAAAATAATAATATATAAAATTTTAGGAGTAATTGTATGTGTACGGCAATAAGCTATAAAACAAAAGATCATTATTTTGGCAGAAATTTAGATTTGGAATATTCATATAATGAAACAGTCACGATTACACCACGAAATTATGTTTTTGAGTTTAGAAAAACGGGGAAGATGAAAACTCATTTTTCGATGATTGGTATGGCTTATGTTGCTGCCGGTTATCCGTTATATTACGATGCGACTAACGAAAAGGGGCTCAGCATTGCCGCCCTTAATTTTCCACAAAATGCTCACTACAAGCCGTTTTGTGAGGGCAAAGATAACATAACCCCATTTGAGTTAATGCCTTGGATTTTGGGACAAAGTGCTACTGTGAGTGAGGCCGAAAGACTACTTGAACGAATAAATATTTTAAATATGGATTTTAGTGATGAATTGCCGCTTTCGCCGCTACATTGGATAATTTCTGATAAAGAGCGTTCCATTACGCTTGAATCGGTTAATGAAGGCATAAAGGTATATGATAATTCCGTTGGTGTGCTTGCCAATAACCCGACCTTTGATTACCAGTTGTTTAATCTTAATAATTATATGTCGCTAACAAACGGTACACCGCAAAACACGTTTGCAATGAACAATAATTTAAAATTAGAGCAGTATTCTCGCGGTATGGGGGCTATGGGTTTGCCGGGTGATTACTCGTCTATGTCACGGTTTGTAAGGGCTACGTTTGTTAAAATGAATTCGGTATCGGGTAATAGCGAAAACGAGAGTGTAAGTCAATTCTTTCATATATTGCAATCAATGGCAATGCCTCGAGGATGCGTTAAAGTAGGGGGAAGCGATTATGCTGTTACAATATACAGCTCTTGTTGTAACACCGACAGTGGAATTTATTATTACACCACCTATGATAACAACCAAATTAACGCGGTAGATATGCACAAAGAAAATCTAAATGGTAATTCACTAATAGCATATCCATTAAGAACACAACAAGCCATAAATTACCAAAACTAAAGACGTTATAAAATAAGAAAAAGCATGGTAAAAATTAGTAAAATTTATAATTCGTTAATTTATAATTCATTTTTTTATGTCATATTATCAATATACAAAATTGAAAGGTCTTGATAAAATGAAAAAGTTATTTGCCTGCGTTATCTGTGCGCTTTTGCTGCTTACCGGTTGTAGTAATTCAAACACTAAACAAAAAATTGATGGTGTTAAAATTAACCTTTCAGATAAGAAAATCACTATAGACGGCAGTAAAATTTCAAATGATAAAACTGCGTCTGTTTATAGTGCAAATGATATTGTTTTTTATCTTGAGGGTAAAGATTTTACTTATGGTGAAGGAACAAAAGATGACGAGCATTCACAAAACGAGGCCGACGCACACACAGTAGTCCATATTACAAAACCTGGTACCTATGTGCTAAGCGGTAAGCTTTCAAGTGGCCAGATAGCCGTAGATCTCGGTGATGATGCTAAAAGTGACCCTGAAGCTGTAGTTACACTTGTTTTAAACAATGCCGATATTACATGTACTGTAGCTCCTGCAATAATATTTTATAACGTTTATGAATGTGGCGATAAATCTGAAGAAAATGCAACCAAAGACGTCGACACATCAAAAGCTGGCGCAAATGTAATAATTGCCGACGGTACAGTCAACACTGTAAACGGCTCATACGTTGCGCGCATTTATGACCCTGATACTGTACAGTTAAATGATGATAAAACCGAAGTTGAGGATGCAGATAAGTTACATAAATACGACGCAGCTTTTTACTCAAAAAGAACAATGAATGTCAGCGGTGGAGAAAAGGGCGACGGTATACTTAACATTAATGCCGAAAATGAAGGATTAGACAGCGAGCTTCACCTAACAATAAATGGTGGTGTTATAAATATTACATCCGGTAACGACGGAATTAACACCAATGAAGATAATGTTTCGGTAACTACAGTAAATGGCGGTACACTCAATATACTATGCGACGGTAAAACAGGCGAGGGTGACGGCATCGACTCTAATGGGTGGCTTGTTATAAACGGTGGTACCGTTACCGCACAGGCGTGCGCTACAAGCGGTGATGCAGGTATTGACTCTGATAAAGGCATTTATATAAACGGCGGCAAGGTTGTTGCATCTGGCAATATGCTTGATAAAATTGCAGGCACAGAACAAACCTACGCGGTGTTTAATTTTGCGACTCGTCAGGTTGGCGATAGTACTTATACATTAAAAGCTGAAGATGGTAATGTGGTGGGCAAATATGCGCCGACAAATGATTTTACCTATCTTTTAATATCCGACGATAAGCTTAAAGAGGGGGATTATACCTTTTGGCAGGGCGATACACAGCTTGCGGCGATGAGTGGTGATATGGGCGGACGTCCGCAAATGCCCACTGATGAAACACAGCCGCCGCAAATGCCGGATGGTGAAAGTTTTGACCCAAATCAAAGCCCAGATGGTCAATGGCCTCAAATGCCACAAGGCGAAAGACCCGAACTACCAAACGGGGAAATGCCGCAGGGTGAAAGACCTGATTTTCACGGTGGTATGGGTAACAATGGCATAGCAAATGGAGAAGTTTCAACTACATTTACCATGGTAAAGGGTGAAAATCAATTTGCAAGTGTTGGCCCTGCGCCTACAATACAAGTAGAAGAATAAAACATTACCGAGCAGAGCTTTCTGCTCGGTTTTGTATATTGAAAACGTATTATTCGTGTGCTATAATTTATTAATAAAGTAAGAATATAGTAAAGGAGATGTTTGTTGTGTGGTTTATATTTGCTTGTGATTTACTAATTCCAATTATGATGATAGGGTTTGGCCGAATTATGTGGAAGCACACCCCTAAAGATATAAACTATATATTCGGCTACCGAACAACTCGATCAATGAAAAATGAAGACACTTGGAGATTTGCGCACGAATATTGCGGCCGCCTTTGGTGGAAGATAGGTCTTATAATGCTAATTCCCACAGTGCTTGTACATATTCCGTTTTATAATAGCAGTGAAGACACACTTGGAATAGTTGCGGCTATAGTTATGACAATTCAAATTATAGTTTTAATAGCATCAATTTTCCCAACGGAAATAGCACTTAAAAAGGCATTTAATGATGATGGAACGGTTAAACGACAATTGATAGAATTAACCGATAAAAATGAGATGCATAAAACATACAAAATTTACAAGCATTGTATGTTTATGCCCACCGAAGAAAAGTTTAATAATAAAATTGATAAATTCTTAAGTGACAAGTCTATAAAGTTTTTTGCTTGCTTGCAGCAAGACGTAATAAAAGGCGTTATATCGGTTTCGTTTACCGAGCAAGAAAAAGCAGAAATTCTTGGAATTGCTGTTGATACCTCTGTTCGTAGTAAAGGTATTGGCTCTTATATGATAAACCAACTGGTAAGCGACTACGGACTTACTTTTGTGCTCGCATTAACCGATGATGACGCTGTTGAGTTTTATAAGAAATGCGGTTTCAAGGTAACAAAATTCACTAAAACTCATCACGATGGGGAAACAGTTGTGCACTATAGATGCGAACTAACTAAATAATAGGAGGATATTATAATGGCAAAGGATAAAAGATTTGAAAGAGTTTATTCTCAGGGAATGGGTACTATGGAAATTTGGGTTGACAAGGAAACAGGCGTTAACTATTTGTACCGACAAAGCGGATATTCGGGCGGTATGACTGTATTGCTCGATAAGGACGGCAAACCGATTATCAGTTCTATTGTGGAATAAAATTTGTAAATTCAATAAATAAAGTGTTTTTTAAAACTGATGAGTAATGGCGTGTATATGTGTTCCCAAACGGCTATATTTTCTTTATATCCGCTACATATAGCACTTTTTAACCCTTTCCGCTCGGTTTTACATACTCTTTAGCACTCTTTACTCCACTGTTTCCATATACTTCAAAGCTGTCTGTGGGACAAACTGTGGTCAAAAAAATCCTCCCCGAAAGCGATGCCAACGCATCACTTCGGGGAGTTCTTGTTTGTCGCATTTTAACTTAGGGAACAATAAATGTCAAGTCAAAACTTATTGTTCAATAGTTTCTTTTCTAGGCAACCTCGCTAAATAATCTCCAATATTATAAGGATCACCGTCCAAGGCAACAAAGCATATCTTAAGATACCAATCCGGAAAAATCGCAGTCGAAAGGCGGAACATCTCAAAAGCTTTTATGTTATATGTTATTCCGTTTTCATCTATCAATTTATCTTCAAGTTTCAAATCCATTTTACTGTCTAAAGTAACGAGTGTTGTTTTGTCTTTTATTTTAAATTCAAAACATTCAATTATCTTATAATAAGTAAGACCGCTTACTTCAAATACGGAATTTGTGTCTTCTAAATATCGTTGAAATATAGCACTTAAACTTTCCGTTTCTTCGAACATATATGGACTTTTTAATTTTTTGAAAATGAGTTTATTTTTCTTTTGTGACGTTTTCATTTTATTCTCTATATGCCTCTAAATGTTGAATTGAAACAATTTTCCGTTTCGCACCTGTATTCATAAGAATTGCCTTGTTCATAATATATAACTTTTTTGTTACAAAGCGGACATGGTTTTTCAAAAACAAAACCATTTTGGATATCGTTATTCTCGTGAAAATTTTCAAGATAATCATGGTATGGATCTACTAATGCTTTTCTTTTTTGAAAGCCTACTAAAATACTGTCGCCAGTATCTACAATTAATCTTAAAACTTGTAATAGTGTTTCTTGACACAATCTTGTAGGCATACCAACATAATCAACTTCTTTGCCCCAACGTTTTTCATATAACGAACTTAATTTATGTATTTCTTGCATGGCTTTTACATTAACCAATATTATCACCTCTTGGTTACAGTCTAACATATAAAGTGTCCCATAAAGTGTACTTTGTGATAACATTTTAACACATTTAATCAAATACTACAACTGCATATCAAAATTTGATACGCAGTAAACAAAGAAATACAACCGTCCGATTTTTCGGGCGGTTGTGTGCTTTATATTTTCATTTTCATCAGTCCGTGTTTATTGCAATAAATATATAAATATCCACTGCCGCGAATCTGAAATCTTGTCTCGGCGTTACTTTCGGGATAGAGCTTTACAAACTGAACTCTGTCCGTTGTAAGATATGCAATAAACGAAATAAAATGTGATTTTGACATATCGTGTTTAACGCTAATAAAATGCTCGTCCTCAACCTTTTCTATAGTGATTTCGTGTGCTTCGTCAATATCTTCCGCCTCAAGAGGTGGCAGTTTAATACCGCAACAACTGATCACCGCATCGCCCATAGCTCGTATTACATTATTACACACGGGGCAAACATAAAATTTTGACCGTAAAACATTGGAAGAAATATTTTTATTTATAACCGTATCACCCGACATAAGCTCCATAACCGATACACCAAGAGCAGAACTCAGCGGCTCTATCAAAGATATGTCGGGAAGACCTTTTCCGGTCTCCCATTTTGAAACAGCTTTACTGCTAACACCAATCTTTTCTGCAAGTTCACTTTGTGTTAAGTTTTTATTTTCACGCAGTCGTTTAATAACTGCACCTGTAATATAAGTATTCATACTAATTCTCCTTTGAATTTAGTATAATGCATATTTTCTTAAACCTCAACCTACTTTGCGTTGAATTCAATAGGCAGTACAAATTTTGGACAGCATAAAACAAGGAAATACAGGATTGAGAAAATCGGCAAGAGATGATATAATATTTATATAAAAAGTGTTGTAAAGAGGTGACAATGATGAAAACCATTATTATAGGCGGTGTTGCAGGTGGCGCAACTGCGGCGGCGCGCCTTCGTAGACTGGATGAAAAAGCCGAAATCATTATTTTAGAACGTGGCGAATATGTGTCCTTTGCAAACTGCGGTCTGCCGTATTATATCGGTGGAGTTATCACCGACCGCGAGGACTTAACTTTGCAGACACCAGAAAGTTTCAAAGCAAGATTTAATATTGATGTAAGAGTATTGAACGAGGCAGTTAAAATTAACCCCGATACCAAAATCGTCACCATCAAAAATCTTCGCACAGGCGAAACCTATGAAGAACCTTATGATAACCTTATTTTGTCTATGGGTGCTGAACCTATCAGACCGAATATTGATGGTGCTGACGGTAGCAACGTTTTCACGCTTCGCAACATTCCCGACACCTTAAAAATCAAGAATTATATTGATACCGCAAAACCGCGCTCGGCTGTGGTTATCGGCGGCGGATATATCGGTGTTGAAATGGCGGAAAATTTGGCACAGGCAGGGCTAAAGGTTGCTATTGTAGAGCTTGCAGACCACCTTATAGCACCCCTCGACTTTGATATGGCGGCAGATGTTCACCGCTATATTAAGTCAAAAGGGATTTATCTGCACCTTAATAACGGTGTAAAAGCTATAAACGGAAACACCGTCATATTGCAAAACGGCGAAATTACTGCCGATATGATACTGCTGTCTGTCGGTGTCCGTCCCGAAACCGCTATCGCAAAAGACTGCGGAATAGAACTCAATCAACGAGGAAGCATTATTGCAAACAACAAAATGCAGACCAATATTCCCGATATTTATGCTGTTGGTGATGCAGTTGAGGTCGAGGATTTTATCACAAAGAAGCCTGCCTTTATTCCTCTTGCTGGGCCTGCCAATAAGCAAGGCAGAATCGCCGCCGATAATATTGCGGGATACGAGAGCGTTTATACAGGAACGCAAGGCTCGGCAGTTTTGAAACTCTTTGATATGACCGTTGCTACCACAGGTCTTAATGAAAAGACTGCTAAAGCGGCGGGTATTGATTACGATAAGACATACACCTATTCGGCATCTCATGCAACCTATTATCCAGGGGCTGCACAGATGTCAATAAAAGCGCTGTGGGATAAGAAAACGCTTAAAATCATCGGTGCGCAGATTGTCGGCTTTGACGGTGTGGACAAGCGTATGGATGTACTTGCCACCGCCATTCGTTTTGGTGCTAAAATCACCGACCTTACCACCCTTGAGCTTTGCTATGCGCCACCTTTTAGCAGTGCGAAAGACCCCGTAAATATGTTAGGCTTCGTTGCCGAAAATATCGTCAGCGGAAAGCTGAAGCAGTTCTTCTGGCAAGATGTTGAAAATCTTGCCCGTGACGGCACTGTGTTCTTGCTCGACACCCGCACACCGTTTGAGGTGATGCAGGGCAAGATAGATGGATTTGTGAATATCCCGCTTGATGAACTGCGTCAACGACTTGACGAAATTCCGAAAGACAAACCCGTCTACGTGCATTGCCATTCGGGACTTCGTTCCTACCTTGCTTGCCGTATTCTCACAGGTAACGGCTATGATTGCTATAACCTTGCAGGCGGATGGCGGCTCTATGAATCGGTTATAAATGAACGCACCGTCCCCGAATACTCTTGTAAAGACTGTAAATAAGTATGGCTGTGTAAAAGCCGATGGGAAATCTTGCGATTCCTCATCGGCTTTTTGTTTTTACTCAAAGGAAACAGGCTTTGAATCACCCGTTGCAAATGCGTTTGGACCGGGGTCGGACATTGAGAAATACATTTTAGCAGCCTTTGTTGTGCCGAAATCTCTGTTAGAGCCGGAGTTCTGCACCTTGTTAAATGCATCTCGGAACATTTGATTA
>JAFSAR010000007.1 GCA_017442225.1 Clostridia bacterium
ATCCACAATAGCGGTGATACCGATGGAACTGCAAATGGCAGCAATAACCGCCTAAAAACAGCTGTAACCGGAAGGCATTATGCCTTCCGGTTACATACCGCACCATTTACTCCGTTAAGAACAACGGGCAAAAGGGTGTCTGCATTTTTTGGTGACCCGTACGAGATTCGAACTCGTGTTACCGCCGTGAAAGGGCGGTGTCTTAGGCCTCTTGACCAACGGGCCGTGGTGGTGGCTGTAATTGGATTCGAACCAATGACACCACGGGTATGAACCGTGTGCTCTAGCCAACTGAGCTATACAGCCGTTTATTATCGGTTTTTGCCGAGCCTGTCTATTATATACGCTACGGGTGTATTTGTCAAGTAAAAATTTTAAAAAACGCGGACAAATTTAATTTGCCCGCGTTTTACATATAAAATTCATTAAATGTCAGTGCTGTTTGCCACAATGTTGCAGTAAATCATATTGTAACCAAATGCCGACTCGCCGTTTTCTACAAAGAGTGATACAGCCTTTTGCGTTTTGCTTGCAGCGTCGTGGTCAGAAACCGATACGTCGCTTACAACGGTATAGCTACCGTCTTCGTTTTGCTCTACCGATACGATTGTGTGGCTGTAGCTTGTATATCCGCGGGGTATTATATAAAGATAACCGTCAAGCTGAGGATACTCGGCGTTAAGGGAAGACATATCGGCAATCTCAATGCCGTACATATCCTTTACAAAGCCTTTAACGTAGGTGTCCTTGATATAATCCTCGTTTGTGCTGTCACGTAAATCCAAAAGCGCCAAAGACGCGTTGTTTACGATTGTGTCAGCATTATCAAAATCGGTGTTGTAAACAAAGTTGTGATTAAGCATATTTAAAAAACGCGCTTCATTTACGTTTACCTGAATCTCATCGGCGGTAGCGGCGCTGACCTGCGAGCCCTCAGTAATTACGGGAGCGATAAGTGACGAGCATACTGCAAGCATAACAAGACATAAAATCAAGCTAAAAATCTTTTTCATCACTCAGGGCTCCTTTCATAATTTCTATGATAATTATTATATAGACAAAATATCCGAAAGTTAAGCAACAATTTGGTTACAAATGTTTTCAGTTTTGTAACCTTTTGGGGCTTAAAGGTTACAAAAAGTTACAATTTGTGAGTTTTAGACAAAAATCATTAAAACTTTTAAAAAAATTAGTTGTAATTGCCAAAGTAATGTGTTATACTTATTTGGTAATTAGAACTTTTAGATGAAGTTCATAAGGCTGACGAGAGTCGAACCCGTCATGGTTTCGCTCGCTGCCTTTTACTGCCTTTCTTGCGTTCGTTTTTGTAAGGCTGTCGTATTACAAACGATGAGATAAGAAAAAACAAAAAATTATTATTTGGCAGGCGTGACGCGTTCGGCTCTCGTCAGCCTAAGGAGGATACACTTATGAAAAACTATTCAGCTAAAGAAATCAAAAACATCGCCTTTTTAGGCCACGGAAATTCGGGTAAATCCACACTTGCAAGCAGTGTGCTTTTTTACTCAAAAGCAATTGAGCGAATAGGTAATACTTCAGAGGGTACCTCGGTTTTTGATTTTGATGCAGAAGAAAAGAAACGCGGTTGCTCGGTTTCTACCTCTGTTTACGCATTGGAAAAGGACGGCGTCAAGTTAAATCTTATCGACGCTCCCGGACTTTTTGACTTTGCGGGCGGAGTCAGCGAGGCTTTGGCTGCAGCCGACAGCGTTATTGTTACTATTTCGGGTAAATCAGGTCTTACCGTAGGTGCCAAGCAAGCGTACGAAAAGGCGCGCGCCGCAGGCAAAGCGGTTGGATTCTTTATCGGTAAGCTTAATTCTACCCACGCTCATTTTTACCGCGTAATTTCAGCTCTTGTTGCAAACTACGGCGCGGTTGTTTGCCCCGTTGTTGTGCCCTACATAGTAGATGACGTTGTTAAATGCTACGTTGATTTGGTTTCAAATAAAGCTTACACTGCTGACGGCGTTACACTCGCAGAGACCGCTATGCCCGACAGCACAGAGGTATCACAGATGCGCGAAATGCTTATAGAAGCGGTAGCATCCACCGACGAAGAGCTTATGGAAAAATATTTCGGCGGCGAAGAGCTTACTGCTGATGAAATTACCTCGGGACTCAAGGTTGGTATTAAATCGGGCGACATCTGTCCCGTATACTGCGGCGTGCAGATAAGCGGCGACGCTATCCCGCTTTTTGCCGACAGTATCGCAGACGTTATGCCCTCTGCCGCTGACAGCGCGGTTACACTTGCAAGCGGCGATAAGATATCACCCGACGCTAGCGGCGAAAACGCGCTCTTTATCTTTAAGACTATTGCTGACCCGTTTGTTGGCAAGCTTTCATACTTTAAGGTTATCTCGGGTAAGATTACGGGAGATATGAAGCTTAAAAATGCCCGCACAGGCGAGGAAGAAAGACTTTCTAAGGTTATGTGGCTTAAGGGCGGTAAGCAGGAGGACGCAAGCGAAATTGCCGCAGGCGATATCGGCTCGGTATCAAAGCTTGGATCTACCATCACTTGTGATACGTTGTCGGCTTCGGGCAAGATTGCCGTAGCGCCCATCAATTTCCCCGCGCCAAACCTTAAAACTGCAATTTATCCCGCTAAAAAGGGTGACGAAGAAAAAATCAGTTCGGGTCTTAACAGAATAATGGAAGAAGACCCCACCTTAAAGGTGCAAAACGACACCGAAACACGCGAGCTTGTTATGAGCACACTCGGTGAACAGCATACCGATATTGTGGTATCAAAGCTTAAGGCAAAATTCGGTTGCGACGTTGTACTTTCTAAGCCGAAGATTGCTTACCGCGAGACCATTCAGAAGCCCGTTAAGGCACAGGGAAGACATAAGAAACAGTCGGGCGGTCACGGTCAGTTTGGCGACGTATGGATTGAGTTTGAGCCCTGTGACAGTTCAGAACTTGTGTTTGAAGAAAAAGTATTCGGCGGCGCCGTACCCAAAAATTTCTTCCCCGCAGTTGAAAAAGGTCTGCGCGACTCTACACTTAAGGGCGTATTGGCAGGCTACCCGATGGTTGGTATCAAGGCGACACTCGTAGACGGCTCTTACCACCCTGTTGACTCATCTGAAATGGCATTTAAGATGGCAGCGTCCATCGCCTTTAAGGAAGGTATCAGCAAGGCAAGCCCCGTATTGCTTGAGCCCATCAGCACACTGAAAGTACTGGTGCCTGACGATATGCTCGGCGATGTCATCGGCGATATCAACAAGCGTCGCGGAAGAATTATCGGTATGAATCCTGTGGAAAATAAAATGCAGGAGATTATCGGCGAAGTGCCTACCGCTGAAATGTCGGATTTCTCGACCGCAATGCGTTCGTTGACACAGGGTACCGCAACCTTCAGCTTAGAGTTTGCGAGATACGAAACCGTGCCCGCTAACATTGCTCAAAAGGTAATAGATGAGGCTAAGGCAGAATAATTTAAAAAAGAGGCTGTAAAAAACAGTCCAAATAATAAATATCCACCCGCATATCATTGCGGGTGGATATTTATTATATTCTGATTATCGTAGGCAAAATTCCATTATCGCGTATATCAATCACCGCATAGCTGTTTCCGCCGTCACGCGAGCGACTGCATGAGCCCGGATTCACAATGTACAAACCGTCTTCATAGGTTATATTGGGAATATGAGTGTGTCCGTATAGCGCAATTTGACAGTCCGACTGCATTGCGGCGGCACTTAGAGCGCCTGTTCCGCCCTTTACGCCAAGTGTATGACCGTGGGTTATAAAAATATTGACTCCGCCTACGTTTGCTACCGCGCTGTACGGATAGGACGGAAAGATGTCACAGTTACCGCTTACGATAAAAAAACGTTTATCGGTATATTCGTAGGTAAAATCCTCTATATCGCTCGTTAAGTCACCTAAAAATATTATAGCCTCGGCAGTACTTTCTCGGCGAATTATTCTGTCAACAATATGACCGTGCCCGTGTGAATCCGATATTACCGCTATTCGCATAAATACACCTGCTTCTAACATACATTTACATATATAATACTTTATTTCTGGGGGAAAAGCAAATGAATAATAATTTTGACAAAATAGATAAAAAAACTCTTGAGGCTGCGCGCCGTGGCGATACCGACGCCGTGATGTCGGGACTTAGCACCGCTGACCGCCAAAAAGTAAACGAGGTTCTTGCCGACAAGGATAAGTTAAAACAGATTTTAAGCAGTGATGCGGCGCAACAGCTTATGAAAATTTTAGGCGGCAAACAAAATGGATGATATAAGCGAAAAATTGGCAGAGATACTAAACGATCCCGAAAGCCTCAACCGCGTGCGCGAAATGGCAGAGGGACTCTTAGGCGGACAAAAAACAGAGACAAAAAATACCCCGCCCGATATAAGCTCCGCTTTAGAGGGCGGCGGTCTTAATGCTATGCAGATTGCAAAAATTATGTCGGTTATGTCACGGCTTAAGGGCGGCGGGGATGACAGCCGTTCTAATTTGCTGTTGGCGCTCAAACCACATCTCAGCGCGCCGCGACGGGAAAAGGTGGATACCGCCATAAAACTGTTAAAGCTTATTGACCTGCTGCCGCTTTTAAAAGACAGCGGTCTATTTGAATTTTAGGGGTGCATAATTATTGACCGAAATGCATAATTTTTCACGCGACAAACAGCGCGCCATAACCGAGATGCTTGATATGAGTAAAAAAGCTTTAAAAACAGATGCTTTTTCAGCCGATAAAAGCGCGGTAAAACGCAAAAATCCGCCACAAAATTTGTTAGCAAAATCGGGATTGTCGATGTCGGAAGATGAAATTCTCATTATCGGTTTAATTCTGATTTTGGCGGAGGATTGCCGTGATACGTGGCTTTTTTTGGCGCTTGCCTACATTTTAATGGGGTAAGGGTATCAGCCACAAAAAATCAAGTTACAAAATGGTTACAATTTTTATGGAAAATTTTGCATTTTTTTACATTATGTAAACCAAAACAACCTAAAAAGTTTTTCACATTATCCACCGAGAAATTCACTGTTTCAAAGGTAAAACAACGGTTTTAAGGCAAAATTCGACATTATTTTGGTGGAAAACTCGGTTGAAAAGTGGAATAAATCAGTATGCAAACATAAACTGAATAAAATATTTATGTAAAACAAAGTGTAAGAAATTTTCCTGAAATTTTACAAATTTTAACATATTTTTAATCTGCACTTGATTGACGCAAAATATAATGATATAATATACACGGAATATACGGTGGGAGGTTAATATATGTATCCGTTACTACTAAAAGCGCCCATAAAAGATTATCTTTGGGGCGGCAGACGTCTTATAGAGGAATTTGGTTTTGAAACCGAAAAGGAAAAAGCGGCAGAGGCTTGGATGCTTTCGTGCCATAAGGACGGCAACAGCGTGGTGCGCAACGGTTCTCTTGCAGGACTTAGTCTACAGCAGGCTATAGAAACCTGGGGCGCAGAGGCGCTCGGCAAAAAGGCGGCAATCTTTACATATTTCCCAATTCTTATAAAGCTTATCGACGCAAAGGACAGGCTTTCGGTTCAGGTGCATCCGAACGATGAATACGCACTCGCCAACGAGGGCGAATACGGCAAAACGGAAATGTGGTACGTTGTAGACTGTGACGAGGACGCCAAGCTGATTTACGGCTTTAATCAGGATATATCACAGGGTGAATTTTTAGAGCGTATCAACAACAATAACCTGTCGCCCGTGTGCAACTATGTTCCCGTTAAAAAAGGCGACGTTTTCTTTATAGAGGCAGGTACAATGCACGCGATAGGCAAGGGTATACTTATTGCCGAGGTTCAGCAAAACTCCAACACCACGTACCGAGTATCCGACTATGGCAGACTCGGCGCCGACGGTAAGCCGCGTCAGCTTCATATAAAGCAAGCGGTTGAGGTAACGAAAACCGAAAGGCCCGCCCGCCCGTACGGAGACGTAGGCGACGTAACACTCTACCCATTCGGCACGGTAAGGGAATTGGCAAAATGCGAGTATTTTACAACCGAGCTTATAAACCTTGACGGCAACGTAGGGCTTTATGATAACGATAGTTTTATTTCACTTCTTGTTTTGGACGGTGAGGTTTCGCTTTCGTACACAGGCGGTATGATGAAGCTGAAAAAAGGCGACAGCGTTTTTGTTCCCGCTACTCTTAAAACCCGACTCACAGGCACGGCGGAAATAATGTATTCACATATGTAAATTAAACCGAGCATCTAAATCATAGATGCTCGGTTTTTTATATAATAATTTGCGCTAAAATTATACCACAAACACACGGAAGTCCAAATATTCCGCTGCCTCCGACTGTGTACCAATTTAGCGGTATATGCACGCCTGTGAATTTTTGCGTGAGATTGATTACGGCGATAGCCATAAACCCAAGTATCGCATTTAAAAATATTGATTTTATCATCTTGTGGCTTTTAATATGTAAAATAAGCAGGACAAACGCGCACAGCGATATCCATACTATTGCTATAATACCGAGAGCTTTCATAAAACAACACCCCACATAAATATATGAGGGGTGTAAAAATTTTATTCTGCTGAATATACCTTCATATCTACGCTGTAGTTGTTTAATGAAAATTTTTTGTTAAATTTTTGTTTACTTATAGACATATTAAATAATGTATGATAAAATAATAATAAAATGGGAAAGAATGGTTTTGATCTTGTGAAAATTGATAAAACTGTAATAAAAGAAACTAAATATGTAGCCTCGTTTGTAATCATTTTTAGCGTTTTGATGCAGGCTGTGTTTTTAATAATCGCGAAATGGAATTATACAGTATTGCTTGGCAACCTTTGGGGTGCTGCAGTGGCTATCGGTAATTTTTTTGCAATGGGGCTTTTCGTTCAAAAAGCTGTAATGCAAAATGAGCAGGATGCCAGACAAACGGTGAAAGCATCTCAAGGATTAAGATTTGCAGCAATATTTATGCTGAGTGTAATAGGAATTATAATTTTTAAACAAACACCTACAAGGGTTGCAGTTTTGATTCCTCTTATTTTCCCAAGATTTGCGGTTATGTTACGCCCGTTTATAAAAAAATAAAAGTGGTAGATATATATTACACTTTAAGTTTAGAGGTGAGGTATTACGAAAACAAAAAATAGTATAAAATTTAAAATCATTGATATACTGTTGCTAATCGGAGCTGTAGCGCCGTTAGTTGTTGGAATAATATTAAAGGTTCTTTTTACACCTGAAAAAGTAGGAATCAGTATTTCGGGCGCATTAATTTATTTTACTATTCCAATGCCTTTGCAAAATTTACCCATAACCGAGTCTCAGGTTAATTCGGCTTTGGTTATTGTTACGATTTTATTTTTGTGTTTGTATTTTACTCATGGTCTTACTGTTAAGGCAGAGCTCAAACGTCAGCTTGTAGCCGAGTGGATTGTAAAGCAAACACAGTCTTTGGTAAAAACCAATATGAGCGACTATTTTTCAGGTTTTGCGCCGTTTGTTGCTTCAATAATGGCTTTGTCGGCATTTTCAAGCCTGTTATCACTCTTTGGAATGTATCCACCGACATCTGATATTAATATTGTGGGCGGATGGGCAATATTAGTGTTTATACTTATTACCTACTATAAAATGAAATGCGGACCGCTTCATTATGCAAAAAGTTTCGGTGATCCTGTGCCGTTTTTAGCACCGCTAAATGTTATAAGCGAGGTGGCAACACCAATTTCAATGGCTTTTCGTCATTATGGCAACGTGCTTTCAGGCGCGGTTATATCTGTTCTGGTGGCAACGGGATTGCAAGGTCTTACCAATATAATTTTTGGGTGGTTACCGGGATTTTTGGGGAATATACCGTTTTTGCAAATAGGCTTACCCGCTATACTTTCGGTGTATTTTGACCTGTTTAGCGGTTGTTTGCAGGCATTTATATTTGCGATGCTTACGATGCTTTATGTGGCAAGCGGATTCCCTGAAGAAGATTATTTAGCAAGACGCGCTAAAAAATTAGCACGATTAAAAAAATAAAATTTATATAAACGGAGGAAAAATTTATGGAGATCGCAATTGGTATTATTTTAGGCTGCTGTGCTTTAGGTGCAGGTGCAGCGATGATAGCAGGTATAGGTCCTGGTATCGGTGAGGGCAACGCCGTAGCAAGCGCTTGTGAGGCAATAGGTCGTCAGCCTGAATGCAAAGGTTCGGTTACAACCACAATGCTTATGGGCTGCGCTATAGCAGAAACAACCGGTCTATACGCGCTTGTTATTGCAATCTTGCTTATATTTGTTGCGCCCAATATGCTTGTAAATATTTTGCTTAATGCAGTAAAATAATTCGGGGGAACAATAAATGCAAAGCTTGGATATTATATCCGTAAATTTGTGGCAGATACTCATCTCTCTTGCCAACCTTACAATTTTGTTTTTACTGCTTAAAAAGTTTTTGTATAAGCCTGTGACCAAGATGCTTGAAGCTCGACGCGCTGAAATTGACAGTCAGTATTCTGATGCTCAAAACGCAAAGCAAAGTGCCGAGGCAAAGGATGCCGAGCTTACCGAGCGATTGGTAGGCGCTAAGGCTGAGGCTGAGAGCATTATCAATGAAGCCGCCGATATTGCAAAGGCGCGCGGTGACAAAATTGTTGAAGACGCAAGAGCTACTGCTGACGGCATTAGACGTCAGGCAGAAGAGGATGCCCGCTTAGAGCGTAAGCGTATGAACGAAACAATTAAAGAAGAAATTGTTGAGGTTTCAACCGCTTTGGCTGAAAAAATGCTTGAGCGTGAGGTCAATGCTGATGATCATAAGGCTCTCATTGATGATTTTATTGATAAAATAGGTGAAAACTGATGACAGCGACGGGTAACAACTATGCTGAGGCGCTGTTTATGTTGGCGCGCGAAGAAAATCTAATAGACGAATTTTATGACGGCTTAAAGCTTGTAGAGGAAGTATTCAAAGAAAATATCGAATATATACAATTTTTAAGCAATCCAAGCATTCCGAAAAGCGAACGCATTACGGCACTGAAGAGTGTGTTCGAAGGCAAAATACACGGGCACATTTTATCCTTTTTACAGTTGATTTGCGAAAAGGCGCAAGCCGCTTGTTTTTTTGATTGTGTCAACGAGTATTATCGTTTGTATGAATTTGCAAAAGGCACTGTAGAAGCAATGGTTAAAAGTGCGGTTGAGCTTACCGACACCCAGAAAGACCGCCTTATAAAAAGCCTTGAAAAACGAACGGGCAAGAGTGTTACATTAAAATGTGTGGTGGATAATACTCTGCTCGGCGGTGTTGCTGTAGAAATAGATGGACAACTGCTTGACGGAAGTGTAAAGCAAAACTTAAAACGCGCGAGGGAAGTGATTGGCGTATGAGTGAAAAACAGCAAGAAATAAGCTATATTATAAAAGAGCAGATAAAAAACTATCGCTCGCAAATTGAAATGAAAGAAACGGGCAGAGTAATTCTCGTCGGTGACGGTATTGCGCGTGTTTACGGCCTTACTAACTGTATGGCTAACGAGTTGTTGGAATTTGAAGACGGCTCGGCAGGTCTTGCCCAAAACTTAGAGGAAGACACCGTATCGGTTGCGATGCTTTCTAATGACAACAGTATTCGTGAGGGTACCGTTGTTCGCCGCACAGGCAAGGTTTTGTCGGTGCCTGTTGGTGAAAAAATGCTTGGTCGTGTTGTAAACGCTTTGGGCGAGGCTATTGATGGCAAAGGTCCTATTGAGTATAGTGGATTTAATCCAATTGAGGCTGAAGCCCCAGGTATTATTGAGCGTAAGAGCGTATCGGTACCGCTTCAAACCGGTATTAAGGCTATTGATAGTATGATACCTATTGGCCGCGGTCAGCGTGAGCTTATTATCGGCGACCGTCAGACAGGTAAAACCGAGATTGCCATTGACACCATAATAAATCAAAAAGATACCGACGTTATATGTATTTATGTAGCAATCGGTCAAAAAAATACATCTGTCGTAAACCTTGTAAATACACTTACAAAAGCAGGTGCTATGGATTACACAATCGTTGTATCAGCATCGGCTTCCGAGAGTGCGCCGCTTCAGTATATAGCGCCGTATTCTGGTTGCGCTATGGCAGAATATTTCAGAGCGCAGGGCAAGGATGTTCTTATAATATACGACGATTTAAGTAAGCACGCAGTAGCATACCGTGCACTGTCGCTTCTTATTCGCCGTCCACCCGGTCGTGAGGCATATCCGGGCGACGTGTTCTATCTGCATTCGCGTTTGCTTGAACGCGCGGCTTGTGTGGCACCCGAGTATGGCGGCGGTTCTATTACTGCTTTACCTATCATCGAAACACAAGCGGGCGATGTTTCGGCTTATATTCCTACAAATGTTATTTCAATTACCGACGGTCAGATATTCCTTGAAACCGAGCTTTTCCATTCGGGCATTATGCCTGCTATCAACCCCGGTATTTCGGTAAGCCGTGTTGGTGGTTCAGCACAGAAAAAGTCGATGAAAAAGGTTTCGGGCGAGCTTAAACTGTTATATTCACAGTACCGTGAGCTTCAGTCCTTTGCGCAGTTTGGCAGTGACCTCGACGCAGATACAAAAGCGCGTCTTGCACTCGGCGAACGCATTGTTGAGGTGTTAAAGCAAAACCGCAACAGTCCTGTATCTGTAGGCTGTCAAGTGGCAATTATCTATGCCGTAACAAAAGGATGGCTTGACAGTATTCCCGTATCAAAGGTACACGACTTCGAACAGCGCCTTTTTGAAAAACTTGAAAATCAAAAGCCGCAGTTGCTTGCCCGTTTTGAAGAGGGATTTTTCGAGGATGAGGATGTAGCATCCCTTGAAGAAACACTCCGTGAAATGACGAGGTGACGGTAAATGTCTGCCAATACCAAATCATTAAAATTGCGTATAAAAAGCGTTGATTCGACACTGCATTTAACCAAGGCAATGGGTCTTGTGGCATCATCAAAAATCCGCAAGGCAAATATTGCTATGCAGACAGGCCGTCAATACGAGGCGGCAGTGCAAAGTGTTGTTGATTTATTGACAAGCGCGTTGGATTATCGAAGCAGCCCGTTTATGCGCGAATATCAAGGCGGCAAAACGAAACTCATAGTAATCGCGGGTGACCGCGGACTTGCGGGCGGCTACAATGCAAATGTGTTCCGCGCGGTGCGTGATTTTGGTGACGCTGAGATAATTCCTATAGGTAAACGGGCATGTGAGCGTTACGGCGCTGATATAATTTCGAGCGAAAAATTCTATGCCGCAGATGCTTTTAAATTAGCGCAACAGTTATGCAGTCAATTTGCGGCGGGTGAATTTGACCGTCTCGGAATAGTTACTACAAACTATATTTCAATGATGACCCAAACACCCGAAATTAAGTGGGTGTTGCCTCTTAAAAAGAATAATGATACAAAGACTACAGCTGCAATTTTTGAGCCTGATGAACGCGTTATACTTGATATTGCAGTTCCTGAATATCTTTCAGGCATAATAGTAGCCTGTGTTCGTGAAAGCTTTGCAAGCGAGGTTGCCGCTCGACGTATGGCAATGGATTCAGCAGGCAAGAATGCGCAGCAGATGATTGATAATCTGCAGCTGGAGTACAACCGTGCCCGTCAAGGCGCTATTACTCAGGAAATTACTGAAATTGTTGCCGGAGCAGGAAACTAATGCACAATTCACAATGCATAATGCACAATTATGTAGGAGAAAAGTATGTACGATGACAACAACTTAATCGTGCTTAAAAGTAGGAACTTTGCAATACGAATTATTAGGTTATATCAATATTTGCAGCAAGAGAAAAAAGAATTCGTTATAGCAAAACAACTGCTTAAAAGCGGCACAAGTATTGGTGCAAACGTTAAAGAGGCTATACGAGGTCAGTCAAAAGCTGATTTTGCGGCTAAAATGAATATTGCACTTAAAGAGGCGTCAGAAACAGAATATTGGATAGATATTCTTCACGAAACAGAGTATATAAATGATAAAGAATTCGTAAGCATAAATAACGATTTAAAAGAAATCAACAAATTACTTACAAGTATAGTAAAGACTTCATTAAATGATTAATTATGCATTGTGCATTATGCATTGTGCATTTTTGGGAGTGAAACTTAATGGAAAACAAAACAACCGGTACAGTATCACAGGTTATGGGACCTGTTGTTGACGTGCGTTTTGATGAGGGCGCACTACCGGCAATTTATAATGCGCTTACAATGCCTATAGGTACCCGCACGCTTACCGTTGAGGTGGCGCAACATATAGGTGATAATGTTGCGCGCTGTATAGCAATGGCTTCTACCGACGGTCTTCAGCGAGGAACAGTGGTTACTGATACGGGTAAGGCGATCAGTGTGCCGGTTGGACGCGAAACACTGGGAAGAATATTTAATGTTTTGGGTGAGCCCGTTGATAACGTAGAAGCTCCCGAAACTGACGAGCGTTGGAATATCCACCGTCCCGCACCTGAATATGACGAACTTTCGACCAGTACCGAAATACTTGAAACAGGTATCAAGGTTATCGACCTTATCTGCCCCTATTCAAAGGGTGGTAAAATAGGTCTTTTCGGCGGTGCAGGTGTTGGTAAAACAGTTCTTATTATGGAACTTATCAACAATATCGCCAAAGAACACGGCGGTCTGTCGGTGTTTACGGGCGTTGGCGAGCGTACACGTGAGGGCAACGACCTTTATAACGAAATGAAAGAATCGGGAGTTTTATCTAAAACTGCTCTTGTATACGGTCAGATGAACGAGCCACCAGGCGCGCGTATGCGTGTAGGTCTTTCGGGACTTACCATGGCAGAGTATTTCCGTGACCAAGAAAATCAGGATGTCTTGCTGTTTATTGATAACATCTTCCGCTTTACACAGGCAGGCTCTGAGGTTTCGGCACTCTTGGGCCGTATGCCGTCAGCCGTTGGTTATCAGCCCACACTTGCTACCGAAATGGGTGCTTTGCAAGAGCGTATTACCTCTACCAAAAAAGGTTCTATCACCTCTATTCAGGCGGTTTACGTACCTGCCGATGACCTTACCGACCCAGCGCCTGCTACAACATTTGCGCACCTTGATGCAACCACGGTTTTATCCCGTAACATAGCGTCACAGGGTATTTATCCTGCGGTTGACCCGCTTGAATCTACAAGCCGCATTTTGTCTGCCGAGGTTTTGGGTGAAGAGCATTATACCGTGGCCCGTGAGGTTCAGCGAATTTTGCAACGCTATAACGAGCTTATGGATATTATCGCAATTATGGGTATGGATGAACTCTCTGACGAGGATAAGATGCTGGTATCTCGCGCGCGAAAAATTCAACGCTTCCTTTCTCAGCCTTTCCACGTATCTGAAAAGTTTATCGGTATCGAGGGTACTTATGTGCCTGTTAGCGAGACAATTCGTGGATTTAAAGAAATTATTGAGGGTAAGCACGACGACCTACCTGAAAGCGCATTCTTGTTTGTAGGCACAATTGATGAAGCAGTGGAAAAGGCTAAGAAGGTGCAGTAATGAACACCTATAAACTTATCATATCTACACCTGATGGGAATCCGTTTGACAGTGAGGCTGTTATGCTGTGCGTCCGTGGCATAGAGGGTGAACTTGCCGTAATGGCAGGACATGTACCCTTTATTACCGCTGTAAAGGCGGGTGACTGCAAGGTTATTCTGCCCGATGAAACCGAAAAAACAGCCACTATAGGCGGCGGAATACTCACAGTGCAAAATGACAAAACCACATTGCTTTGCAGTGATTTTAAATGGAATTAGTATATTACAAAAATGCCGATATTAATATCGGCATTTTTGTATATTTGCTTGAATTGATGCTGCATTTATGCTAATATAAACAAAAACCTAAGAGTGAGGTATTTTAAATGAAACAGTACGGATATTTTAACAATAAGACGTACGTTATTACCGACCGTAACACACCGCGACATTGGTATAACTATTTATATAATGACGAGTATGTGACATTTGTATCACAGGTAGGCTTCGGACAGGGAATTGCTCAGGACGACAAGGGGCGTCGTCTGAGTCCTGTTGTTGACCGCAATGTTTACATAAGCGACGGTACACAGTTTTGGCAGGCAACGGGCTTGCCTGTACACGAGGAACTTGATGACTATTATTGCGCGCATAATATCGGGTACACCGATATTTGCGTTGTTAAAAACGGCATTAAATCGGTTTGCAGATTTTTTGTCCCCAATAGCGGAAAGCGAGAAATTTTAAGGGTTACCGTAGAAAATATTAGCGATAAGGAAAAAACTATAAAGGTTATTCCTTTTTCTGATACTAATGTCGACGGCATATATACACCTCAGGGTTATAATACTTCAAGCGCTGAGTTTTACCCCGAGCAAAAAGCGGTTGCGGGCAGTCAAATGTCTTGGTTTGGCGGTAAGGGTTTTCGCAAAAATTTTGCGTATCTTACCTGCGACAAGGCTGTCAGCAGTTACGACACGCGTAGGACGGCGTTTATCGGCTCATACGGAAATAAGCAGATGCCAAAAGCGCTTATTGAAAATTTGGGTTGCACGGGTACCGAGTGTATCGCCGAAAAGGTTTGCTTTGCTTTAGAAAACACTGTGACTCTAAAGCCTAACGAGAGCGAAAACTTTTACTACACCTTTGGTGTAACGGATATAATAGAAAATATTCCGCAGTTTACAGCAAACGAACTTGAAAGACAGTTTGCTGAAATGGCCGAAAAATACGCGGCAATTTGCGACGGCGTACATATAAAGACCCCGTGGGATAACCTTAATAATCTCTTTAACGATTGGCTCAAATATCAGACCAATATGGGCTCGCGTTGGGCGCGTGTGCGTCATAACGGTATTCGTGACCTGACAAGTGACAGCGAGTGTCTCGGATGCTTTGCGCCAGACCTTGCCTCCGAGCGTCTTAGGCGCGTTATGACCTATCAGTATTCAAACGGTTATGCGCCGCGAACCTTCCTTGACGGTTCTGTTCAGGACAAAAATTTCTCCGACAATATGGTGTGGATGGTATTTGCCGCGCACGCTATTACTAAAGAGCTTGGCGACAAAAGTTATCTTTTGCGCCAAACTAAGTTTAATGATGATACATCTGCTACCGTCTATGAGCATGCCCGCCGCGCCGTAGAATTTATGTACGGCTTTACGGGTCATCACGGACTTGTACGCATATGGGGCGGTGATTGGAACGATTGTATGGATCGCGCAGGTATGCAGGGCAAGGGTGTGAGCGTGTGGCTTTCGATCGCGTTTGTGCGCGCCGCTAAAATGCTCAGCGAAATGGCTCGTTGGTTAGGCTATAGCGAGGATGCTGCAAAATACAGGGAATATGCCGCTAATATGCAACAGCGTGTAAACGCTCACGGCTGGTACGGTGACCGCTATATCTATGCGATTTCTGATGACGGCCATTTAATAGGTGAGGCATCCTGTGAAGAGGGCTCAATGTATGCGTTGCCACAGCTTTGGTGTGTGTTGGCAGATTTTGAGTCTGAACGTCAAAATACCGCTATGAACACATTAGAACGCGAGCTAAATACTGACTTGGGCCTTCTTGTAAGCCGTCCGGGATATAGTAAATATCTTGACCATGTCGGCGCTATGACCACCAAATTCCCTGGTGTACAGGAAAACGGCGGTCCATATCTGCACGGCGCTGTGTGGAAATTGGCGGTTGACAGCATCTTAGGTAAAAATGACAAGGTCGAAGAAGGGCTTCGCAAAATATTGCCCGACGACCATACGTATTTTAAAACCTGCGGTGAGCCGTATACTATGTTTAATTGCTATCTCGGCGCCGAGACGGGCTACCGCGCAGGCACACCGGGTCAAAGCTGGCGCACCGCGGCAGGTCAGTGGTTGCTTTATTCTCTGGTAAGATTTATTTACGGCCTTACACCTGAATTTGAGGGACTGCGTATAAAACCCTGTTTGCCAAGTTCATGGAAAGATTGCTCTATCACCAAAAAATTCCGCGACTGTATCTATAATGTGCATTTTATAGGCAGCGGAAAAGTGACAAGCATTACCGTAAACGGCGAAAAACACGATATAGGAAAGGCGATAGTACCAATCAAAAATGCCACTTTTGATATAGAAGTAATACTTGGATAAAAAATTGACACTTATCCGTTGAAAGTGTCATAGTGGGTTACATACCTCAAAAAACAACCTATCTCAAAAATAAATTTATAAGCGATATTGTGAGACAGGTCTCACAGTGTTGTTTTGCATATCAGCAAAGTGATATTGAAACTTGCAGTTTCAGTTATATTATATTCGCTTCCAAAACTGTCCGAAGGACAATATAACTATGCGAAGCATAATATCACTGCAAAGCAATATCACTCGCCTTAAGGCGAATATAACTGAGGCGCACTTCCTTACGGAGTGCGCCTCTATGCGTGTTATTATTTTTTGTATTTTATTTTTCTTTTTCTTATACAGTCGGCGATTTCTACCGATTGCAAACCGCTTGAAACGTCTTCGGTGTAATCGCCCGAACGCACAGCTTCAAAAAAATCTCGATTTTCTTGATAAAAACCGCTTTCGAGGAACATTTCGGTGCTGTCTATAAGGCTGTCACCGTAGATAGTATCGGTAACATTATTGCCCACAAGGCGCGTAAGCTTACCGGGGGAATCGGGATTACTCCAAAAAGGCAGTTCCACAAAGTAGCTGGCAACATCTGTGTTTACAGAAATTCTTTCAGCTACTGTGCCGCCCATAGCAACAAGCGACAGTTGAGCTATTGCTCCGCTTTCAAAAATTCCGTTCAGATAAATATTAGCAACGTTTTTGTTTTCACCATCAATTTGCTGATATGTAAAATCTACCGTTTTGTAGTCGCAGTCAGCAATAAATTTTACTGCATCTATAGCGTGAATAGTGGTGGTAGAGAAATCATCGTCGCGACGGTCCTTACGGTACATCTGATATGTTATATTGCGTACTACCTCGTTTTTCGTAAACTCTTTCAAGGCTGCTAAAAGCGGTGTGTATCTGCGATTAAAGGCAACGCGAACCGTAACGCCCGATTCTTTTGCGGCACTAATTAGTTTTTTAACTTCTTTTTTGTTACGGCCGGGCGGCTTCTCTAAAATAAGGGGGTATCCCATTTCTAATATTTGTGTAGCAATATCAACTGTTTTATCAACGGGTGATATAAGACAAACCGCATCGGGCTTTATTTCGTTTAGCATTAATTTGTAGTCGGTATATGATTTTTTAAAACCAAACTGTTCCTTGAACGACTCGGCGTTTTCGATTTTTAAGTCACAACACGCGGCAAGCTGTGTATCGGGATAGGTTTCAGCATATTTTTTAAAAGCAGGACCGTGTCCCGAACGTGCCATATTACCGCAACCGATACTGCAAATCTTAAACATAATCAATTCTCCTTTTGTATTCAGCAGGTGATATGCCTGTTTGTTTTTTAAAGATTTTACACAGGTATGAGGCTGAGCAAAAACCTACCAACTCTGCAATTTCAGCCATAGTTTTTTCGGGTGCGTCAAGCAGCATTTCCTTTGCCATATCAATTTTTTTGTTTAGTATGTATTCCATAGGCGGAACACCGTAGTTTTTAACAAACAGTCTGCGTAAATGCGCAGGTGAATAACCTGATATTTGCGATAAATACTCGGGCGTGATTTTTTTATAATAGTTAATGTTTATATATTCAACGGCTGAAAAAAGCTTATAGTTGTCGGCATAGTCTTTGCTTTTTTCAAGCCTTTGCGAACATAATATGTAAATTAACCGTAAAAACAATTCGGCAACCTTAATTTTAGAAAGCTGTGCGCCCGAACGGTGAAATTCACTTATATCTCTAAAAAGGCGCAGGCAGTTTGTGTCCCGAGTTACAGTGTTTATTTGAAAATCAAAATCACGCTCATTAAAAAAGGAAATAAAATAATAAGAAAGATCGCCGTTTTCATCATTTGATAATATAACATTTTCAAAATCTTTAATGTAAATCACATCACCGACAGAGCAAATGTGTTCAATATTTTGGGTTTTAACCGTACATTTACCTGATTCTATACAATAAAATGCAGAGTGTTCACAGGTGTGTTCCCATATCCAACCCGCACGGTGTTTATAATATCCTGCATTTTTAAAAGCAGTAATGGGATTTGTGGTAAAATTGTCGAAATCTCTAATATCACCCATAGGAAAATTTCCTTTCATAATATTTAATTTATTTTACCGAACAAAATATTTTTTGTCAAGGAAAATGAGCGAATTGTTATATAATTCGAGCGTGGATTATATTGCAAAAAATGTGATTTAATAATATAATCATAATAGAGTACTATGCTTAGGAGGCAATTATGAAAGCTTTAGTTGCTATAAGAAAAGATAAAACATTTGACACTTTTTTTAACCAAGAAAATATTAAGTTTGCCGAGTCCCTTGGCGAAATAGTTTGGCTTGATACCGCAGTTGCCACACAGGATGAATTAAAAGAAAAAATCAAAGATTGCGATACCTATGTTACCTGTTGGGGTTCGCCTGCGCTCACACCCGAAATTTTAGAGTGTGCGCCCAAGCTGAAGCTACTTACTCATTTGGGCTCAACCGTAGCGCCCGTAGTTTGTGACGAGGTTTATGAGCGTGGTATCAAGGTAATAAGCGGCTTTGATTATTTTTCAAAATCTACCGCTGAGGGAGCCGTTGCATATATGCTGGCTGCTATGCGCAACATTCCTTTTTATAACGATAGATTGAAAGAAAAAAGAATATGGCGCGAAACCGATGATTACACCGACAGTGTTATATATAAAAAGGTAGGTCTTGTAGGTTACGGCGGTGTTGGCAAATATGTTGCAAAAATGCTTAGCACCTTTGATGTTGATATGAAGGTGAGTGCTCGTCGCGAGCTTCCCGAGCAGGACAAACAGCTTTACGGTTTTACTCAGTGCTCTATGGAAGAGATTTTTTCTACCTGTGATATTATATCAATCCATCTTGCCTATAACAACAGTACCCATCATATGATTAACGACGAGCTATTGTCAAAAATAAAACCTGGCGCACTTCTTGTAAATACTGCGCGCGGAGCTGTAATTGATGAGGCGGCGATGATAAAGCATCTTAAAGCCGGCGATTTTAATGCGGCGCTTGACGTGTACGAACAAGAACCGATTAATATGGATAATCCAATGCTTTCGCTTCCCAATGTTTTAATGCTTCCGCACCAGGCTGGTGTTACGGTAAATTTACGCGCGGTATTAACACACGATCTAATGCAAGAAAGTGTTGACTTTATTGATAGCGGCATACTGGTTAAAAATGAAATAATGGCATCAAAAGCAGTAAATATGTCTAAGTTTTAAGGAGATAACATTATGCTTAATTCACCGTATGAAAAACCTTATATAACTCCGCCTGCCGAGCATCCTCGCGTAATGTTTCGTGAGTCGGACAAAAAAAGAATAATCGGTAACTTCGCTCACCCTGAAAATCGCCGCGCATACGAGCTGTGGCAACGTATTTGTAAAAAAGATTTTCGACAGTTTTATGATGATATTGGAGCGGGTCGTTACAATCTTATGGTGTGCCTTATGATAGAGGCTAAGGCTTTTGAGGCATGGGTTGAGGATGATGACCAAAAGGCACGCGATATTATTGATAATACCAAAAAAATAGTAGAACTTTTTAGCTCAGACCGCAATATTAACCTTATGCTTTGCCGACATACAGGGCATATAGTGTTTGTGGTGTCACTTCTTTACGACTGGTTGTATAAATATCTAACACAAGAAGAAAAGTTGTTTTTTATTGCAAAGTGTGAGCAGTTTTTGGAAGCGGGTATGGAGGTAGGTTACCCCCCTGTTAAGCAGCGTAATACTCACAGTCATTCCCACGAAGCGCAGTATTTACGTGATATGCTGGCATTTTCTATCGCCACCTATGATGAACGTCCTGATATATATAATTTTATTGTCGGCAGAATAATAGCCGATTTGGTTCCTTTTTATAAGTTCAGTTTTTCTACCGAAATACACAATCAGGGGCCGTCTTATGGGGCATATCGTCACGTTTCGGTTCTTTGGGCGCAACTGTTGTTTTATCAAATGAGCGGACAAAAAATCTTTGATGAATGTGTTGAAAATGCCGACGGATATTATTACCTGACTCGCGCCGACGGCGAGAGCTTGCGTATAGGCGACGACTGTAATGATGATAAAGGCGGAGGATATGTGGTAAAGCATCCGTTTACGGTTGTTCACTTCTTTGCGGCAGCGCTTACAGGTAATGCGGCATATAAAAAATATTATTTCGAAAACTATCGCGATGAGGTTATGGTGCCTACACACTATGGTATCGACCTTTATAAAGATAACACTTATGGCGAAGGACTTTACTCACCTGTATGTCACCTTGTATTTAATCTCATTACTCAGACATTTACGCCCAAGCCTTACGAAAAGGCAAGATATTTTAAATATCCTGCAGGTATTACCATTTACAAAGACGAGGTTAAAAACACCACTGTTTATATGAAAATCGGTGAGCTCTGGTGTCAAGGACACGAGCATTATGACACGGGCGATTTTCAGATTTACCATAACGGCATATTGGTGTCTTCTTCGGGCGCGTATTACTGGTATGGTTGCGAGCATTTTTATAACTACGATACCCGCACTTCGTCACATAATTGCCTTACAATTCGTGACCCCGAAGTTAAAACTTTAGGTCAAATAACCGAATGGGGCAAAACCTTTGATTACATAAATGATGGCGGCACTCGTATGCCAAAGCCCACTACCGATTATAATCTTGAACCAGATTTAGCGACTGCGTGGCAGCGTGACTGTCAAATGGCAAAGGTGTTATCGCATAGCGAAGGTGATAACGGTGCCGAGATTGTCGGTGACTTAACACAGGCATATTCACACACCTGTGACAAGGTTATTCGTAAAATGAGCTTTGATGCTACACTCGGCACAAACGGTGTGTTTACCGTTGAGGATGAGGTCACTGCAAAGAGTGAAGATTTTATAAAATGTTTTCATTTGCATACTATGGAAGAGCCAAAAATTATCGGCAACGAGATTACAATCACACACAAGGGCGGAGAATTGCGTTGCACTGTTATTGAGCCGAAAGATGCAAGCATTACCGCTATCGGCGGTGGAGATAACCGTTTCACAACTGTTGGTATTCCCGTACCGAGCGACAAGACCGAAAATCGTGAGTGTGGCTGGGGAAAAATAATAATTTCACCTACCGACAAAGCAAAGACACACAGATTTAAGGTTCGGATGGAAATACTTGATGTTGAACTTTAATATAGGGGCTGATTAAATGAAAATATCTCAAATTAAAACTGATATACTTGCCACAGCCCAAAATAGCGGTGAATGGGTTAAAAACATTGCAAAAGAAATTTACAATAATCCTGAACTTGGCTTTAAGGAGGAAAAGGCCTCCGCTTTGGTAAGACGGGCGTTTTCAGAGCTTGATATTGAATATCAATATCCGATTGCGCTTACAGGTGTAAAAGCAACTCTTAGGGGCAAAAGCAACAGTTTCAATGTCTGTATTATCGGCGAACTTGATGCTATTGTATCGCCAGAGCATCCCGACGCTGACAAAATAGGCGCGGTTCATGCCTGTGGACACTCTGCGCAAATCGGGGCTATGCTGGGAGCGGCATATATTCTGAAAAAAAGCGGCATAATGCAGTACCTTGACGGCAACGTAACCTTTATGGCGGTTCCTGCTGAGGAATATAACGAGTTAGCCTACCGTTCAAGTCTTAAAGAGGAAGGTAAAATTAAATACTTTAGCGGTAAACAACAGTTTGTATATGAGGGTGCGTTTGATGATGTCGATATGGCAATAATGCTTCACGCGATGGGTAATGAGCCTGACAAAAAGCTTTATATAAATGGAAACAATTTAGGCTTTATTTCAAAAAAACTTACATTTAAAGGCAAATCCGCGCACGCAAGCACACCGTCCGAGGGTACCAATGCCTTAAATGCGGCGGCGCTCGCAATACTCGGCATACACTCCAACCGCGATACATTTACCGAAGAAGAAAGAATAAGAATTCATCCTATAATTACAAAAGGCGGAGACGTCGTAAACACGGTGCCCGATCTTGTTGAGATGGAAATGCAGGTGCGCGGTGCAACGACAGACGCTATAGCAAAAGCAAATGGTGTTGTAGACCGTGCGGCGCGGGGAGCAGCGCAAATGATGGGCGCTACGGTGCAAACGGAGGATATATCAGGATATCTTCCTTTGTGTGAGGATAAGCGGCTGCTTCAGGTTTTAGAAGATGTTGCGCAGGGGCTTATTGAGGATAAAAATATAATAAGCGGTTATACTCTGGTAGGCTCTACCGATATGGGTGATATAAGCAATATTTTGCCTGCGATTCAACCGTCAATAGGAGGCTTTTGCGGCGGACTTCATTCAAAAGATTTTAAAATCTGTGATGAGGACACGGCGATTATGCTACCTGCAAAGCTTATGGCGCTTACGGCGGCACAGCTGCTCTTTGACGGCGCATCAAAAGCTAAATCGGTTAAGGAAAATTTTGTTCCTAAATTCACAAAAGAACAATATTTAAACTATTTAGAAGGAGAACACAAAAAATGAAAAGAGAACTTTGGACAGAGGAAAAACTTGACGAGCTTTTATCCACGCCAAGCGATGCGTTGGTGGAAGATATTAAAAAAATAAATGGCGATATAATGGTTCTGGGCGCAGGCGGTAAAATGGGTCCCAGCCTTTGCTTGCTCGCAAAAAAAGCTGCTTTAAAAGCAGGGATAGACAAAAAGATTTATGCGGTATCACGAGGAAGTGATAAAATCGCTACTGAGCTGATGAAATCAAACGGTATAGATGTAATAGCTTGTGACCTTTTGGATAAAGAACAGCTTTACGCATTACCCGATGTGGAAAACATTATCTATATGGCTGGCAAAAAATTCGGCACCAACGGTAACGAGTGGCAAACATGGGCAATGAATTCAACCTTACCTGCATTTGTGGCTGACAAGTTCAAAAAATCAAATATTGTGGTATTTTCTTCAGGAAATATTTATCCTATTGTTCCGCTTCATACCTGTGGCTGTACCGAAGAGGATAGGGTGGCTCCAAACGGCGAATATGCTATGAGCTGTCTTGCGAGAGAACGCGCGTTTGAATATGCGGCAAATACATACGGAACAAAAGTTTTTACCTATAGACTTAATTTTGCTGTTGATTTGAGATACGGCGTTATATTTGATGTTGCTAACAAAATATTAAATGGGGAACCTATCAGTTTATCAACACCATGTTTCAATTTTATATGGCAGGGTAGCGCAAACGAATATGCTATACGCGGCTTGCTGCACGCAAGCGCGCCTGCTACGGTTATGAATATAACAGGTCCTGAAGTTGTTTCTATCAAAAAAATGGCGTTAAAACTGGGCGAGTATCTCGGTAAAACACCGATTTTTGAAGGTGAATGTGGTACTGACGCATATCTTAACGACGCATCAAAAGCTATAGAGCTATTTGGCTATCCGTCTGTTTGCGCGGAAACACTTATTCGTTGGCAGGCCGAATGGCTGCTTGATGGCGGTCGAACACTTGACAAGCCCACACATTTCGAAGAAAGAAAGGGTAACTATTGATTATGGACAGACATACAAAAGCACTTAAGATTTTAAAAGCAGGTACCGTTATTCCTGCAACACCGTTAGCGCTTGATGAGAGTAGAAAATTTGATGAATACTCACAGCGTTTGCTAATGAAATATTACTTAAACTGTGGTGTTGGCGGAATTGCTACTGCAGTTCATTCTACTCAATTTGAAATACGTGACCCCGAGGTTGGGCTTTTTGAACCGATTTTAAAATTGGTATCGGAAGAAATTGATGATTTCGAGAAAAAAACAGGTAAGGTTATCGTAAAGGTTGCAGGTTGTTGCGGTAAAACGCCACAAGCCGTAAACGAGGCGCAGCTTGCGAAAAAATATGGTTATGATGCGGTGCTATTGAGTCCCGGCGGACTTAATGATTTAAGCGAGGATGAGATGATTGAACGCACCAAGGCGGTTGCAGAAGTAATGCCTGTAATTGGATTTTATCTGCAAACCGCTGTAGGCGGAAGACATTTTTCTTATAGCTATTGGCAAAGACTTTGCGAGATACCTAACGTAGTGGCAATCAAGGCGGCGCCCTTTAATCGCTATATGTCACAGGACGTTGCTCGCGCTGCGGCGCTGTCAAGCAGAAGTGACGAAATAACCCTGTATACAGGCAACGACGACAACATAGTAATTGATTTACTTACTACGTATAAATTTGACGTTGACGGCAAGTATTACGAAAAAGGATTTGATGGTGGATTACTCGGTCATTGGTCTGTATGGACCAAAAAAGCGGTTGAACTTTTCAATCTTTGTAAACAGGAAAAGGAAAAGGGTAGTATTTCGGCGCAAATGTTATCACTCGCTAATGCCGTTACCGATACAAATGCAGTGCTTTTTGACGGCGCAAACGGTTTCGCGGGCTGTATACCGGGACTTCATTATGTGCTTAAAAGACAAGGGCTTATGAAAAGTCTCAACTGTATAAATCCCGACGAAAAGTTGTCCAGCGGTCAAGAGCAAGAATTTGAAAGAATTTACAGTATGTACCCACAGCTTTTTGACGATGATTTTGTAAAAGAAAATATTGAGAGCTGGAAATCTCAACTATAAACACTACACACCGCAAAACTTGCTTTGCGGTGTGTAAAATTTTGTTAATATTTGTACTTTATTTTGATTGAGACTTATGCTATAATAATACAGTATAAATTTTATTCAACGGGGTAAATTATGACCGAAAATAAAAAACAAAAAAAGTGGATAAGGTTTCGTCACCGAGTCGTGCGCAATATCGCTTATGTAATACTTTATCCCTATTCACGTATTAAATACCGAATACATATAGAGAAATTCCAAGAGCAAAAAAACACACCGTATCTGATTTTGCTCAATCACCAGACACCCTTTGACCAGTTTTTTGTAGGTATGTCATTTAAAGGCCCTATCTATTACCTTGCCACAGAAGACATTTTTTCAATGGGATGGTTGTCGTCGCTTATACGCTATCTTGTAGCGCCTATTCCTATAAAAAAGCAAACCAGTGACGTAAAGGCGGTAAAACAGTGTATACGCGTAGCGCGTGAGGGCGGTACAATTTGCATAGCGCCAGAGGGCAACCGTACATATAGCGGCAGAACAGAATATATGAATGATTCTATCGCTTCTTTAGCCAAAATGTTAAAGCTGCCCATAGCGCTTTATCGAATAGAGGGTGGATATGGCGCCGAACCACGTTGGAGTGATGTGGTGCGCAAGGGCAAAATGCGAGGCTATGTATCACAGGTTATTGAACCCGACGAGTATAAAAACATGTCAAATGAAGAACTTTTCGGCATTATTGAGAAAGGACTTTATGTTGATGAGGCGGTTGCCGATTGTGAATTCCATCACAAAAAACGTGCGGAATATCTTGAACGCGCTATGTATGTTTGTCCGTTTTGCGGCATTTCAAGGTTTGAAAGCGAAAACGAATTTTGCGAGTGCAAAAACTGCGGTGCAAAGATAGAATACACACCCACCAAGGAAATCAAAGGCGTAAACTGTGAATTCCCGTTCCGATTTGTTGCCGATTGGTACGACTACCAAAAGGATTTTATAAACAAATTGGATGTAAATGAGTATATATCGGCGCCCATTTATCACGATGAGGCAGATGTTTTTGAGGTCATTATAAATAAGAAAAAGGTGCCGTTTAAGTCAGGCACACAAATATCGCTTTACGGCGACAAAATTGTTTTTGACGAAGGAATGTCCGACGAAACAAAGCTTAGATTTGATGAAATCTCGGCTGTATCGGTGCTTGGCAGAAATAAGGCAAATATTTATTTTTTGGATAAGGTCTATCAGCTTAAAGGTGATAAACGCTTTAACGCGCTTAAATACGTACATATTTACTATCGACATAAAAATATAACCAAGGGTAACGAGTGTGAACAATTCTTGGGACTTTAATTTTGAAAAGAGGGATTTTTATGAACTATGAATCTAGTTGGGACTTTACTATGAAGAACTATGATTCTGTGTGGGGCTTTTTAGTACAGTTAGGCCTGTTGCTATTGTTTTTAATGCTGGGCAACATTTTGCGAACAAAAATTCCTTGGCTTAGAAAGTGCTTGATTCCGTCGGCGCTTTTGGGCGGTACACTACTTCTTGTTATAAACATTATCATAAAACAATTCGGCGCCTCGCCACTTGTAGATAAACGTTTAATGCAGGTTATTACATATCATTGCTTGGCTATCGGATTTGCGGCGATGAGCTTAAAAACCGAAAAAAGCACCCACAAAACCAAGGGTGTTCAGGTGTTAGAATTTGGCGCTTTACAGGGCGGTACATATATGCTGCAGGCTTTTGTCGGTCTTGGAATTACCATCGCTCTTTTCTTTATAACACGTTATGGAAAGCAAGTTATATCTTATGTTTGCGGTATTATTCTGCCTTTAGCGTTTGGACAGGGTCCGGGTAATGCGCTTACTTGGGATGTTGAGTTTACTAAAGCTGCTGATGTAACGCAATTTGCCGGCAACGGCAGTTTTGGACTGTCGCTTGCATCTATTGGTTTTGTTGTCGCATCTGTTTTTGGCGTGCTTTATATTAACATTCATAAAAAGCGTAGTGGACTTCGCATAAGAAAATCAAGACCAAATGATGAAATTGTAGACCAAAGCAATCCTACGGGTAACGAAATTCCCGATAATGAATCTATAGATAAGCTGTCACTACAGTTTGGCTTTGTAGCGCTTGCGTATGCGCTTTCGTTCGGCTTTATGTATTTACTGGGTTCGCTTTCTGATTTTACAAATAAAATTGCTTGGGGATTTAACTTCTTATGGGCATCTTTGGCAGCTATGCTTATTAAGCTTGTTATAAAAAGCTTGCGTAAAAGTAAACTGATGAACCGTGAGCATATCAACAATTATCAGATGGATCGTATTTCAGGCTTTATGTTTGACCTTATGATAGTTGCGGGTGTAGCTGCAATTGAAATTAACGATATAAAGAATTATATTTTGCCTGTTATAATTTTAAGTGTAGTAGGCGCTGTAATTACTTACATATACATTCGCAAAGCCTCTCAAGAATGCTTTAAAGGCTTTGAACACGAAATGTTCTTGATGAGCTTTGGTACGCTGACGGGTACCGCATCAAACGGTATGATTTTGATGAAAGAGGTTGACCCCGGTCTTCGCACACCGACATCAAGCCTGTACATCCTTTCTAATTTTCCTGCTATGGTAATGATTGCGCCGCTATTGCTACTGCTTGCTTTTGCAGGAAAATCATTAACCCACGCAATAATTGCTTGCTCAATTTTCTTTGTATTATGGCTTATATATACCATATTTATATTCCGTAGAAAAATTTTCAAAAAGAAGTATAAGGATGCTGCTGTTGAAGCTTGGGTAGACGAAGCAGAGCAAGAAATCACGGAAGAATAAAAACATCTTTTATACGGGAGGCGTTTCGCCTCCCACTTTTCGTTTACAAAAAATATTGCTTGACAAATAATACTATGTGTTGTATAGTATTATACAAAGGGAGGTATAGTATGGATATTCAGCTTAAACGCGGACTTTTAGATATTTGTGTTCTCTCGGCTATAAAGAGCGAGGACTCTTACGGGTATCAAATTATAAAGGATATAAAACCCTATGTCGAAATTTCAGAGTCAACACTATATCCTATTTTGCGCCGACTTGAAGCGGCTGATTTGCTTACGGTTCGCACAGCCGAGCATAACGGAAGGCTTAGAAAATACTATCATATAACCGAATTGGGTTTAAAACGCATAGAAGATTTTAAATGTGAGTGGCAAGAGATAATTGGTATCTATAACTTTGTAACAAGGGAGGAAGAAAAGTGATTAAACAAGAATTTTTAAAAGAACTTGAAAAAGCTCTTTGCGGTTTGCCCGACGACGATATACAAAAATCGCTTGAATTTTACAGTGAGATGATTGACGATAAAATCGAAGACGGACTTTCGGAAGAGGATGCCGTATCACAAATAGGTAACATAGAGGACATAGCAAAACAAATTTTATCGGACATTCCGATTACAAAGCTTGTAAAACAAAAAATAAAACCAAAGCGCAGTATGGGCGCAGGAGAAATAATCCTCTTAATACTCGGCTCTCCGATATGGTTATCACTGATTATTGCATTGGTTGCCGTAGTTTTTTCAATTTATGTGGCTTTGTGGTCGGTAATAATCAGTCTATATGCCGTGTCAGCTTCGCTATTGGTGTGCGGTGTAGCGGGTGTTTTGTCTTTTGTAGGTTTTAGTATTTTGGGCAATGCTGTTCCTGGCGCATTTATTGCAGGCGCAGGTTTGGTGTGTTTGGGACTTGCTATATTTATGTTTATTGTATCAAATCTGGTAACAAAAGCTCTTGTTTGGTTAAGCAAAAAAATATGGCTCGGTATAAAAAGCAGTTTTATAAGAAGGGGTGAAAATAATGAAAAAATCTAAAATAGTATGGATAATAATAGCCGTTTCTTTGATTATTTTAGGCGCTGTAGTAAGCACATTATCACTCGCAAGGTTAAATTTTGATTTTAGCAATCTTAACACTCAAAAATACGTATCTAACGAACATATTGTTACCGAAGATTTTAGCAACATAAAAATTGACGTAGACACTTCGGACATAGAGCTTGTGCGTTCTGAAAATAATGAGTGTATGATAGTTTCCATAGATACAGAAAAGACAAAGCACATTATCACGGTAAAAAACAATACTCTTTTTATTTCGTTAGATGATGAGCGCAAATGGTATGATTATATTGGCGTTTTTACTATGTCACCGTCACTAACAATTCACTTGCCCAAAGATAGTTATGATTCACTAAATATAGAGGCTGACACAAGTGATATAACTATACCCAAAGATTTTATATTTGGCAACGTAGGTATCGAAACCGACACGGGTGATGTCCAAATGCTGTCGCAGGTATCGGCAACCCTTGATATAAGCAGTGATACAGGTGACATTAAGATGCAAAACATCAATCCGCAAAGCATAACGCTTGAAACTAATACGGGTGATGCACAAATGCAGAATATTAATTCGCAGAGTATAACGCTCGAAACCGATACAGGTAAAACATATTTAACCAATGTAAACTGCAATTACTTGAGCACGAGTGGTGGCACAGGCGATATAAGTTTTAAAAATGTTGACGCGGGTACAAAGTTTGATATAACCAGAAGCACAGGTGACGTAATGTTTGATAGGTGTGACGCCGATGAACTTTATATAACAACCGACACAGGCGATATAAGAGGCACATTGCTTACTGACAAAGTGTTTATATGCAAAACCGATACAGGCGATATTGATGTTCCAAAGACCACAGACGGTGGTAAATGCGAAATCACTACCGATACTGGCGACATTATAATTAAAATAGGCAAATAATTTATGAAAAACAAAACAGTTCCTTTAATATATAACCAACATCATCGTAAAAGAATAGGGGAATTTTTGGTTTGTGAAAATGCACTAAATCAAAATCATCCGCTTCATCAGCACGATTTTTACGAGATAGAATATATAACCGAGGGCAGTGGCATCCATATTATAAACGATAAGTCATATCCTGTGCAGAAAGGCGACTTGCTTTTTATAACTCCTATGGATTTTCACGGGTTTGAAACTAAAGATATAAAAACTATTACGTTACATTTTTTTGCCAAGGATATGTCGCCCGAAATCGCGCAGATACTTACCTATCTTAATGCAGATATAGTAAAAAGCGTCAACGAGAAAACAGTTGGTGATTTGAATTATTTGGTTCGGGCGTTTAAATCAAACTGTGATTATGCCATTTTACAGATTAAAAATGTTATAGAAATAATTATTCTTGACCTTTTTGGTACGAAAGCAATAAGATATGAAAAGAAATATGCCTCGGACAATGTTTCGCAAGCCATTGGTTTTATAAACATAAGCTTCAGAGATGAAATTACTCTTAACATAATAAAGGAAAAATTCAACATTTCTCCCGCCTATTTCAGTCGTGAATTCAAGCGACGCACAGGCACGAGCTTTAATGACTACTTGACAGAAAAACGTTTTGATTATGCCAAAAAGCTGCTCAAAAACGGAAATCGGGTTATAGATGCGTGTGTTGAAAGCGGATTTGGCTCTGTTCGTAATTTCAGTCGCCGATTTAAAGATAAGTACGGGATTACCCCGAAAGAATATGCAAGAAGTAAAAAATCGTCTTAAAAATGTCAAAATAAGTCTTGCATGTTTCTTGCTACGGTGATATATTTTAAGTAAGGATTATCCCTACTAAAAATATATTAGGAGTTGATTTTGTGGCAAAAGTATTAAACGGAAAATCTATACCCAATATCCCGTGGGAAGAAAAACCTGCAAACTGTAAGGATGTATGTTGGCGCAGTAGCCTTAACCCGATTTTAACACGCGACGATATTGAAGATGCAAACAGCCTTTTTAACAGCTCAGTTGTAGCTTTTAACGGTGAATTTCGCGGTATATTCCGATGTGATAAAACCGATTTGAAACCGCTTCTTCATAAAGGTAAAAGCAAAGACGGCATACATTGGGAGATAGAGGATGAGCCGTTTAAGTTTGCTAATGACATAGATGGTATGCCCTATGAGTACGGCTATGACCCACGTATTTGTGAATTAGATGGAAAGTATTATATCATTTGGTGTACCAATACCAATTCAGGCGATGCGACAATAGGTCTTGCTTGGACGGAGGATTTTGAAAATATTTACCGTATGGAATATCCTTTCTTGCCATATAACCGTAACGGTTCACTTTTTCCACGCAAGATAAACGGATATTACCATATGCTTTCGCGTCCGATGTCACCGGCTTTTTCTGATTGCGGCAGCATTTATGACAGCGCAAGTAAAGATTTGGAATTTTGGGGACATCATCGCTGTGTTATGAAGCCTACAACGGGTTGGCAATCAATCAAGGTTGGCAGCGGGCCCACACCTATCGAAACAGATGAGGGTTGGTTGTTGATTTATCACGCAGTTAAAAAGACGTGTAACGGCTATTGCTATTATGCAGGCGCGGCAATTTTGGATCTCGAGGATCCAACCAAAGTGCTTTATCGCAGTAAAAAATATATACTTAGTCCTCGCGAGCTTTATGAGTGTGTCGGCGATGTAAATAACGTTGTATTTCCGTGCGCCGCTCTTTGTGACAAGGACACAGGAAGAATTTCTATCTACTATGGCGCGGCCGACACCGTTGTCGGTATTGCTCATACCACGGTTGACGACCTCATTGAGTTTATAAAGAAGAATTCATAATAAAACTTTTCAAACAAAAAGCGAGATGTATTTCATCTCGCTTTTGTATATAAATTACAGTTGAAATTTAAAGATTTACAATATATAATATATACGAAAAAATGAAAAGGAGAAGCAAAAATGAAAAAGATTATTTGCAAGGTAGAATATGATACCGAAACCGCAGCGATTGTTAAAAAGCATACATACGGTGCATTTGGTGACACCGACGGTTACGAAGAAACACTTTACGTAACCGAAAGCGGTAAATATTTTCTTTACGTAAATGGCGGTGTTGACTCTATTTACCCTGAGGAAAACATCAAGAGAATGTCTGCCGAAAAGGCTGACGAGTGGCGCAAGGCTCACTAATTTTAAATGCAGGTTCGGCGTGGCGACTTTACGCCGCGCCGAATTTTGTATATTGCATTTGGAGATACTATTTGTATCATTTAAAAGAAGGTTTAAAAATGCTTATAGATTTTCATACACACTGTTTTCCCGACAAAATAGCATCTAAAGCTATTGAAAAATTAAGCTTTACGTCTGGTGGATTAACCCCCTATACCGACGGCACGGTATTGGGACTGAAGGATTCTATGAAAAAGGGTGGGGTAGATGCATCGGTAGTGTTAAATATTGCTACTAACGCGCATCAGCAACACAGTGTAAATGACTTTGCCGCGTCGATAAATGATAATAAAACTATTTTTTCATTTGGTTCGGTTTTTCCGTTCAGCGAGGATGCGTTTGATGAGCTTGAACGCATAAAAGAGTTAGGGCTAAAGGGTGTAAAACTGCACCCCGATTATCAGGGCTTTAATGTTGACGATATTCGCCTTAAACCGCTTTATAAAAAGATTTCGGAGCTTGGACTTATCACCGTTTTCCACGCAGGGTTTGACTACGGCTTTGCCCCACCTTATGGAGCCACACCTGAAAAAATGGCGCGAGCACTCGAGTGGTTTAGTACTCCCGTTGTAGCGGCTCATTGGGGCGGCATTAACTGTAACGAGGATGTAATTAAATATCTTTGCGGAAAAGATATTTATTTTGATATTTCTTTTGGATATGCAATGATGCCAAAATATTACGCCGAAAAGATTATGTCGCTTCACACGCCCGACCGTATGCTTTTTGGTACCGATACGCCGTGGCATACGCCTGATATGGAGAAACGGTTACTAAACTCGTTGGAGTTGAGTCAGGACGATATGGATAAAATCACACACAAAAACGCGCAAAAGCTTTTAGGGATAGAATAATGATAAATTATAATCGTCTTAAATGGGCGGCATATACCGCCAATCTTTCGATGTCGGTAGTGGCTTGTCTTTCACCTCTTTTATTTGTGACTTTTCGCACACTTTACGGCATTTCTTTTACAAAACTGGGACTTCTTGTTTTAATAAACTTTTTAACCCAGCTTGGCATCGATTTGATGCTGTCGTTTATTCCGCATAAATTTAATATCAAAAAAATGGTGCGCCTTATTCCCGTGCTTGTAACAATGGGACTTTTAATATACGCAGTATTTCCGTTTATCTTTCCAAACCACGTATATACGGGGCTTGTAATAGGTACGGTAATTTTCTCTGCTTCAAGCGGCTTTAACGAGGTTTTGGCAAATCCGCTAATACTATCTATTCCGTCCGATAACCCCGACAAAGAAATCAGCAAATTACACGCGGTATATCCTTGGGGCGTTGTTGGTGTCATAATTGTGGGCACTGCGTTTTTGTTCTTTGTGGGTAGTGGGAATTGGCAGTGGTTGGCAATGCTTTTCTTAATAATACCTATAACCTCAACCGCTTTGTTCTTCTCTACCGATATGCCCGAAATAGAAACACCGCAAAAAGCATCTGGCATTGCCGCTTTGCTAAAAAACAAAATGCTTTGGCTATGCGTTGCGGCAATATTCTTTGGCGGCGCCGCCGAGATGATAATGACACAATGGTGTTCGGCTTATCTTGAAAAATCAATGGGCATTCCAAAAATTTGGGGTGACCTTTTGGGTATGGCGATTTTTGCACTGTTTTTGGGACTTGGCCGCACGCTTTATACCGCAAGGGGCAAAAACATTAGCAGGGTTTTGATTTTAGGCTCGGCAGGCGCATTTTTGTGTTACATAACAGCGGCGCTTACAAGTAATGCTATAGTCGGAATTATTGCTTGCGTATTTACAGGCTTTTGTGTGTCTATGCTTTGGCCGGGTAGTATACTTGTATCGTCCGAGCATTTTTCGTCAGGTGGTGTGTTCGTTTTTGCTATGATGGCATCGGGCGGCGACTTGGGCGCCGCGCTTGGTCCACAGCTTTTGGGCACCGTTACTGACAAGGCAATGACAATACCTGCCGTTTGCGAGCTTGCGACACAGCTTTCGCTCACAACCGAGCAGTTGAGTATGAAAATAGGCATACTTTCGGGCGCAATTTTTCCATTGCTTGCAATACCTTTTATGTGGGCAATTACGCGAAAGCAAAAATAATTTACTTGGGGTAAATAATGGATATAAAACAAGAATCATTAAAAAAACATTATGAATGGCAGGGTAAAATAGAGGTTATTTCGCGAACACCCGTGCGCGATAGCAAGTCACTGTCGCTGGCATACACCCCCGGTGTTGCCGAGCCTTGTCTTGAAATTCAAAAAAACATTGATAAATCTTATGAACTGACTAGGCGCAGTAATCTGGTGGCTGTTATTACCGACGGTTCTGCCGTATTGGGACTAGGAGATATTGGCGCTGAGGCAGGTATGCCCGTTATGGAGGGCAAGTGCGTGCTGTTTAAAGAGTTTGCGGGAGTAGACGCATTTCCTCTTTGTGTAAAAACACAGGACGTTGATGAAATAGTGCGTACAATTTATCTGCTTTCGGGTTCTTTCGGCGGTATAAATCTTGAGGATATTGCTGCTCCTCGCTGCTTTGAAATTGAGCGCAGACTTAAAGAGATATGTGATATACCCGTTTTTCATGACGACCAGCACGGCACGGCGGTTGTGGTTGCCGCCGCGCTTATAAACGCTCTTAAGGTGGTAGGTAAAAACATTTCCGATATTAAATGCGTTATAAACGGCGCAGGCGCCGCAGGCACAGCTATTGGTGAGCACCTACTTGACTTGGGTGTTAAAAATCTTATTATGTGTGATAAGTGTGGCGCTATATATGAGGGTATGTCAGGTCTTAGCGCGGCGCACGCAGAACTCGCACAAAAGACAAACCCACACCATAAAAAAGGTAGTCTTGCCGACGTTATGCGTGGCGCTGACGTGTTTATCGGTGTATCTGCGCCGAATATCGTAACGCGAGAAATGGTGGCTTCTATGAATAATGGGGCAATTGTATTTCCTATGGCAAACCCCGTACCCGAAATTATGCCAGATGAAGCGCTTGCAGGCGGCGCGGCTGTTGTCGGAACAGGCAGGTCTGATTTTGCAAATCAGATAAACAACGTATTGGCTTTCCCTGGTATTTTCCGCGGTGCGCTTGATGTGCGTGCGAGTGATATAAACAAGCAGATGCTTACTGCGGCGTCACACGCCATAGCATCACTTATAACAGATGATGAGCTTGCTACAGACTATATTCTGCCAAAAGCGTTTGACAAGCGCATAGCGCCCGCCGTAGCTGCGGCAGTTGCCGATGCGGCGAGAAAAAGCGGAGTAGCGAGAATATAAGGAGGAAAACTATGTTACTTTATTATATCAGACACGGAGACCCAATTTACAACCCCGATAGTTTGACTCCGCTGGGAGAACGTCAGGCTGAGGCGGTGGCAAAGCGACTTGCCGCACACGGTATCGACGAGATTTACGCATCAAGCTCTGACCGCGCGATACTTACCGCAAAGCCTACTTGTGAGATGCTAAAAAAAGAAGCAACTATTTTAGATTGGTGTCATGAGAACAGGGCGGCAAAACATTTTTGGTTAAACAAAGAGGGCGAAAGTGGCTGGGTATTTCATCAGCAAAAATATATTGAAAAATTTGCCACTAAAGAGGTTGTCGACCTATATGATAAGTGGTACAACCATCCCGATTTTGCGGATACGACCTTTAAAGAAGGGGTAGAAGCCACAAGCAAACACGCCTTTGCTTTTCTGGCGGAGCACGGCTTTCGGTTTGACGAGCAAAAGGGTATGTATAAATCAAGCAAGCAAGGAAACCGTCGCATAGCTCTTTTTGCGCATCAGGGATTCGGACTTTTGTTTTTAAGCATAATCTCACTTATACCGTATCCAACCTTCTGTACCCGTTTTGATATGACACACACGGGTGTTACGGTTATAGAGTTCCCCGAAACTGACGGTTACGTATTACCTAAAATACTTACCTTGTCAAACGATTCGCATATCTACCGTGAGGGTTTGCCCACCAGATATAATAACGGCACGTATATTTAATTTGAAAATAAAATTTAAAGCCTCTGCTTATCATACAAAATAAGCAGAGGCTTTGATTATTATAATTACGAGTTATTTTCTCTACCGTACATTACGGTGTTTTCTTTAAGAATGTTTGCCAGCCAATCGTTTATACATTCGCTCTTTATTCTCCATTGCCAATTGCCCCCGAGTGTCGATGGTGTGTTGATTCGCCCTGATGAGTCAAGCCCCAAAAGGTCGCTCATCATAAGTATGCAGGTATCGGCAATCGACGCCATTGCCGCCTTCATCATTGCCCAGTTAAAACCGTTATCGTTTTGATGGTTTAAATATTCTTTTGCATCCCGAGCGGCAGATTTTTCATTTTTCAGCCAACCCATTATGGTATCATTATCGTGAGTTCCTGTGTAAATTACGCAGTTGCGACATAGGTTATGCGGCAGATATGCGTTGCTGCTGTCACCGTCAAATGCAAACTGCAAAACCTTCATACCTGGGAAACCTGTGCTTTTAAGCATCTTACGTACGGCGGGGGTGATAACGCCCAAATCCTCGGCAATAATGTGCAGATTTTCACCAAACTCAGCCTTAAAAGCGTCAAATAAATCGATATCAGGACCTTTAATCCATTTTCCTTTCTTGGCGTTTGTATCACCGTAGGGAATGGCAAAAAACGATTCAAAACCTCTGAAATGGTCTATGCGCACGACGTCATATCGTGAAAGTGCGTGACCGAGATATTGCTTCCACCAGATATAGCCTGCGTGCTTCATATAATTCCAATCGTAAAGCGGGTTGCCCCAAAGCTGACCGTCTGCGCTGAAAGCATCGGGCGGCACGCCCGCAACGGCTTTTGGCGTGTAATCGCGGTCTAATAAAAACTGTTTCGGGTTTGCCCATACGTCAGCCGAGTCAAGCGCTACGTAAATCGGTATATCGCCGATAATTTCTATACCGCGTTGGTTTGCGTATTTTTTAAGCGACAACCATTGTTTGTTAAAATTAAACTGCAAAAATTTGTGAAACGCTATATCTTTTTCAAGCGACTTTTTTGCGTTTACAAGGGCATCTGGCTCTCTTGTTTTGAGTGGCTCAGGCCATTTGTACCACGCTTTACCGCCATAGTATTGTTTTATCGCCATAAAAAGCGCATAACTTTCGAGCCAGTGTGAGTTTTGCTTTTCAAATTCGCGGTAGCTATCATTGGCTTTAAAGCGGTTAAAAGCAATTTCTAATATTTTAAAGCGGTTATCGTAAAGCTTTTCATAGTCAACACGCTCTGCGTCGTCGCCAAAATCATAAGACGCTATTTCTGCCGCGATAAGAAGTCCGTCCTCTACAAGCAGGTCAAGGTCAATAAAATACGGGTTGCCCGCAAAGGAGGAAAAGGACTGATAGGGCGAGTCGCCGTAATTTGTGGGGTTTAGCGGCAGTATCTGCCAATAGCTTTGCTTCGCTTTATGTAAAAAGTCCACAAAGTCAAATGCCGCGTGTCCGAACGTGCCTATGCCGTACGGCGAGGGCAGGGAAAATACAGGCATTAAAATTCCGTTTTTTCGCATAAAAATCTCCAAAAGTTTTTTAATATTATACCATTATACAATTAAAAGAGCAAGATGCAGCTTGCTCTTTTGGTTTTGTCAATATTTTTGGCTGACATTTTAAAATTTTCTGATTTCAAGCGATTCGTCGTCAGAGCCCTTTTCTATGTTGCGTATGACTATATAGTAGCTGTAATCGGGATTTACCTTTACTTCTACGCGGTCGCCGACCTTTTTACCCATTATGGCAGAGCCCAGAGGCGACTCCTTACTGATAATGCTCTGGAGCGGGTCGCGACGCAGCGAGGTCGCAATACGTACCGTTTCCTCGCAGTCGTCTTCCTCTACGTAATACGTCACCGTATCAAAAAGCCCCACGACATCCTCGGCACTTTCGGTGTCAATGATAACGGCTGTCTTTATCATATTGCGCAGATATCGTATACGGCTTTCGTTTCTGCCGCGCTCACGCTTAGCGGCGTGGTATTCAAAGTTTTCTGAAAGATCACCAAAGCTGCGAGTAAACTTTACTTCCTCTAAAATCGCAGGACGCACTACTGTTATGCGGTAGTCCAGTTCATCTTGCATCTTTTTTATATCAACTTTCGTTAGTTCGTCGTACATTTTTTCACCCTTATAAATTAGCCTGTAATTTTCATAAAAGCACCATTTCAATTATTATATCATAAGCTTTGGGTTAAAGCAATTATTTGTTATCCCATTGATTTAAAAAATCAGTGATATTATATCCGCCATCAAAGCTTTCGTAAGGGCAATATAACAGAAAAAGACGATTGCTTTTACAATCGTCTTTTTAAGGCTATTACGAACCATTGTGATGTCACTTTATTTTTCAAAAAGCAGGTATCTTTGTGATAGCCGGAAATATTTTCTATCGACCTCTATATTCTTGCTTCAAAACCTCTGCCATTTCTTCAGGCGATTCCTGACAACCACCCGCAAGCCACAGCTTGATAATAGCATTTAGACCGTTTCTGAAAAATTCGATATGATATTTAATGTTGCTGTCTATATGTTCCATTTCAGCTCGCTCGGTATCATAAATCGAGACAAGATGCTTTTTATCATAACACAGCTTGAAATAGGTCTTGTAAAAAATTTGGTTTTCTTTAATATGTTTAAACATCTTTAACGCACCTGTGCGCTCATTAAAATAATCGTAATCAGCGAATAAGTTGCTAAAATCATTTTCGAGTTTTTCTCTCGTTTTATCGGCAAGATCAAATATATCAATGTAGTTTGCATAAAAGGTACTGCGATTTAATTCGGTTGATTTAATAAGATCTGAAACGGTAATATCCTTAATCTCGCGGGTTTGCAATAATTCTATAAACGCCCTTTCGATTTTATCTTGCGACTCTCTGCGCCGCTTATTGTTTTTTACGTTCATAACAGATCTCCATTATTCCAACACTTGTTGTTTAATTGTTGATTGTTTTGCCTTAACAAAAATATTATACTATAAATGCAATAAAAACACAAGTGTTGGTTTAATGAAAGGAGATTTCAAAATGAAAAAGAGTAGTTTTGTTGCGTTGATATTAGGAACTGTAAGCGGGGTGCTTTTCGCACTCGGTATGTGTATGGCGCTTCTACCTGAATGGAAAGCCTTTACAGAAGGTATCATTTTTGGCGCTGTTGGCATCGTGCTTGGCATTATCACGGCACTTATCTGGTGCAAAATGGAAAACAAGAAACTGCCGAAAATGAGTGGTAAAAATCTGTTCCGTATTATTTACGCCGTCATTGCTGCTTTAGTGCTTGGTGTAGGTATGTGTA
>JAFSAR010000008.1 GCA_017442225.1 Clostridia bacterium
ATCCGTATATGACGGGGCTTTCAACCGAGCAAATGATTGACGAGCTTGAAAGCTGTAATAAGAAAATCGAAAATGTAACGGGAGTAAAGCCAACGCTTTTCAGAGCGCCCTACGGTGACTATGACAACCGCGTTATAGAAACGGTGCAAAGCGTAGGTATGTATACGATTCAGTGGGATTGTGATTCTCTCGATTGGCGTGATAACGCCACGCCCGAAAGTATATGTAATAGAGTAACAAGTAAGGTCAAAAACGGCTCAATTGTCCTTTTCCACAACGATGCCGACCATACCCCAGCGGCACTGCCTAATATACTAAAATGTTTAAAAGACGAGGGGTACGAGTTTGTATTTATTGAGGATTTAATTTATAAGGATAACTATGAAATTATACATGACGGAACGCAATGCAAAAAAGACGGCGAATAATCGCCGTCTTTTTTAATAACAAAGCGGTGGCACACAAACACAATGACTTGGGGTTAATGTGTGTGTTTTCTTGTGTGTGATTTTCAAAGATATAAAATATTCCTCCTTCGTTTATTTCGTTTTTAAATTCCTCTTACATTGTATTATCTAAATACAATATTAGTATTGAATAAAAATATTTAAAAATCAAGTAATATGAAAAGGAGCGGTAAAAACCGCTCCTTAAATTAATTCAGTATTATTCATTATATTTGCAGAACTCAAAAACAGTACATTCTCTAATATCATTTTCTTCTTTTGAAAAGGTTAATTCAGTTTCAAACATACTATAAGAATATCCACCTTTGTCATTGAACCAAGTTATGTATCGTCCATTTTCGTCGCTTTCATCTTCAATTCTATATTTTGCAAGTGTCTTTTCAAAATAGTCATAGGTTCTATTAACAGCCGATTTATATTCATCATAACTTGAAAACTTTGTTGAATCAATAGTAAACCACGAACTGTGCAGTATATCGCTATCAAAATAATATGTGAACTGTATGGTTGCCTTTACTCCCAAATATTCAACATTGTAAAAGTCATAATATTGACCTTCAAACGAATCATATTCTCTTATTTCGTCAGGTTTTCCATATATAGAGTGAACATCGCTTTTAGTTGAATAATAGTCAATTCCTTTGAAATGCACAGGTTGTTTCGGAGCCGTTGCTGAAATTATCGCAGAACCGATTACACCAATTAATATCAAGGAAAAACATACCGCATAAATGATTTTAAATTTCTTTCTCGATTTAGGGGTAGGAATATTTGTTGTATCCGTATCAAAAGTTATTTGTTCGGGGATATAATCTGTGTTATTGTTTATCGCCTCTAAATATCCTTTTGCTATTTCTGCATAATGAAAAGTGGGTGCAAGAGCAATTACATCATTAAACAATTCAGTTGCTTTTGCAAACTCACCGCATTTATAACAACAAATAGCAAATGTAAATCTTATAGAAACATCATTTAATGTAACTTTGCTTTGGTTTTCTTTTTGACTTGAATATAATTTTTCGTAAAGTTCTTTTGCGGTAGAGAAATCGCCTGACAGATACAAATCAACAAACTTAAAATAAATCAATTTTTCTTTTATTTTGTTTCCGTTCTTGTTTGTTGCTATAAAACTTTTAAACATTTCATTAACTGTTTTCAAGTTTTCTAAATCGCCTATTTCAAAGTAAGAACGAGCGAGCATCAACAAATAGAAATGCTTCACTTTTTCAAACTTTTTGTTTTCGAGTTTCATTTTGCAAATGTTGATTACTTTATTATAATCGCCCGAATAATAAGCAATATTCAAGTGTTCAAGAAGACTGTTTGAAACGATTTTTCCCGTTTCAATCAAATCAATATATTTTGGGAGATTTAATTCGTTAGTTAAAATGGAGTTAAAGAATTTATTATAAAAAATCGCTCCAGATATTTTAATTGAAACAAAACCCAAAAGCAGTGATAAACCATATAAAAAATTGTTATCGGTAAATACCAACATTATAATAGCAATGGCAACAAATACACCAAAAACACCTAATAAACAAAGTCTGTATTTTTTTAGAATAGCCTTTGTATTGTAATTGTTCATAATAACACCTTCTTCTTTGATTATTATACATTGTAAATTATAGAAAAGCAATTATAAATTAAAAAAAGCAAATATACTCAATATTACTTTTGTTTCGTATGTTGACAGTCTCGATTGGCGTGATAACGCCACGCCCGAAAGTATATGTAATAGAGTCACAAGTAAGGTCAAAAACGGCTCAATTGTCCTTTTCCACAACGATGCCGACCATACCCCAGCGGCACTGCCTAACATACTTAAATGCCTAAAAGACGAGGGGTATGAGTTTGTGTTTATAAGTGATTTGATACTCAAAGAAAATTATGAAATAAAGCATGATGGTACGCAGTGCAAAATAAAAGAATAAAGAAGAAAAAATAAATAATAAAAAATGTGCCGTGCATTGCACGGCATTATTTTATAGTGTTTCGCGATGCGAAACACCTTTTTTCTTTATACAATATTCTTTATTATTTAAGACTCCTTAAATAATCCTCTAAAATTATTACTGCGGCTACGGCATCAACCGTTTGCTTGCGCTTTTTGCCGCGTACGTTATTCATACTCAGGTAGTTGTGGGCGGTTACTGTGGTGCAACGCTCGTCCCAAAGAACTGTTTCGATACCGCTGTTTTGCTTTATCTGTTCGGCGATTTCAGCGCACTCTTTAGCGCGTTCGCCGAGTGACCCATCCATATTTTTAGGGTAACCCACAACAATACGCTCGGTGCCAAATTCTTTTGCCTTTTCGCATACCTTTTCGATAAGGCGGTCGGTGTTATATTCGGTTATAACCTCTTTTGGAAAAGCAAATGTACCGCTTGGGTCAGACACGGCAAGCCCCGTACGCGCCTTACCTAAATCGACTGACATTATTATCATTTTGTCACCTCGTTAAGCCTTACCGACAATGCGGCTACGCTTGGGCATATACTCGCTCGGTACGTGAGAGTAGTCGTTAAAAAATTCTACGCTGATTTTATCATTATCATCAATTTTTAAAAGAGTAACGGCTGTGTTTTCACACCAAGGCACATCTTTAAGTCGCGTAATATCGTAATAAAGCACGCGACACATAAGGCAGCGCAATACACCGCCGTGCGAAGCCGCCGCTATAGTTTTGCCACGATTTTGACGCGCAAGCGCCATAACTTCATCATAAATGCGAACATAACCGTCGCGCATAGCCTCGCCACCCTCGGGTGCAAAATCCTGTGGGTGATTGTTCCATGCGTCTGCAAGACCAGGGATAGCGTTAAATGCCTCTTGAAAAGGCTTTCCTTCTACCACGCCACCGTGAAGCTCGGCTAAATTTTTGCGTATTATAATTTCTAAGTTTTTGCCGTAGGCTATTACCTGCGCGGTTTTTTGCGCGCGGATAAGCGGACTTGAATAAACGGCGTCAAGGTGAATGTCTTTAAAACGCTCTTTTAAATATTCAAGTTGTTTGGCTCCAATTTCACTAATATCGCAATCGGTAGAGCCTTGAAAAAGCCGTTTGTGATTGCCCATAGCCTCACAGTGACGGACAAGATAAATGTATGTCATTTTTAAACCTCAAACACTATATTAAATATTTTTATAACCATATTTATTATATATTAGCATTTTATAAAAAGCAACAAAATTTAATTTTGATAAATTAACTATTGAAACTTTAGTAGAATACTGTTAAAATGTAATTAAATTACAAAAAAGAGGTAATATTATGTCGTGCTTACAGTTAGAAACCGTAAAAAGCGGTGATACGGTTGCGGTTATGCATACCAATATGGGTGATATCGAGATAAAACTTTTCCCCGAGCATGCGCCCAAAACGGTAGAAAACTTTACAACACATGCAAAAAACGGTTATTATAACGGTCTTATTTTCCATCGTGTTATAAATGATTTTATGATTCAAGGCGGCGACCCGACGGGTACAGGTATGGGCGGTGAATCTATCTGGGGACACAGTTTTGAAGATGAGTTTGACCCACAGCTTCACAATCTGCGCGGTGCGCTTTGTATGGCGAATGCAGGTCCTAATACCAATGGTAGTCAGTTTTTTATTGTACAGGCAAGCGAAGTTCCTGCTAATATGTTAGAGCAAATGAAGGGCCTTGCAGATAATGGTTTCCCACCTGAAATTACTGAGGCTTATGCCAAAATGGGCGGAACCCCGTGGCTTGATTTTCGTCACACTGTTTTCGGACAGGTGGTAAACGGTATGGATGTGGTAGACGCTATTGCAAATGTGCAGGTTGGCGCTAATGATAAACCCGTAAATGACGTTGTAATTAACGGCATAGATATAATCGTTAAATAAAAAGGAGTTTTTAAAATGAAAGGTATTATTCTTGCAGGCGGTAGCGGAACACGTCTTTATCCGCTTACTATGGTAACCTCAAAGCAACTTCTCCCAGTATACGATAAGCCGATGATTTATTATCCGCTATCAACATTGATGCTCGCAGGTATTCGCGATATTCTTATTATCTCTACACCTACCGATTTACCAAACTTTGAGCGTCTTTTAGGCGACGGCTCGCGTTATGGCATAAATCTTTCTTATGAGGTTCAGCCTTCACCTGACGGTCTGGCACAGGCTTTCCTTATTGGTGAAAAGTTTATCGACGGCGACAGCTGCGCTATGGTTTTGGGCGATAATATCTTCTACGGCAGCGGTCTTAAGAAGCATCTTCGCGAGGCTGCAGCACGTGAGACAGGCGCTACTGTATTTGGTTATTACGTTGACGACCCAGAGCGTTTTGGTATAGTAGAATTTGACGAAAACGGTAAGGCAATATCTTTGGAGGAAAAGCCAAAGAATCCGAAGTCAAACTACTGTGTAACAGGTCTATATTTCTACGACAACCGAGTTGTTGAAATGGCTAAAAAGGTTAAGCCCTCGGCTCGCGGCGAACTTGAAATTACCGACCTTAATAAGCTTTATCTTGAGGATGATACCCTCAATGTTGTAACACTCGGTCGCGGCTACGCTTGGCTTGACACAGGCACGATGGACGCATTGGCAGAGGCTACCGAATTTGTAAAGGTTATTGAAAGCCGTCAGGGTATTCAGATTTCGGCAGTTGAAGAAATCGCATATAAAAACGGTTGGATAAGCAGGGAAAAGCTTATTGAATCGGCTGAAAAATACGGAAAATCACCTTATGGCGAGCATCTTAAAAAGGTTGCCGAGGGTAAAATTCTTTACTAATGCATAATGCACAATGCATAATTAAATGTTAATCAAGACTCTGCTTTATAAAGTAGGGTCTTGTTTTTTTGCGAATTAAAATGTATAATGTATATAACATAATTTAAGGAGATATTGCTATGAGCTTTATTAACGATGATTTTATTTTAACCAATGAAACGGCTAAGCGTCTTTATCACGATTATGCTGAAAAGATGCCTATAATTGACTACCACTGTCATATAAATCCAAAAGAAATTTATGAAAATAAAAAGTTTAAAAATATTACTGAAATTTGGCTTGGCGGTGACCACTACAAGTGGCGTTTAATCCGTAGCAACGGTACCCCCGAAAACGAGATTACGGGGGACGCTGACGATTACACCAAGTTTTTACGTTTTTCCGAGATGTTGCCACGTGCAATAGGCAACCCAATGTATCATTGGAATCATCTTGAGCTTAAGCGTTATTTTGACTATGACGGAATTTTGAGCGCAAAGACCGCCGAAGAGGTTTGGAATCTTTGCAACGAAAAACTTCAAAGCGAAGATATGTCGGCTTGCAGCATTATAAAGAAATCAAACGTTAAAATGATCGGTACTACCGACGACCCAATCGATACGCTCGAATGGCACAAAAAGATTAAGGACGAGGGCGTGTGCACTGCACAGGTGCTCCCATCATACCGTCCTGACAAGGCAGTTAACATTGACAAAGACGGTTTTGTTGATTACATAAAAGCACTTGAAAAGGCTGCTGATATGAAGATTAACTGCGTTGCAGATGTAAAAGCGGCGCTGATAAAACGACTTGATTACTTCTGTGAAATGGGTTGTAAGGCTACCGACCATGGTCTTGATTATGTACCGTTTGCCGTAGGTAGTGACAAAGAAATTGACGTGGCATTTAAGTCAGTTATGAAGGGTAAGGCAATCACTGCAAAACAAGCCGATATGTATAAAACTGCTATACTTGTATGTCTTGGAAAAGAGTATGCAAAACGCGGTATTGTAATGCAGATTCACTACAGTGTTCAGCGCAACACTAATACTGCTATGTTTAACAAAATCGGTGCGGACACAGGTTTTGATACAATATCTACTCGTCCGTGCAGTGAGGCACTGACTGCACTGCTTAATGCACTTGCTATCGATGATTTGTTGCCAAAGACAATCATCTATTCACTTAATCCTCACGATAATGAAATGATAGACACCGTTATCGGCGCATTCCAAGGCACTGAGGCTGCAGGCAAAATTCAGCACGGCTCAGCTTGGTGGTTCAGCGATACCAAATCAGGTATGGAAACACAGTTGAAGTCTCTTGCAAACCTGTCACTGCTTGGCAACTTTGTTGGTATGCTTACCGACTCGCGCAGTTTCCTCTCTTACACCCGTCACGAGTATTTCAGAAGAATACTTTGTAACGTGCTTGGCACTTGGGTAGAAAACGGCGAATACCCCGCAGATATGGAAACACTCGGTCAAATAGTAGAAGATATTTGTTACAACAATGCAGCTCGTTATTTCGGCATAGAATAATAATTTAAGGCTCCCGTTCGGGAGCCTTTTTTATATTATAACAGGTTGTATTTGACGGCCGTCAAGCACAGCTTCAATAGTTTGTGGTATTTTTGTAAAATCGCAAATAAGCGAATTGTTTTTACCTACAGGGTCATCCTGACCGTAGGGGACAAAGTAGATGTTTTTGGTATTGTGCAGTAGTCCAATATTTTTGGCTGTAGCGCCTAATGCGTCGTTTGTGGCAATACCAAGTATTACAGGCTTGTTGTTGCGCAAATGCGCTTTAACTGCCATTGTAACCGACGTATCGGTAATGCCGAGCGCTATTTTTGAAATGGTGTTACCTGTGCAAGGGGCTACCACAATAACGTCAAGCAAATTTTTTGGTCCAATCGGCTCGGCGGCAGGCACCGTGTGTATAATTTTTTTGCCGCATAGGTCTTCAACCGCTTTATTAAATTCATCTGCATTAGCAAAACGAGTGCTGGTACTGTAAGTAATTTCCGACATAATCGGGGTAATATCTATATTAAGTTTTGCAAGCTCTTTTAGTGTTTCAAGAGATTTATTAATGGTGCAAAAAGAACCGCAAAACGCATAACCAAGTTTTATATTTTGCATACCCATTCTCCTATAAGTTGGTGTGTTGTTTGTGCTATTATTTTTCCGGCAGTCATAGGGGCAATTTTACCGGGGATGCCAGGTAGTTTTTGCGCTTTTATGCCGCTTTGTTTTGCTTTATCAAAATCTATACAGCCCGTGGTTGACAGGTCATATAAATAACAGTTTTTAAGGCTGTTTAATTCATCGAAAAGTTTAACATCTATTGTGTTAAAAATTATATTAAAATCCTTTGCCTTTTTAGCAACTTCGTTTGTGTGAATGTATTTTATACCCAAGGCATCAAGGTACGCGAAATCACGTGTTTTACGAGCCGACACAGTAACGTCGCATTTAAGCGCTTTTAGTCTATCTGCAAGTATTTTTGCTATGCGTCCGTTGCCAATAACAAGCACCTTGGCTTTCCACAGGCAAAAGGGCGTATCGTTTATTGCTTTTGCGATAGCTCCTTCGGCTGTTGGAACGGCATTTAGATAACAAAAGCAATCGAGTTTTAGATAATCAATGCAATTTAAATCTTTAAACTCGTAACCACAGCTTAAGATAAGAGCATTTTTATTTGCCTTTTTTACATATTCAAGCGGTATTATTTTATCGCTTTGCGGGCAAAAAATATTTTTACCGTCGCGCGTTGTAGGCACCGGCAGTAACACAACATCAGCATCCTCAATTTTACCGTTATCATCCTTTTTAAGTCCTAAACTTTCTACTATGTATCCCAACTTTTCAAGTTCTTGTTTTGCAATATTCATACGGCGGTCGCCGCCTATAATCAATGTTTTCATATAATCACCTAAAAATAACAGCACCACAAATGTAATTCAATACATTTTATGGCGCTGTTTGCGGTTTAGTTACATATTAAATTTAAAAGTTTTTCTCGGGTGTTAAGGTCGGGATTTTTTATAACCTCATTTAGCAAAAATTCCAATTTTTCACCGACCTCTTTGCCGCTGAAACCGAGCGCCGTTATATCTTTTCCCGAAATATCAAGATGTGAAATTTTATACGGCTCGTGTGCTTTTATTATTCCATCAAGTAATGATTGGCGACTCGAAATATCAATATTTAATATATCACGGTAATAGAGCAAAATATCCGAAACGATATCATAATCCGCAAAATCTAAAGCCTTTTTAATGCTGATTTTGTTGCTGTCTATAATATTTTGTGACAGGTAATGCATTTTAAGACAATAATCTTTAAAACCATTACTGCATTTAAAACTGTCAAGTGTGTTTTGCAAATTGATGCTTGTGAGATTTAATAGTGCAAAGGCGCGTAGATTTTTTCTATTTTCAAGCTTTGATATACTTTTTAAATCGGTATTTGTTAAAGAATAATTTTGGAGTGCCCGAGTGTCAAGCAGCGGGCAAAGAATATTGGGATTATTGCCTGCGGCAGTCTTTTGCAGTTCGGTAAAAATACGCTCGGCGCTTATATTTTGAAGAAGCGGCGCGCACTCTATTGCGGCATAAAAGGTGCTGTTTTCAATCTCAAATTCAAGCGTTGCGGCAAAGCGGAAAAGACGCAGTATCCGCAAGGCATCTTCCTGAAAACGCGTTTTAGCGTCACCGACGGCTTGAAGCATCTTGCCATCAATATCATTCTTTCCGCCAAAAAGGTCAATCAAACCGTCAATATGGTTATAGCACATAGCGTTTACGGTAAAATCACGGCGGGAAAGGTCGTCACGCACGTCGCGCACAAAATTGACGTTTTCGGGGTGGCGGCTGTCATTGTATACCGACTCGGTTCTGAATGTAGTGACCTCTATCGGTTCGCCGTCAATTATTACGGTAACGGTGCCGTGCTTTAGACCTGTTGCGATTGTTTTTTCAAAAAGAGCTTGTGTTTCGTGTGGCATAGCAGAGGTGGTTATATCGTAGTCGTGGGGCTCTTTACCGCACAGCAAATCACGTACACAGCCGCCTACAATATAGGCTTTGTGTCCGTTTGATATAAGTGTGTCGAGCACGTATTCGATTTTTTGCGGTAAACTAAAATTCATTTTAATGCCTTTCTGAAAAAATAGGGGTTTATTTTTTGTGTGAAAAATAGTATAATATATATAATTATAATTATCTGAGGTGTTTTTATGAAAAAACAGCTTGATTGCGATAAAGTGTTTTTGTCAGCCCGTCATATTCATATGATAGGTATCGGTGGTAGCGGTATGTGTCCGATAGCTGAGCTTTTGCTGTCGCGCGGATACACTGTCACAGGCTCTGACAAAAATGAAAACGCAAACGTTAAGAGGCTAAAAAGCCTTGGTGTTACCATATATCACGAGCATACAAAAAGCAATATAAACGGCGCTGACTTAGTTGCCTTTTCCGCGGCGGTGCCCGACACTAATCCCGAAATGGCTGCGGCAGACGAATTAGGTGTGCCGCGTATGGAGCGTTCCGAGCTTCTTGGCGCAATTACACGTTGCTATGATAACGTAATCGGCGTCAGCGGAACGCACGGTAAAACTACCGTTTCTTCTATGATAACACAAATATTGCTACTTAACAAGCAAAATCCTAACGCAGTTATCGGTGGTAAGCTGCCAATAGCTGATTCGTCATGTGTTGTGGGTGATTCGCAGACACTTGTTTGCGAGTCTTGCGAGTTTGTAGACAGCTTTTTACAGTTTTCGCCCGATATTACCGTTTTGCTTAATATTGACGACGACCATATGGATTATTTTAAAACGATGGAAAACCTTGAAAATTCATTTAAAAAGTTTGTATCTATGGGTAAAATCTGTTATGCAAACGGTGATGACACTCGCGTAAAAAAAGTAGTGGCAGATATTAACTCAAAGGTTGTAACATACGGTTTTGACGAGGAAAATGACTACTATCCGCAAAATATAGTGGGTGGCAAATACGGTTTTTGCTTTGACGTTATGTGTCGCGGTGAAAAGATAGGGCATCTCGAAATGCACGCGCCGGGTAAGCACAATATTTATAACGGTCTTGTATCGTTTGCGGTGTGCTATGAAATGGGTGTGGATGCAGACGGTATTGCTGACGCTATAGCGCGTTTTACGGGCGCGGGCAGAAGGTTTGAGTTTATTGGCGAAGCTAAAGGAATTACTGTTGTTGATGATTACGCGCATCACCCCACCGAAATGCTGGCTACATTGCAGGCGGCAAAAACTCTCGATTATAAAAAGGTTATCGTTGTTTTTCAGCCTTATACCTATTCGCGTGTAGCGCTACTTCGCGACGGTATGATAAATGCGCTGTCGGTTGCCGACAAGGTGTTTATGACACCGATTGTAGCGGCGCGAGAGGAAAATGTCTACGGCGTAAAATCTGAGGACGTTACTGACGCTTTGCCTGATGCCGAGGTCGTGGCAGATTACAATGGGTTAGCCGAAAAAATGATTGATGCTGCCGATTGCGGTGACCTGATAATAACAATGGGCGCGGGCGATATTTACAAGGTGGCTCATATTATTTTGGAGAAACTCTCATGACGGAAAAACTTTATGAAAAAGATGCGTATATAAAAGAATTTACGGCAAGGGTTTTGGATTGCAAGCCGTGTGAAAGAGGTTTTGCAGTAACACTTGATAAAACAGCATTTTTCCCCGAGGGTGGCGGACAGGCAGGGGATAAAGGTATAATAGACGACATAAACGTTTTTGATACTCGGATTGAAAATGGCGTAATTTATCATTATACAGATAAACCACTTAATGTTGGTGCAACCATAACAGGTAAAATTGATTTTGATCGCCGTTTTGGTTTTATGCAAAACCATACGGGCGAGCATATCGTATCGGGAATAGCGCACAAATTATACGGCGTTAACAACGTAGGTTTTCATTTGGGTGAGGACATTGTAACCCTTGATTTTGACAGGGAACTCACACGCGAGCAGCTTGATGAAATTGAACGTCTTGCAAATAGCAAGGTGTGGCAAAATCTGCCTGTTACTGCTTATTATCCGATCGATGAGGAGTTAAATAATACTGATTACCGCAGTAAAAAAGAGATTGATGGCGCGGTGAGACTTGTTGAGATAAAGGATACCGATATCTGTGCTTGCTGTGCGCCGCATGTAAAAAGTACTGGGGAGATAGGTCTTATAAAACTGCTCGATACTGAGCGTATGCGCGGAGGCATTCGTATTGCGCTAAAATGTGGTGCGTTTGCTCTTGATGATTACCAACTAAAGTATAAAAATATTTCGCAAATATCGGCGTTGCTTTCTGCAAAGCAGGAAAATGCAGCCGAAGTGGTAAAAAAATTAGATGAGAAATATACCCTTGAAAAGCAAAAAACAAATGAACTTAAAAAGAAGATCGCCGAGCTTACAATTGCTGTTGCGGATGAAAATACCCGCTGCCTCTTTATTGATGACTGCGACGTTAAAGATTTGCAGCTTATTGCCGATAAATTACATAAAAAGCATGGCGGAATAAGAGGCGCTTTTTCGGGTAGCGGTGAAAGTTTTGCTTTTGCCATCTGCGGTGAGGATAATGAACTTCAGCAATTTTTTAAGAAATTCAAGAGCGAGCTTACCGTCCGCGGCGGCGGCCGTGGCGGTATGATGCAGGGTACTGTTATTGCGACAAAAGAAAATATAAAATTATTCTTTTAATTTAATTATAGTTATGTTATAATATCTATTTGAGGTGTTTTAATGGATTGGACCGAAATTACGGCGAAAGTGCCTACCGATAAAACCGACGAGGCGGCGGCTATTGCCAATATGACCGTGCCTTATGGAATTTATATTGAAGATTATACGAATTTAGAGGCAGACGCCGAGGAGATTGCGCATATTGACCTTATAGACGATGAGCTTGTCAACAAGGATAGGACGCATTCCATAATTCATATGTATATTGCCGAAAGCGATAATGCCGTTGAGGCGGTGTCCTATCTGCGCGAGCGTTTTACCGCCTGCGGAATTGACAATGAAATCAACTGTGAGTTGGTTGATGATACCGATTGGAACGAGAACTGGAAAAAGTATTTTAAAGCCTTTGAAATTGGCGATAAGCTTGCCGTTTGTCCAAGTTGGGAACAGTACGACAACGTTGATAACAGAACCGTTATCAGCCTTGACCCCGGCGCTGCATTCGGCACGGGTAGCCATGCGACAACCTCACTTTGTCTTGAAATACTCGAAAAAAACGTGACAAGCGACACAACAGTCCTTGATATCGGCACAGGCAGCGGAATACTCGCTATAGCGGCAGATTTGCTTGGCGCAAAATCGGCTATAGGCGTCGATATTGACGCGCAATCGGTAAAAACCGCAATCGCTAATGCTGAAATAAACGGCGTTAGTGATAAGACCGAGTTTTTAGTTGGCGACCTTGCCGATAAAATCAGCGGTAAATATGACGTAGTATGCGCTAATATTGTAGCCGACGTTGTTATTCGGCTTTTTGACAATGTTGCTGACTTTATGAAGGATGACGGCATACTTATTGTATCGGGTATAATTGATATGCGTGCGGCAGAGGTTGAAGCTGCTGCTGTAAAGCACGGATTTACAATCAGTGAAAGCCTTACGCGTGAGGAATGGCACGCTTACGTATTGAAAAAATAAACTCTTACGGAGGAAAATGAATGCTTGAATTTGAGCAGTTGAAATTGCGGCTTATTGCAAATAGCCAAGAAATAAAAGATTTGCGTGATGCGATAGGTTATGACAAGCTGACCCGTGAAATCGAAGAATTGGAGCTGAAACAGGCGGCTCCAGGCTTTTGGGATGATATTGAAAACTCACAGGCTGTGGTTCAGCACACGGGAAAACTGAAAAACAAGGTAGAGGAATACGATAATATCGCATCTTCTTATGACGACCTTTTAATGCTTATTGATATGGCGGACGAAGAGGGCGACGCAACTATGGCGGACGAACTTACAGCGTCTGTCGATGAACTCGAGAGCAAACTGTCTTCTTTAAGACTTGGCACCTTGCTTACGGGTGAATATGACGGCAATAATACATTACTTACCTTTCACGCGGGCTCGGGTGGTACCGAGGCTATGGACTGGGTTTCAATGCTGGTACGTATGTATACCCGTTGGAGTGAACGCCACGGCTTTAGTGTTAAGGTGCTCGACTTTCTTGACGGCGACGAGGCGGGACTTAAAAGCGCTACAATGCTGATTTCGGGTGAAAATGCCTACGGATATCTGAAAAGTGAATCAGGTGTTCATCGCCTTGTGCGCGTATCTCCGTTTGACGCTTCGGGAAGAAGGCACACGTCGTTTGCTTCTCTTGAGGTAATGCCAGAAATTACCGACGATATGGATATCGAGGTGCGTGAGGAAGACATAAAAATGGACGTTTTCCGCTCGTCAGGCGCGGGCGGTCAGCACATTAACAAAACCTCGTCTGCGGTGCGACTTACTCATATTCCTACGGGTATAGTGGTTGCTTGTCAGAACGAGCGTAGTCAATTCCAAAACCGCGAGCAAGCAATGCGTATGCTTAAATCTAAATTGCTTGAAATAAAAGAGCGCGAGCATCTTGAAAAAATTGAGGATATAAAGGGTGTTCAAAAGGAAATAACCTGGGGCTCACAGATACGTTCTTACGTATTTATGCCGTATACAATGGCAAAGGACCACAGAACAGGCTTTGAATCTGGTAATATTAACGCAGTAATGGACGGCGACCTTGACGGATTTATAAATGCGTATTTAAAGGCAGCGTCTAAGGGCGAATTAAATAATAATTAAGGGTGACGAAAATGAAAAGATTAACAGCAATTTTACTCATAACGGTTTTGATGATGACATTTCTTACGGGCTGCGGCAAAAACCGCGAGCTTTACAACAATGTAGACCTTGCAGATTATGTAGAGGTAGGGGATTATCTCGGTATCGAGATTGACACCGCGTCAAATAATTATATCAAGCTTTATTCATATTATCTATATATGGACACTCATAACTATAAGATAGAAGACGATGCGATTAAAGAGGTTACAACCTTTGATACCTCGGCAGAAGCTGTAGTTGAGCTCGGCGATATGGTAAATATTGATTATACAGGTTACAAGGATGAAGTAGCGTTTGACGGCGGCAGCGCGCAGGGCGGCTTGCTTATAATAGGCTCGGGCACGTTTATTGATGATTTTGAGGACCAGCTCATCGGCGCAAAGGTTGGAGAAACGGTTGAGGTAAACGTAACCTTCCCTGAAAATTATGGCAGTACACAGCTTGCAGGCGCTGATGCTAAATTTGTTGTTACTATAAATGGTATTGCTAAAAATCCTGAGCAGATTTATAGTTTGTTCGGACTTGAATCACAGGAAGACTATGCAGAAATTCTGGGCAGCCGAGCTCAGAAAAGCCTTTTGTTTGACATTATCGGTGATAGCAGTACAATAAAGGATTTCCCCGAAAAAGATGTTGAAAAATTCTATGAAGCAGCTGTTGAATATTATCCCGCTACTTACGGCGTAGATATTGCAAGTGAGGATAAGGATACAGTCTTGAAAGAATTGATTTATCCTACTATGAAGGAAAATATGATTATGTACTACATATTCGACAAAGAGGAACTTGAATTGTACGAAAGCACAGTCGAGAGTCAGGGCGTTAATAATGCTGTAATAGCCGAAAGCTATGCCGTAAATGAAATAGTACTTGAATATCTTTTAGATAATGCGGTAATAAAATGATAAAAATTTATAACGCAAAGATTACAGATTTTACACAAGCAGACTATACAAAGATGTATAGTCTGCTTGATTGTGCTTTAAAAGGAAAAATTGATTCCAAAAAGAATAATGATGATAAAATGCGTTCGCTTGCGGGGCTTATTTTGCTTTATCGCGGAGCGTACGAGTTATATGGAAAAACTGGTTTTGATATCACATTTAATAAATACGGAAAGCCGCTTTGCGATTTTTGTAATTTCAGTATTTCTCACAGCAAAGAGCGTGTTATATGTGCTTTCAGCGATGCTGATATCGGTATTGATATTCAAAAAATTGACGATATAAAACCGCGAGAAAAATACAAATTTTTTAACCAAAAAGAAAATTTTTATGTAAACCAAAATGATCGTTTTATTTCTGAAAGATATACTGAAATTTTCACAAAAAAGGAGGCGGCGATAAAAATGCTTGGTTTATCAATCGCAAACGCTTCGGATATTGATACTTTTTCAAATGAATATTGCTTTAAAACACAGGAAAAAGACGGTTTTGTTTTTTCGATTTGTGAGAAAAATGTATAAATTATGTAAACTTTGAGCGAATATAGAATTATATTAAATATATTACTTGCAAAAAGTTATTGTTTAGTGTAAAATATATTTGTATGCAAAAAATCTTAAAAAGGATGTGTAATTATTATGTCTAACAGATTATTTCAGGCTGTAATTCATCAGATGAAGGATGCAATTGACAAGACCTTTGGTGTTATGGATGCCAACAACGTCATAATTGCGTGCAGTGAGCTTGGCCGTATAGGCGAACAGCTTGACGTTGCGGTTTTACCCGTTGCAGAGGGTTATACCGACGGCGGATATACGTTTAAGCCCGTTATTTCTGCTCAGGGAGCAGATTATACGGTGTTTGTTGAAGGTACCGATATTATCTCAAATAAATACGCGCTTGTTATTGCGGTTTCTTTTGCTAATATTAAAAACTACTATGATGAAAAATATGACCGCGGTAATTTTATAAAAGATATAATTCTTGACAATATCCTACCGGGTGATATTTATATCAAAGCGCGCGAGCTTTATTTTGACAGCGACGTTGCGCGTACCGTTATAATCATACGCAATCTGGACGCAAGTGATGTTTCTGTGTACGAGGTTTTGCAAAACCTTTTCCCCGAAAAGAACAAGGACTTTGTTATCAACATAAACGAAACCGATATTGCGCTTGTTAAAGAAACCAAGTCCGATATCGACCGCAAGGATATTGAAAATCTGGCTTCATCTATCGCCGATACACTTTCGGGTGAGTTTTACGTTCATACAGTTATCGGTATAGGTACTACCGTCAGCAATCTTAAAAATCTTGCAAAATCGTTTAAAGAGGCGCAGACCGCTTTAGAGGTGGGCAAGGTGTTTGATACCGAAAAAACCATAATTTCGTATGACAATCTCGGTATCGCAAGACTTATCTATCAGTTGCCTACAACCCTTTGTGAAACCTTTTTAAAAGAGGTTTTTAAGCGCGGTTCCATCGAAAATCTCGATCAGGAAACCTTGTTCACAATTCAGCGTTTCTTTGAAAACAATCTTAATGTGTCGGAAACATCAAGAAAACTTTTTGTTCACAGAAATACGCTTGTTTACCGTCTTGAAAAGATTAAAAAGATTACAGGTCTTGATCTGCGCGAATTTGACCACGCAATTATATTTAAAATTGCGCTGATGGTAAACAAATATCTTAAGAGCAACCCCATAAAATACTAAACTGAAAGAGTGATTTTTTCTTATGTCTGAAGAGCTACTCGAGTCTTTTGCGGAAAAAGTATCCGCAGAGCCCGTAATAGAATTCAGGGGCGTATCAAAAACGTATCCAAGCGGTACACATGCGCTTGAGGACGTTAACATACGGATAAACAAGGGAGAGTTTGTGTTTGTTGTTGGCTCGTCGGGTGCAGGTAAAAGTACCTTTATGAAGCTTATTATGCGTGAAGAAAAGGCAAACACGGGTATTATAAATGTAAACGGCTTTAACCTTACAAAAATGCCAAGAAAACAGGTGCCTATGCTACGCAGAACGATGGGCATTGTCTTTCAGGATTTCCGCCTTATTCCTACAATGAACGTGTTTGACAACGTTGCTTTTGCTATGCACGTGGTAGGTGAGTCAGGACGCGAGGTTCGCCGCGAGGTTTCAAAGGCGCTTTCTAAGGTGGGTCTTGGTGACAAAGCGCGCTCTATGCCTATGCAGTTGTCGGGCGGTGAGCAGCAGCGCGTAGGTCTTGCGCGGGCGCTTGTAAACAATCCCGATTTAATAATTGCGGACGAGCCTACGGGTAATGTGGACCCGAATATGTCATACGAAATCGTGTCCTTGCTTACCGAGATAAATAAGCGCGGCACTACTATCCTGATGGTAACGCACGACCACAATCTTGTGCGTGATTTCAAGCACCGTGTAATTATGCTTGACAGCGGCAGAATCGTTGCTGACAATGCAGCGGGAGGTGCCGAATAATGAAGTTTGGAAGTATAAAATACCTTGTCAAAGAGGGCTTTAAGGGCGCGTGGGCTAACCGACTTATGTCACTCGCATCTGTTGGCGTGCTTGTTGCCTGTATGGTAGTAATCGGTCTTGCAATTCTAATTTCCGAAAACGTTAATATGGCTATAGGCAAGCTTGAACAGCAAAACGTCGTTCAGGTTTATCTTAAGGACTATGCCTGGGCATATCTTTACGGTGAAAAGCCCGAAACCGAAGAAGAAAAGGACGCTAACGGAATTGCTGATTCCTATTATCTTATACATAACGAGGAAGAGGCATTGGCAGTCCGCGACGAGATTTTGGCGATGGACAACGTGGCTGACGCCGTGTACGTTTCGCGTGAAGAAGGACTTGCCCAGATGACAAGCGAGATGGGAGAGGAATATAAGGAATATTTCTCTTTTCTTGAGGAAGACGACCAGAACCCCATATCTTCGGCGATTGACGTCACAATGAAGGATATGAGTAAGTTCGACCAGACGGTTGAAGAACTCAAATCTATTGATGCTGTATTTAATATTCAGACCTATGACGGTCTCGCAGAAAAAATTGACGCTATAAAGCAGGGCATTTATGTTGCGGGATTCTGGATTATAGCGATTCTTATTGTGATTTCACTTGTTATCGTGTCAAATACGATAAGGGTTACAATGTATAACCGTAAGCTTGAAATCAGCATTATGAAGGCGGTTGGCGCTACCGATGCATTCGTAAGAATTCCCTTTGTTATAGAGGGTGTGCTTATAGGCTTGATATCCGCGCTTATTTCAGAGGGACTGATTTATTTCTGCTACCGCGTAGCTACCGAAAAAATTTCGGCAATGCTTGGCGACGTTGTGGCATTTGGCGATGTTGCGCTTTATCTGTTGCTTGTATTTGTAATCATAGGTATGTTTGCAGGAGCACTTGGCAGCGTTATTATGATCGGTAAGTATTTAAAGCGTGAAGGCAGTGAATTTACTGCAATTTAAAAAATTGCCCACAGCACTAATTTTTACGAGATTATATTTTGTGCCTTTCGGTACAGAAAGGAAAATAAGATTTATGAAAAACAGTTTAAAGCGTGTAATAACTCTTATACTGTGTATGGTTATGGTTGTTACAACGTCACTTTATACTGCGGCAGCCGATAAGGACCAATTGAACAGAGATATTGCTAATCTTAAACAGCAAGCAAGCGCAATTCAGTCTGAAATAAACAAGTTAAAGGCCGAAAAGGCCGATCAAGGCGCTATACTTGCGGCAATTCGTAAAAAAATCGGCAACACTCAGGCGCAAATTGACCGTTGCAATCGGGAGATTGCGTCAATAAATGCGTCTATTGAAGCAAACAAGGCTGAAATGGCAGCCAAAGAGGCTGAAATAGAGGACGATATTTTTGAATTTAAAAAGCGTCTCAGCGCTATGTATATGAGCAATTCCGATAATAATATTCAGATACTTTTGGGCGCTGAAAACTTTTCTGATTTTTTACGTCTTTCGCAATTTACCGCTTCAATGTCCGCAAGAGATAAAAAACTCATAGAGGGTCTTAAGGCGGAGATAGAGGTATTGAACGGAAAAAATGCTGAAAACGAAAAGCTGCTTAACGAACAGATTTCTATAAAATCTACCATTGACGAGCAACAAAAAGAGTTGGAAGCGCAGGAAAACGACGCCGCGGCAATTTATAACGATATAGCAGCTGAGCAGGCTGAAAACCAAGAGGACGTTGACGCTATAAACGCTCAGATTAAAAAGCTGCAAAAGCAGTTAGAGGATGAAATTGCCAACAAAAATTACAGTACATTTATAAACCCCAATACAGGATTGCAATGGCCTGTGAGCGGATTTTTTAACATCTCGGCGCACTTTAAGAGCAATGACGCCGTACACAAGGGTCACCACAACGGTATGGATATTGCAGGCGGCGGTATTGCGGGTCAGCCGATACGCGCTATTGCCGACGGTTACGTAACGCTTGTTCACAACGGATGTACCCATAACTATAAAAAATACGGTAACTGTTGTGGTAACGGTTACGGAAACTACTGTACCATCAATCACGGTACGCTTACCATAAACGGTAGTTCTGCAAATTACGTAGCATATTATGCCCACGCGTCAAAAATTATCGTTTCAAACGGTCAGTATGTAAAGCAGGGCGATATAATAGGTTACGTTGGTACTACAGGCTGGTCGACGGGCTATCATTTGCATTTTGGTATGCTTAAAAACGGTGGCTGGATAAATCCGTATCCGTTGTTCTTCTGATATGAATAAGCTACAAAAAAGTAGAATAATTGCGGTTATATTGTTGGTTATCTGGGCGGCGGTCATATTCGCAATGTCTGCTCAGCCGGCAAAAGAATCTTCGCGGTTAAGTGGCGGAATAGTCACAAAGGTTATTTCGGTTGTATTTTCTGATTTTGAAGATTTATCGGCGGAACGGCAAACAAGCATAACCGATACCGTAACCTTGATTGTAAGAAAAACAGCGCACTTTTTAGAATACTTTATTTTAGGTTTGCTCGCATTTGTAACGGCAAATACATTTAGAAAATACAATTTTTTTGTACGAACGTCGTCTGCAGCGGCTTTTTGCGCGCTTTATGCCGTAAGCGATGAGATACATCAGTATTTTGTGCCCGGCAGAGCGTGTAGGTTCGGCGATATTTGTATTGATACAGCGGGCAGTATTTTGGCGATAGTTTTACTTACGTCGATTGTCACTATTAAGAAAAAACGTAAATCAGGTGAATTTAATGCGTAAAAAGAAATTGATAGAGCAAAACCTGTCTTTATTTGAAGATTTACAAAAAACTCAGCGTGAAATCAGCGAACTTAAAAAGCAGTTAAGCCAAAACGCTGATGAAATAAAATCTTTAAAGGCAGAGCTTACTAAGGCAAAAGAGCCCGAACCCGAGGTTACCGTTACCGAGCCTATGCGACGACTTGAAGAAAAGGTTATATCAAACGCAACACTAAAGCCTGATATGGAATACGGCGCCAAGGTGATAGGTCAGATTGTGGTTTCGGCTGCTGAATACAGCAACAAGCTTACAATTGGCGGAGACGACAGCAAAAAAGAGCTTGTAAACCTTATTTTAGGTAAGACTGAAATGGCAAAGGCAGAGATACTTTCTGTTATAGAAACAGGCGATGCTTTTGACGCAAAATGCGCGAAAATGGACCAGATTGCAGCAGTTTCAAAAGAATATTTTGAAAGCGTGTTGGCTCAAATTGTTTAAGATAAAGGTGTGCAGCTGCACACCTTTTTAATTTTAATAAAAAATTCTTTTTTATCTGGTTGACATTGGTAAAACAGGGGATTATAATATCAAATGTTAGTTTGCTAACAATTAATTTTAGGCGGTGTTTTATGAATAAAAGCAGACAGCTTGGCTTTGAAATAAGAACGCTGAACAACTGTGTAAAACGATTTGTTCAAAGTACAAGACCCAAAGAGTTTGAAGAGTCAACGGGTGTTCATATCTGGGCTATCAGATACTTTTATGAAAACCGTGATAAAGACATTTTTCAGCGTGATTTTGAGGCGCGTTTTTCAATACGCCGCTCAACCGCTACCAATATGCTAAAGCTTATGGAAAAGAACGGTCTTATAACGCGTCAAAGTGTTTCCTATGATGCACGGCTTAAAAAAATTGTGCTGACAAATAAGGGTATCGAAATTTATAAAATAGCAACTAAAAATATTGAAAGAATAGAAAACACTTTAAAAAAGGGAATAACAGAGGAAGAACTGTTATCTTTTTATAGTGTATCAGATAAAATCAAGGCTAATTTGGAGGTAACGGGATGATTAGAAAATTAGCAAAAAGTATTCGTGAATATAAGGCTCCCAGTATAATTACAATGTTGCTTATGGTTGGAGAGGTTATAATTGAGTGTTTAATTCCTTTTATTACAGCCAATCTTGTTAACCAGATTAAAGCAGGTGTCGAGATGAATGTTCTTATAAAAACGGGACTGTTGCTGACCGGACTTGCAATAATATCTCTTAGCTGTGGCGGCGTGGCGGCTTTTACCTGCTCAAAGGCATCGGCGGGTTTTGCAAAAAACCTGCGCCACGATGTTTTTACCCGCATACAAAGCTTTTCTTTTCATAATATAGATAAATTTTCGACTTCGTCATTGGTGACCCGCCTTACTACCGATATTACACATGTTCAGATGTCATATATGATGATTATCCGCACGGCAATACGCAGTCCGCTTATGTTTACTTTTGCTATTGTAATGGCATATATAATGGGCGGAAGTCTTGCTACAACCTTTGTCGTGGTAGTACCTGTGTTAATTTTCGGTCTTTTGCTTGTCGCTCGTAATGCTATGCCTGCATTCCGTCGAGTGTTTAAAAAGTATGACCGACTTAATGAGTCTATCGAAGAAAATGTTCGCGCAATGCGTGTGGTAAAGGGCTTTTCACGCGAAAAATATGAAACAAACAAGTTTACTGATGCCGCAACCGATATTTGTAAAGATTTTACCAAAGCTGAACGCATAGTGGCGCTTAACGGACCTATAATGCAGATTTGTATGTATTTTAATATGATTTTTGTGCTTATAGTAGGTTCGAAACTTACCATTACAAGTCAAGGCGCACTGCTTGATGTCGGTCAGATTTCGGCAATGCTTACCTATGGTATGCAGATACTTATGTCACTTATGATGCTTTCTATGATATATGTAATGCTTACTATGTCTATGGAATCAATGAAGCGTATTTGTGAGGTGTTAGATGAAGAGCCCACTCTTCATAACCCACAAAACCCGATTTATACCGTTGCTGACGGTTCTATTGATTTTAACAATGTTAATTTTAAATATTCTAAAAAGGCGCAAAAAAATGCTCTGTCAGACATTGATTTGCATATAAAATCAGGTATGACCGTGGGTATTATCGGAGGTACCGGTTCGGGTAAATCGTCGCTTGTGCAGTTAATTCCGCGACTTTATGATGTTACAGAAGGTAATGTAAAAGTGGGTGGTGTTGATGTTTGCGATTATGATATAAAAACGCTTCGCGATTCTGTAGCTATGGTGCTACAAAAAAACCAGCTGTTCTCGGGTACAATAAAAGATAATCTTCGTTGGGGTAACGAAAATGCTACCGATGAAGAAATGATTGAGGCTTGCCGTCTTGCGCAAGCGGATGATTTTATAAAATCGTTCCCTGACGGATACGACACATATATTGAGCAGGGCGGTACAAATGTATCGGGCGGACAAAAACAGCGTCTTTGTATCGCTCGCGCTCTGCTTAAAAAGCCAAAAATTTTAATTCTTGATGATTCAACAAGTGCGGTTGATACCAAAACCGATGCATTTATCAGGGCAGGATTTAAAGAATATATTCCTGAAACCACCAAGATTATAATCGCGCAGCGCATATCATCGGTGCAGGATGCAGATATGATAATAATTATGGAAAATGGTATGATTTCTGCTGTGGGCAATCATAACGAATTAATTAAAAACAGCGAAATTTACCGTGAGGTTTACGAACAGCAGACTAACGGGGGTGATTTTGATGAGTAGAGGACCAATGCCTCGTAATATGCCGCGCGGCCCAAGGGGTAAATTTAATCCTAATACATTTAAGCGTATTATAAAAATGCTCTTCAAATTTTACCCTGTAATGATGCCATTGACAATCGCTTGTATATTGTTTTCGGCGGTAACCGCCGCAATGCCTGCAATTTTTCAGCAGCAGGTAATTGCCGATATTGAAACCTTTATCAATACAGGCGATTGGAGCGCCGCAAAGCAGGTTATTTTGCCTAAAATATTTATATTGATAGGTCTTTACGTTATTTCAATCATATCCATTACACTTTATAATCAGTTAATGGTGTTTATTACACAGGGCTTTTTGAACAAAATGCGTATTCATATGTTCAAAACCATGCAAAATCTGCCCGTAAAATATTTTGACCAAAATAAGCATGGCGATATAATGAGCCACTACACCAATGATGTTGACACACTTCGCGAGCTTATTTCTCGTTCGCTACCGTCACTTTTGCAAGCAGTAGTTGTGGTTACAAGCGTGCTTAGTATAATGCTTTATTACAGTGTTTGGATGACACTTGTTGTGCTTTCTGGTGTAGTGGTTATGGCGTTTGTTTCTAAAAAAGTGGGTGGCGGCTCTGCAAAATATTTTATGCGTCAGCAAAAGGCTATAGGTAAAACCGAGGGCTTTGTTCAGGAGATGATGAGCGGTCAAAAGGTTATCAAGGTTTTTTGCCACGAAAAAGAGTGTAATGAAGATTTTGACAGGGTAAATAACGAACTTTTTAACGATAGTTTTCGCGCGCACGCTTTTGCCAACTGTTTAGGTCCCATTATTGGCAATCTGGGCAATATACTTTATGTTCTTGTTGCTACAGTAGGCGGTGTGTTGCTACTGACAAAAGTACCCAATATATCTATTGGCGCTCTTGTTAAGGGGAGTATAGGTGTTCTTACCATTGACCTTGTCGTACCATTTTTGAATATGTCGCGTCAGTTCACAGGCAATATAAATCAAGTAACTCAACAGATAAACACCGTTGTAATGGCTATGGCGGGTGCTGAGCGTGTGTTTAACCTTATAGACGAGCAGCCCGAGGCGGATGAAGGATATGTAACGCTTGTAAACTGCGAGGTTGACTCTGACGGCAATATAACCGAAACTGACAAAAGAACAGGCAAATGGGCTTGGAAGCATCCGCATAGTGACGGCACTTTGACTTACACCTTACTTCAAGGTGATGTTACTATGACCGAGGTTGACTTCGGTTATGAGGAAGATAAACTTGTTCTTCACGATGTTTCAGTTTATGCGCGTCCCGGTCAAAAGGTGGCATTTGTTGGCGCTACAGGCGCGGGTAAGACTACTATTACCAACCTTATCAACCGTTTTTATGATATCGAAGACGGCAAAATTCGCTACGACGGTATAAATATTAACAAAATTAAAAAGTCTGATTTGCGACGTAGTCTTGGTATAGTACTTCAAGAAACAAATCTGTTTACAGGCACGGTTATGGATAATATCCGTTACGGCAGACTTGACGCTACCGACGCTGAATGTATTGAGGCGGCTCGACTTGCAGGTGCTGATGATTTTATAACACGTTTGCCCAAGAGCTATGAAACCGAGCTTTCAAATAACGGTTCAAACCTTTCACAAGGACAGCGTCAGCTTATCGCGATTGCGCGCGCCGCCGTTGCCGACCCACCCGTAATGATACTTGACGAGGCGACATCGTCGATAGACACCCGTACCGAAGCGATAGTTCAACGCGGCATGGATAAGTTGATGGAGGGTAGAACGGTATTCGTAATCGCGCACAGACTTTCTACCATTATGAATTCTGACGTAATAATGGTGCTTGATCACGGCAGAATTATTGAGCGCGGTAGCCATAAGGATTTGATTGCCCAAAAGGGCACTTATTATCAACTTTATACAGGCGCTTTTGAGCTTGAATAAATTATTGTAATAAAAAGGTAAAGACTCTGCTTATTTTTTAAGCAGAGTCTTAATTTTGCTATAAATATATTGAAAATTATGTAGAAATATGGTAATATATATTGAATAATTATTACTATGAATAGGTGGTGAAAAATTATGTCAGTCAAAAAATGGGTTGTAGGTACACCCGACCGTGAAAAAGCAAAGCTTCTTGCCGAGGAATGTGATATTGATCCGTTCGCCGCGCTTGTTGCTGTGGGTAGGGGGATTGACGATGAGGGCGAGCTTGAACTCCTTATGAGTGACGAGCCGTTGCTTTGTGACCCGTTAGAGCTTGCTGACATAAAAATTGCCGCTGAATATATAAATAATGCTATCGCCTTAGGCACAAAAATCGCAGTATTTGGCGATTATGACTGTGACGGTGTTGTTGCTACATCGTTGTTATGTGATTATCTTTCGAGTAGGGAAGCCGACGTTATTGCGTATATACCCGACCGCTTAGATGAGGGATACGGTATGAACTGCGCGGCTATAGACAAGCTTGCCTCACAGGGTGTAGGACTTATTATAACGGTTGATAACGGCATATCGTGCGCGGAAGAAATCGCTTATGCTGAGAATTTGGGCATAAAAACCGTTGTAACCGATCACCATTTACCACCTGAAAAATTGCCCGAAGCGGTGGCTGTGGTTGACCCGCATCGTTTGGACTGTCCCTCTACGTTTAAAGAAGTTTGCGGCGCTGAGGTTGCATTTAAGCTTGTTTGTGTTCTTGACGATAAAGAACCCGAACAGATGCTGCCGCGTTATGCCGATATTTTGGCGGTTGCCACCATTGGCGACGTTATGCCGCTTGTTAATGAAAACCGCTCTATTGTAAAGGCGGGCATTAAAAAAATAAAAACCGCATCAAATGTTGGTATTGCCGCTATACTTAATATGGCGGGAGTTGATCGTACCGCTATTGATGCAGGCAAAATATCGTTTGGTATTGTGCCGCGTATAAATGCTGCGGGTCGTATGGGTAGCGCGTACCGCGCATACGAGTTGCTTACAAGCAAAAACGCTATGGACGCGCTGAAAATCGCAGGTCCGATAGATGACGACAACGTTCGCCGTCAGCAAATAGAAAAGGATATTTTAAAAAGCGCGGTTAAAATGATAGAAGAGGGCGGTTATCAGCATAACCGTGTTATAGTGGTTTGCGGCGAGGGCTGGCACTTTGGTGTGCTTGGCATTGTGGCTTCTCGCATTTGTGAGCGCTACGGCAAACCGACTATAGTCTTGTCAAATGAAAACGGTGTCGCTCACGGCTCGGGACGTAGCTTTTCGGGCTTTCATCTTTATGATGCGATAAACGCTTGCAGTGACGTTCTGCTCAAATACGGCGGTCACGAGCTTGCGGCGGGTGTCAGTGTAAGCCAAGATAAAGTGAATTTGTTCAGAAAAAGAATAAACGAGTATGCGACTACACAGCCTGTAGCCGTACCGCAGCTTAACATTGATTTTCGACTTAATCCCGCGGGGCTTAGCGTAGATATGGCGTTTGCCATAAAATCACTTGAGCCGTTTGGACTTGGCAATCCTACGCCAATTTTTGGTATATTTCATGTAACACTTGAAAAAATAACAGCAATAGGCGGGGGTAAACATTTAAAATTGCTTTGCCGAAAAAACGGAAACGTTTTTCAGTCTTTGCTTTTTGGTGTAACGCACGAGCAGTTTTGCTTTGTTGTAGGCGATACGCTTGATCTGGCAGTTACGCTTGATACCAATTTATATCAGGGTCAGTATAATTTGTCTGTGCAGATTAAGGCTATAAAAATGTCAAATTCCGATCAAGACGCATATTTTGAAGGTAAGAGGCAGTTCGATGATTTTTTATCGGGCTTTGATACTGATTATGCCGCTGTTTTTCCAAGCAGGGCAGAGGTTGGCAGTATATATAAAATGATAACCGCATCTCCTATAAGCGCGGAAAGACTTAAATATATTGATACTACCATTGGATATGCCAAAACACAAGCCTCTGTCACAACGCTGTGTGAACTGGGACTCGTATCGCTTAACAACGGTATTCTTGTAGGGCACACGTCCAATCAGAAAAATGATTTGATGAATTCTAATACGTATAAAAAACTTTATGAAAGGGTGAATAACGGTGAATGAAGCAGCAGTTCGCGACTATCACGAGCTTTTAGAATGTATGAAAAATCAGGGCGGTAGTTATGATACCGCACTGATAGAAAAAGCATTTAATTATTGCGTGGATCATCATCTTGGTCAAAAACGCCTTACAAATGAAGAATATTATATTCACCCCTTTAACGTTGCTAAAATAATTATAACTCTGGGTATGGACAGTCAGTCTATAGCGGCGGCGCTGCTTCACGACGTGGTAGAGGATACCGACGCCAGCGTTGACGAGATTAAACGCCTTTTCGGTGACGATGTGGCATTGCTGGTTGACGGCGTTACCAAAATCGGCAGATTATCCATAACCTCAAAAGAGCAGCAACAGGCTGAAAGTCTGCGTAAGATGCTTATCGCTATGGGTAAGGATGTTCGTGTAATTATAATAAAGCTTGCTGACCGTTTACACAATATGCGTACTTTGGGCGCTATGCCCGAGCAAAAACAACGTGATAAGGCGCTCGAAACCTTAGAGGTTTATGCTCCTATTGCGCATCGATTGGGCATCAGACCTGTTAAAGAAGAACTCGAAGACCTTGCAATTAAGCATCTTGACCCCGTTGCATATAATGAGATTGAGGAGCTTTTAAAGGTAAGAAAGCATCAGAGAATACAGATACTTGAGGATATTGAAAAACGCATAGAATCCCGTCTTAAAGACGAGTTGCCAAATGTTAACATGTCTTTTCAGGGTCGTGTTAAATCTATTCACGGTATTTACCGTAAAATGTACGTACAAAACCGCGATTTTGATGAAATATACGACGTTTACGCTATACGCGTAATCACCGATACGGTGGCAGACTGCTACAACATTTTAGGTATTATGCACGATATGTTCCGACCTATTCCAAACAGGTTTAAGGACTATATCTCTACGCCAAAGCCCAATATGTATCAGTCGCTTCACACCACCGTTATCAGCCGCGAGGGCGTACCTTTTGAAATACAGATACGTACCTTTGAAATGCATCACACGGCAGAGTTCGGTATCGCGGCTCATTGGAAGTATAAAGAGGGAATTACCGGCACCGACAAATATATGGAGGACCGCCTTGCTTGGATTCGTCAGGTGCTTGAAACGTCTGACGTTTCGGGTGACGCGTCGGAAATTGTGCGTACCATAAAGGTAGACCTTAGTCAAGAGGACGTATTTGCCGTAACGCCTCGCGGCGACGTTATAAATCTGCCCGTAGGCTCTACTGTGGTGGACTTTGCGTTTGCAATTCACTCGGCTGTGGGTATAAAGATGGTCGGCGCTAAGGCAAACGGCAAAATTGTGCCTATTAACCACGAGATTAAAACGGGTGAGATAATAGAGATACTTACCACCAATCAGGCAGGGCACGGTCCCAGCCGCGACTGGATGAGTATTGCCGTTACAAACTCTGCCAAGGCAAAAATACGATCCTGGTTTAAAAAGGAAAGACGCGCCGAAAATATTGAGCAGGGCAAAAACGACCTTGAGCGTGAGCTTCGCCGTAATAATATCAATTTTAGTGAAAAGGAATACGAAGAGTATATTGACGACCTCGCTCGTCGTATGCGCTTTGCTGACAGCGAAGAATTTTACGCGGCAATCGGTTACGGCGGCGTGCTTATTTCAAAGATACTGCCACGTATGCGCGAGGACTATGCAAAACGTACAAGTATTGCAAAGGCAGTAGAAATCAAGCCTTTGGCGCCTAAAAAACACGTATCGTCCGAGGGCGTTATCGTTGAGGGTATTGATAACTGTCTTGTAAAGCTTTCAAAATGCTGCGCGCCGCTACCGGGGGACGATATTATAGGCTTTATAACCCGAGGACACGGTGTGTCAATACACAAGTGCGACTGTAACAACGTGCCGCGCGATATTTCAAAAAGCGACGAGCCTGACCGTTGGGTTCACGCCCATTGGGACAATGTTCGCAGTGAAAGCTTTACCTCTACCTTGCAGATTTCTGCAATTGACCGCGAGGGACTTGTGGGCGATGTTATGAATACGGCATATAATATGCGGCTTGCAGTTCACGCGATAAACGCGCGTCAGATTAAGGGCGGCAACAGCATTATTCACATTAACATCAGCGCCGAAAGCGTTGAGCATCTACGCAGTATAATTGCACGTATGGAAAAAATCTCGGGCGTTTTCAGCGTAGAAAGAGTGGTGCAGTAGTATGCGAGCCGTAATACAGAGGGTAAAAAATGCATCGGTTGAAATTGGCGGCGCAGTTGTTGGCAAATGCGGTGTGGGGCTTATGATATTGTTTTGCGCGGTCGACGGCGATACGGAAAGTGATATAGAACTGCTTGCCAGAAAAACCGCAAATCTTCGCATTTTTGAGGACCAAGACGGTAAAATGAATAAATCTATACTTGATATAGATGGCGAGATTTTATGTATATCGCAGTTTACCTTGGCGGCGGATACAAAAAAGGGCAACCGCCCGTCGTTTATAAATGCAATGGAGCCTGTGATCGCCGAAAAATATTATAATTTATATTGCTACGCATTGTTATCAAATGGTGTTAAAAATGTTGAAACGGGTGAATTTGGCGCCGATATGCAGGTAAGTCTTGTTAACGATGGACCCGTCACAATTATACTTGACACAGACACTTGGAATAAAAAGGGATAAATATGGAAGTTGAATTTTTACTTACAGGGCATCTTGCCACCTACGCTAACTGCTACGGTATTCTTACCGAAAAGGCAGCAATTATTGTTGACCCAGGCAAGTACACGCCTGAATTAAAAAAGTTTTTTACTGAAAATTCTGACAAAACCCGTCTTATTCTTATAACCCACGCGCATTATGACCATATTGGCGGCGCGCTACAGTTAAGAAAGGAAACGGGTGTAAAAATTGCGATAGGCAAAAACGAGGAATTTGCTTTGTCTGACTGCGCGTTTAATTTGTCGGGCAGATTTACGCCCGAAATACCCGCCTTTAACGCCGATTATACGATTGAGGACGAAGAGGAATTTACCGTAGGTGACGTTACCATAAAGGCCTTTGAAACACCGGGTCATACTGTGGGTGGTATGTGTTATCTTATAAACGACTGCCTTTTCAGCGGTGATATGCTCTTTTATGAAACGGTGGGCAGAGTTGACCTGCCGGGCGGTAATATCGGCGATATGAAAGAGTCGCTGGACCGTATGATGTGGCTTTTTGAAGATGATGTAAGGGTTTATTCTGGTCATGGCGAGCCGACAACTATTGGTCACGAAAGAAAATGCAACCCATATCTGAGGTAAAAAATGAAGCTTTGTAACATAGGTCACAGTTTTGACTATGAGATGGAAAAGTTAATACGTTTGTTTCTTCCTTTTGAAAAGATAAAGGTTTTACATACCGAGGAAACCGACACAAAATACGCCTTTTGCGAGGTGAAACAAAGTGATGATGATATTATCGCTCATGTAAAATTATCTTTAGAAAACGGCGAGGCAGAATTTTCGGCAGTGGTTGACAAAAAAATACCCGACACCAAAAAGGAAACTCAGCACGAGCTTGGACGTCAGTTATTTTACTGTTTTGAAAAAATCACGGGCTACCGTCCCGATTGGGGAATACTTACAGGGGTAAGACCTGCAAAGTTGTTTTCGCGTTACTGTAAAGACTTTGGCAATGAGTACGCAGAGGAATTTTTTAAAAACAAATTTCTGGTAAGCGAGCACAAGCTTGATTTATGCAAGAAGGCGGTAGCGGGGGAAGAAAGTATTGTAAAATTATCAAAGGATAATTCTTTTAGTCTGTATTTATCGGTACCGTTTTGTCCTACAAGATGTTCATATTGTTCTTTTGTGTCACACTCTGTAGAAAAAGCGCAGGATATAATTCCAAAATACGTAGAATTATTATGCAAAGAGCTTGAAACAACCGCCCAAATTGCCAAAAGGCTTCAACTGCGGCTTGAAACGGTGTATATGGGCGGCGGAACGCCAACAACCCTCAGCGCCGAGCAGTTAAACCGCGTGCTTGGCACGGTAAATAGATGCTTTGATATATCTACTGTTCGCGAATTTACCGTAGAGGCGGGGCGACCTGATACAATTGACGCTGATAAGCTGCTGGCAATTAAGCAAAACGGCGTTACCCGCATCAGCATAAATCCGCAGACCATGAACGACAGCGTGCTTTCTGCCATTGGAAGAAGACATACGGCGCGTGATACGATAGACGCGTTTAATTTGGCTCGTGAAATCGGTTTTGATAATATCAATATGGATTTGATTGCGGGACTGCCTACCGATACGTTTGACAGTTTTAAAAATACGCTTGATGAAATACTAAGGCTAGACCCCGAAAGCGTTACGGTGCACTCACTTTCTATGAAGCGCGCGTCCACGCTTAATACAAGCGGACAGCACAGCGAAATAGGAGAGGGCGCTGAAGCTTCAAAAATGGTAAATTTTGCAAGAGATATACTCACTCGAAACGGCATATTGCCATACTATATGTACAGGCAGAGCAAAACGGTGGGTAATCTTGAAAACGTGGGTTATGCAAAGAGTGGCTTTGAGGGGCTTTATAACGTTTATATAATGGACGAAACACACACCATACTTGCCTGCGGCGCATCGGCTGTAACAAAACTTAAAGATAACAGTCAGAAAAACATAAAAAGAATTTTTAACTTTAAATATCCTTATGAATATATAAGCGGTTTTGAGGAACAACTATCACGCAAAACAGAAATAGGTGAGTTTTATGATAAATACTTTAAACGAGATTAACAAAATGGCAAAGGAGTGCCCAAAGGAATTTATCAAAGCGTGTAATGATGAATATATCAGGAATATAACCGATATCGCAAAGCGTATAGAACAGGATGACGATATTAAGATTGTGGCAATTGCGGGCCCGTCAGGCTCGGGCAAAACCACAACGGCTCATATTTTGCAGGATAGGTTAGAAGCTTTGGGCGAAACCACCGCCGTTGTATCGCTTGACGATTTTTATCTTCCCACAGATAAATTACCGATATTACCTGACGGCAGTACTGATATTGAGTCGGTAAATTCGCTTGACGTTTCCCTTATAAAAGAGTGTTTTGATGATATAATAGAAAGTGGTAAAACCAATTTACCGCACTATGATTTTAAGACCAAATCAAGTATACGCAATGCAAAAATTCTTGATATCGGCAGCCGCGGCATAGTTATCGTTGAGGGGCTGCACGCGATGAATCCGCTTATTGCCGATTTGGTACCGCGTAAAAATATATTAAAAATTTATATTAGCGTAAACCGTTCTGTTGATGACGATAACGGTGTGCAGATGCTCTCGAGCCGTCAGATAAGGCTTATTCGCCGTGTGCTTCGCGACGACCGTTTTCGCGGCGCTACCGCCACCGAAACGCTTCATCTGTGGAACAACGTTATCGACGGTGAGCGTAAGTATCTTTATTGTTTTAAAGATTATGCAGACATCAAGCTTGTAACATTTCATCCGTATGAGCTGGGTGTTTACCGCGAGCGTTTCGGTAAAATGCGAAGCAGCGTAAATAAAAACGCGCCTTGTTACGATTATTTTATTAAAACGGCAAACGCGCTTGAGAGGTTTTCTGCCATTGACAGCGCATTGGTTCCAGGTGATTCGCTTGTTCGTGAATTTATAGGCGACCTTGACTTGTGAAAAATTTTAATGTGTGGTAAAATTTAGTTAATATATTTTAATTACAATGTAATCTGGAGGTATTATATTATGGGATTTTTAGATGATGCTATAAACAAAACAAAAGAGGTATTTGACGTTGCTTGCAAAAAAACCGATGAGGTTGTAACTGTAGAAAAGCAAAAGTTTAATATCGCATCGCTTAAATCAAAGCGCGAAAAGGACTATGCCGACCTTGGTAAGATTTATTTTGAGCTCGTAAAGGATAGCACCGACCTTAGCGACGAAACAAGAAATCTTGTTGACGCAATAAGTGAAAAAAATGAGGAAATTGCCCGTCTTAACGAGGATATTCAGAATATAAAAAATAAGCGTGTTTGTCCCAAGTGTAATGCAAACGTTGATATAAATTCATCTTACTGCAACAGCTGTGGCGAAAAGCTTGATTAAGTGACAAAAATGAAGAATTTTAAAATTGGTATAGTTGTTGCCGACTTTGACGAGTATGCGCCTTTTTTGGAGTCGGTAAGCATATATAAACCGCAGGAATATAAATATTTTAACCGTAAAGCGATATCATTTGATATGGGTAATGCAAGTGTTATATGTATTAACTGCGGTATAGGAAAGGTGAATGCCGCGACGGCTGCTACGCATCTTGCAGACATAGGCTGTACATACATCCTGAATTTTGGTCTGTCGGGTGGTATCAGCGGTGTAAAGCGCGGCGAGGTTGTGCTGCCCGATAGATTTTTAGAGCACGATTTTGACCTTACGGGTATTGGCTATAAGCCCTGCGAAAAGCCGTCGCAAAAGTATATTTACGATGCCGATAAAACACTTTTAAAATTGGCGCAATCGGCAATAGGTGAGTGCAAATACGGCACCGCCGTTTGTGGCGACAGGTTTGTGTGCAGTGCTGCTGACCGCGACTTTTTGCGTGAAACGTTTTCGGCTACTACCTGCGATATGGAAACTGCGGCAATAGCAAGCGTGTGCGATATGGCAGACATACCGTATTTGAGCCTTCGTCGTGTATCTGACGATGCAGGCGACGACGCGTACGCAAATTACAGTGATATGAACACTCTCGAGGGTCAAACGCTCTCACAGGTGTTTCTAAATGTTCTTGACGCTTTGTGTAATGAGGTAGGTTTATAATGCAAGAAAATAAAAGAAAACAGCAAAGCTTTGAATATGGCGCTATAATACTGCTTTGTTCAACAGTGCTAGTAAAAATTATAGGAGCCTTCTTTAAAATTCCACTTTCAAATCTTATCGGTGATTTAGGATTTGGTTATTTTTCTTCGGCGTATGATTTGTTTACGCCTATATATACACTCGCAATGGCCGGTTTGCCGATAGCAATATCGCGTGTTATTGCCGAGCGTATGGCAAAGGCAAGATATAATGATGTAAAAAAGACATTAAAAATTACAAGTAGAATTTTTCTTGTAACAGGTTGTACTGCCGCTATAATAATGCTTTTATTGATAAGGCCATTTGTAAGTCTTACCGATGCTACCGGCAAAACGGTTTATAGTATTTATGCTATAGTACCATCGCTGCTGTTTTGCTGCATAATGTCAACCTATCGCGGTTATTTTGAGGGCCTACGTAATATGTATCCTACCGCGATTTCTGATGTCATAGAAGCGCTTGGCAAATTGATTTTAGGACTTGGTTTTTCTTATATAGCATTAAAATTAACTAATGATGTCGCTTTTGCCGCTGCGGGTGCAATGTTGGGCATTATGGTGGGTGGAGCCGCTTCGGCAACATTTTTATATATCCGATACAGAGCAAAGGGCGATGGAATTACCAAGCAAGAACTATCAGAATCACCTGTTGCCGAGTCAGGTAAAACGATTGCAAAAACATTGATAGTAATTGCTATACCTATAGTTTTGACCTCGCTTTCAAACAGCGTAGCATCACTTGTTGATGTTACTATGGTGAAATGGCAGTTGAATCACCTTATGAAAGATTCATCTGATTTGATTCGTAATATGTACGATGCTTCAATTGTGGATTACAATCGGTTTGTTACCAAGTCGCTTGTAGATAATGAAATTCCTACTTTTCTTTATGGAATTCGCAGTAAGGCATTCACTCTTTATAACTTAATTCCTCAAATAACATCTGTTCTTGGTGTAAGTGCATTACCTGTTATAGCTACAGCGTGGACAAAAAAAGACACTTCGCTTTTAAAGCGTAATATCGAATCACCCTTAAAATTTACTGCGCTCGTTTCGATGCCTATAGGTATGGGATTCGTATTTATGGGAAGCGAAATCATGGGGCTTATGTATAACACCGTAGCCTCGGTGGAAATTGGCGGGGTTATGCTACGCATATACGGTTTGGCCGCCGTCTTTACAGGACTTTCAGTTCCAATGACAAGTATGCTACAAGCAATTGGGAAAGAAAAGATTTCACTTCGTAATGTGGGGATTGGTGCTGCGCTTAAAGTAATAGTAAACTTTATCTTTGTTGGTATTCCAACAATAAATATAAAGGGCGCGGCACTGGGTACATTGATATGTTATGTATTTATATTTATCGCCAATCTTTTATCACTTATCAAATACACGGGTGTTAAACCGAGTATTTATAAGACCATTTTAAAACCGTTTATAGCGGCGCTTTTCTGCGGACTTTCTACCGCGATTTTAGATTTAAGCGCGTTTGGCAAAATCGGTACCGTGCTTGAAATTGCTGTCGCTGCGGTGGTATATCTTTCCGTTCTTATAATACTCAATACCTTTGAGCCTGATGACGTGTTGTCATTACCAAAAGGCGAAACAATATTAAAGGTGTTTAAAAAAATTAAAATTATTAGATAAATATGGTAAAACTTGCACAAAAATATGCATTAAAATTTGCATATTTTTAATAAATCTATTAAAATTGGTTGATTTTTTAAAAAGATAAGGTATAATTAAATAAGACGTTTGAAATGTTTTTTTAAACGCTTGCTATTCTGATGTAAAAGACATAAAGAAAAGTAAAAAAATTTGGAGGGTTCAACAATGAACAAAACAGAATTAGTAGCAGCAGTTGCAGAGAAAGCAGGTCTTTCTAACAAAGATGCAGCAAAGGCAGTAGCAGCAGTAGTTGACGCTATCACCGATACTCTTAAGGCAGGCGAAAACGTAGCTCTCGTTGGCTTTGGTACATTCTCAGTTAAAGAACGCGCAGCTCGTGAAGGCATCAATCCTCTTACTAAAGAGAAGATTAAGATCGCTGCTTCAAAGGCTCCCGCTTTCAAGGCTGGTAAAGCTCTTAAAGACGCTATCAACTAATCGGGTATTAGTAAAAGATGAGCCGCCGATTTGGCGGCTCATAGTTTTTTGGAAAAAGGATTTTTATGAGATTAGATAAGTATTTAAAAGTTTCCCGCATTATAAAGCGCCGTACCGTTGCAAACGAAGCCTGTGACGCGGGCAGAGTAACGCTAAACGGTCGTGTGGCGCGCGCGTCGCTTGACGTTAAGGTCAACGATATTATCGAGATATCCTTTGGCTCTAAAAATGTTAAGGTACAGGTTTTAAACGTTGCCGAAACCGTACGTAAAGATGATGCAGCTTTAATGTATAAAATAATTGAATAACAAAAACACCTCGTAAATATATTTTACTGAGGTGTTTTATTTTGGAAGAAAATTTGAGTGTTGTTCAAAACGTCATTATTGAAAACCGAAAGCGGCTTAATATATCGGGGGTGAAGGAGGTATCGTCCTTTGATGATGAAACGGTCTTAATTGATACTGCGCTTGGCAAAATGACCGTAAAGGGCGAGGGGCTACATATAGAAAGCTTTAATACCGCGACGGGAGATCTTACAGCTGTAGGCAAGGTTTACGCGGTGGTTTATATGTCCGACACAAAAGTGACGGGCGGTTTTTTATCGCGGCTTTTCAGATAAATTATGTGGGAGATAAACAATTATAACCAGACCTTCACTTTTTTGCTGTCGTTGTGTCTTGGCGCTTTGTTCTGCGCATTGTACGATATAATACGCGCGGCGCGAAAGGTGTGTCTTAATTCCTTTTGGGCGGTCCAGATTACTGATATTTTTATCTGGATAATTTACGCTTTTTTGACATTTATATTTTTAATTGCGCGCACAAACGGCGAGATAAGGGGTTACGTGATTGTTGGCGCGCTTTTGGGGTTTGCTTTATTTCGTATCAGTTTTTCAAGATTGTTTTTTCCTGCTTTGCGATTCGTGTTTGTAAAAATGGCGTTTATTATCAAAAAAATCAGCGTGTGTATTGACAGGTTTTATCTAAAATCTGAGACTTTGATTTTAAATTGTGGTAAAAGCGCGTTTAAAATTTTTAAAAGTGCAAAAAAACTCTTGAAAAATGCAGTCAAACTGTTGTATACTAAGAAAAATATTGCAAATACGGAGAAGACTTTAGATGAAACAAAAACCAAAGCGTAAAAAAAGCGTTATTGTGCGGCTTATTGTTCTTGGTGTTTCCGTTTATATGGTGGCAACTCTTGTGGGACTTGGTAATGAATTGGCAAGCGCCAAGGCAGAGCTTGAAGCTTACGAAAGGCAGCGTGATTCTTTGCAGCTTACCGTAAGCGAGTATAAGGCGCTACTTGAAAGTGATTCACACGCGGCAATAATCGAAAAAGCGGCGCGCGAGAGACTTGGCTACGTTTACTCTGACGAAGAGATTTATATTGATATATCAGGCAATTAGGGGGACATTTTAAATTTATGGACTTTAAGGTCGGCGACATTGTAGAGGGAAAAATTACAACAATTACGTCATTCGGTGTTTTTGCGGACATTGGTGACGGCAAATCGGGTATGGTACATATATCTGAGGTTGCCCGAAATTACGTTAGCGATATAAAAGAACACGTAAAAGTTAATGACGTTGTTAAAATGAAAATTTTAAGCATTGGGGAAGATGGCAAGATTTCTCTTAGTATCAAGCGCGCGCTTCCGCCTGAAAAAAAGAGTGACGACGCGCCACGACGCGAGCGCAAAAGCGCACCGCAAAAGCAGATCATTGACTCTACGTATACCTGGACTCCTAAAAAGAGTGAGCCTGCAAGCTTTGAGGAAATGATGAACCGTTTTAAGCAATCAAGTGATGAAAAATTCTCAGACTTAAAGCGTAAAAATCCCGACGCAAACCGCACTAAACGCGGCTCGGGTGTAAGATAAATAAATTAGGGCGGATTCCTTCGCTTTTGTAGGAAACTGCCCTTTGTTTTTTGAAATTTAAAAGTGGAGTACTTATGAGAGAAATTTCGATTGATTTAATTTGTGATACTATCGAAGAATTGTGCATCAAGTCAAACAAAGAATTACCTGTTGATATCGAAAAATGTTTGCACCGCTGTGCTAAGTATGAGACAAACCCACTGGGTAAAAGCGTGCTTTGCGATTTGGAGAAAAATCTGGAAGCGGCAAAAGAGCACAATATACCGATTTGTCAGGATACTGGATTAGCGGTTGTCTTTTTAGAGATAGGGCAGGACGTTCATATTGTAGGTGGTGACCTTACCGATGCAATAAACGAGGGGGTGCGCCGCGGTTATACAAACGGTCTGCTTCGCAAGTCGGTGGTATCTGACCCGCTAAACCGTGTTAATACAAACGATAATACACCTGCTGTTATTCATACAAGTATTGTTTCGGGCGACAAAATTAAAATTACTGTAGCGCCAAAAGGCTTTGGCAGTGAAAATATGAGTGGCATAAGAATGCTTACCCCTTCGCACGCAAGGCAAGGTGTGGTTGACGCCGTGCTTGAAATCGTAAAGAAAGCGTCAAATAACCCCTGTCCGCCAATGGTTATAGGGGTAGGTATCGGCGGTGATTTCGAGCAGTGCGCGTATCTTGCTAAAAAAGCACTTTGTCGCAGTACCGATATAAGAAATGAAAATCCGTTTTATGCTGAGCTTGAAAATGAATTGCTTGGAAAAATAAACGGGTTAGATATAGGACCGCAGGGCTTTGGCGGAATTACCACGGCTTTTGCCGTTAACATTGAAACGGCGCCCACGCATATTGCAGGCTTGCCTGTGGCCGTTAATATAGGCTGTCATGTGACAAGACATGCAACAATGGAGATTTAAAAAAGATGGAAAATATTAAGATGATAGCACCCTGTCTTTTTGGGGTAGAGAGTATTGCCGCTGACGAGTTTCGCCGTATGGGTTTTGAGTCTGTTGTGGTAGAAAATGGCAGGGTTATGCTTGAGGGCGATAGTAATATGCTTGCCCGCGCAAATATAAATTCACGCTTTGCTGAGCGAATACTTATAAATATGGGGCAGTTTACAGCTACCACCTTTACCGAACTTTTTGAGGGTGTAAAATCGCTTCCGTGGGAGAGATTTATAGGTCGTGATGATGCTTTTCCCGTAAGCGCAGGTTCAAGCATTAATTCAGTGCTTTTTAGTATTCCCGACTGTCAGTCTATTATCAAAAAGGCAATAGTTGACCGGCTTTCTTCAAAATACGGTATAAAGTGGTTTGCCGAAACAGGCGCTGAATTTAAGGTTCGTTTTACTATTATTAAAGATAATGTAACTGTCACCATTGATACCTCGGGTGAGGGACTTCACAAGCGTGGTTATCGCCGCAATTCAAATGATGCGCCGCTTAAAGAAACGTTGGGTGCTGCTATGTGCGACTTGGCGCGCATTTTCCCTGACACACATATTTATGACCCATTTTGCGGTAGTGGTACACTGCTTATTGAATCGGCTTTAATGGCTACCAAAACAGCCCCTGGACTTCGCCGATTTTTTGCGGCGGAGCGTTTCGGCTCAATACCAAAGACTGCTTGGCAGCAAGAACGTATGCGCGCTCAGGATCTTATAATCAAAAATGTGGATTTTAAAGCACAGGGTTATGATATAGATCCCGCAAGCGTAGAACTCACACTTGCTAATGCAAAAAAAGCGGGTGTTGAAAAATATGTTAAAGCAGCGGTAGGTGATATCTGTAATTTTAAAACACCCGATGAGAGATGTTTGATTATTACAAATCCGCCTTATGGCGAAAGATTACTTGATGTACGTGAAGCGGAAAAGCTTTACAAAATAATGGGCGAACGTTTTGACAGAACACAAGGCAAAAAGTATTTTGTAATCAGTCCTCACGACGAGTTTGAAAAGCATTTCGGCGCCGATGCCGACAAACGCCGTAAGCTTTATAACGGTATGATTAAATGCCAACTGTTTATGTATTTTAAGAATAAAGGAATATAAAATAATGAGATATGTTTTTTATATCAATCCCTTAGCAGGCAAAGGTAATGTTCAAGAAGATATAATTAAATCTATAAATGATTATTTTTTAGACAAAACCGATGATTATAAAATACATTTTAAAAATTCAATTGACGATATGATGCGCTCGGCGAGTTGTGAAGCCAAAACAGGTGATGATATTCGTGTGTTTGCTTGTGGCGGCGAGGGTACCGTTATGGCTGTTCTTAATTCGATAATTGGATATAATAATGTAGAGCTTGGTGTTATTCCTTGCGGCTCGGCAAATGACTTTTTAAAGTTTTTTAAAAGTCGTGACAACTTTTTGGATATTGCTGAACAAATTGACGGCGAAGCGGTAGAAATGGATTTGATTAAGGCGGGAGATAAATACTGTCTCAACGGTTGTTCTGTTGGTATGGATGCCGTAGTAGCACGCGATATGTCAATCTTTAAAAAATGGCCGCTTGTGTCAGGTTCGTTTGCTTATACGCTTGCTATTGTAAAAACCTTTTTGGGAAAGCTTGGTATAACTGCTCAAATATCGGTTGACGGTGAACCCCCACAGCGTAAAAACTGTCTTTTTGCGGTAATAGCCAATGCGCCGTATTATGGCGGCGGATACAAAGGTGCGCCCGACGCGGTGCCTTATGATAACAAGCTTGATTTTACGCTTGTGGATAATATTTCAAAACTTAAAATACTAAAATTTTTAGGTCTTTACAAAAAAGGCGAGCATAAAAAGCTTGATTGTTGCACACTTAAGAATTGCACAAGTATGGAGTTTACCGCTGAAAAGCCCATACCCGTAAATCTTGACGGTGAAATAATTGAAACCGTTAATATGAAATTTGAACTTGTAAAAAGCGCAGTTAAGTTTGTTGTTCCAAGCGGTATAAAAAACAAATTGTTAACAATTGTTTAAATGTTTTTGACTTTACTTGACTTTTAAAAAATATTGGATATAATTACTAATATAAACTAAACTGTGATGCAGTAAAAAGGAGATTTTTATTATGACAATTAAACCCTTGGCTGATAATGTTGTCATAAAGGCAACAGCAGCAGAAGAAACAACCAAAAGCGGCATTGTTCTTACATCCGCTTCTAAAGAAAAGCCTCAGATAGCAGAGGTTGTAGCAGTAGGACCGGGCGGTATTGTAGACGGTAAAGAGGTTTGTATGACCGTGAAACCAGGTGACAAGGTTATCGCCGCTAAATATGCTGGCACCGACATTAAGCTTGATGATGAAGAATACACCGTTCTTCACATTGCTGACATTCTTGCTATCGTTGAATAATGGTTATTATTAATCGAAACAGTACAAACTGTTTCGAAAAGCCGACGTTATCGGCTTTAGCAAAACTACGGTGTAGTTTTGCATAATGACCATTGAAATGAATATTATCAAATTATTTCTAATAATTTGATGCCAAATCATAGATTTGGCGTCGAAACAAAGCAATTCTTGTTTTGTTTCGACAAATAATAATCATTATAAGGAGATATTTTATTATGGCAAAAAATATTATTTTCGGTGAAGAAGCGCGCAAGTCGTTGCAGACAGGTGTCGACAAGCTTGCAAACGCTGTTAAAGTTACATTGGGTCCAAAGGGTAGAAACGTTGTTCTTGATAAAAAATACGGCTCACCGCTTATTACAAACGACGGTGTGACCATCGCAAAGGAAATCGAACTTGAAGACGCTTTTGAAAATATGGGCGCTCAGCTTGTAAAAGAGGTATCTGTTAAAACAAACGATGCCGCAGGCGACGGCACTACAACCGCAACAGTTTTAGCACAGGCACTTATTAACGAAGGTATGAAAAACGTTGCCGCAGGCGCAAACCCCATGGTAGTTAAAAAGGGTATTAAAAATGCAGTAGATACCGCTATTGCTACAATTATTGAAAATTCTAAAAAGGTTAGCGGCAGTGACGATATTGCACGAGTTGCAACCGTATCATCGGGCGACGCTGTAATCGGCTCACTTATTGCCGAGGCTATGGAAAAGGTTTCTGCTGACGGCGTTATCACTGTTGAGGAATCAAAGACTGCTGAAACCTATTCAGAGGTTGTTGAGGGTATGCAGTTTGACCGCGGCTATATCACACCTTATATGGTAACCGACACCGATAAGATGGAAGCGGTTATTGATGATGCTTACATTCTTATCACCGATAAAAAGATTTCTAACATTCAAGAAATTTTACCACTTCTTGAACAAATTGTTCAGTCGGGTAAAAAGCTTGTTATTGTTGCCGAGGATATCGAGGGTGAGGCACTTTCAACTCTTATCGTTAATAAACTTCGCGGCACATTTACTTGTGTTGCAGTAAAGGCTCCTGGCTTTGGTGACAGACGTAAAGAGATGCTTCGCGATATCGCTATTCTTACAGGTGGCGAGGTTATTACCGAGGAACTCGGTCTTGAGCTTAAGGATGCAAGCGTTATGCAGCTTGGCCGTGCGCGTCAGGTTAAGGTTACAAAAGAAAACACTGTTATTGTTGACGGTGCAGGCGATAAGACCGCTATTAAAGACCGCGTAGCGCAAATCAGAAATGAAATCGCGATTACAACAAGCGAATTTGACCGCGAAAAGCTTCAAGAACGTCTTGCTAAGCTTGCAGGCGGTGTTGCAGTAATCAAGGTTGGTGCCGCCACCGAAATTGAAATGAAGGATAAAAAGCTTCGCATAGAAGATGCTCTTGCCGCTACTAAAGCTGCAGTTGAAGAGGGTATCGTAGCAGGCGGTGGTGTAGCGCTTCTTAACGCTATTCCTGCAGTAGCTGAACTTGCAAACAAAACCGAGGGTGACGAAAAGACCGGTGTAAACATTGTTCTTAAATCACTTGAAGCACCTATCCGTCAGATTGCTTATAACGCAGGTATTGAAGGCTCTGTTATAATTGATAAGATTTTAAACAGTGGCAAGGTGAATTACGGCTTTGACGCTTACAACGAAACCTATACCGATATGATTGATGCAGGTATTGTTGACCCAACCAAAGTTACACGTTCTGCGCTTGAAAACGCAGCAAGTGTTGCCGCAATGGTGCTCACAACCGAAAGCCTTGTTGCCGACAAACCCGAAGATGTAGCCGCAGCAAACGCAGCAGCCGCAGCCGCTGCCGCACAGGGCGGAATGTATTAATAATTATCCAATAAATTTTAAGAGAGATAGTGTTTGCTATCTCTCTTTTTTGTGTTAGAATTGTTTTGGTAATACAAATGCAATTTCCTAAAAAAATCGACAAGGTTAAATGATTATGATTACAGTCAGGATGGATATTATTTTATGATGGTATGCACAAAAGATAATAAAAACGTATAATTTTGGCAATAATGTTAACATAGAAAATGTAAAAAACACATTATAAAAAAACACCTCTGTTTGTTCAAAAAAACTGTTGACAAATAGGGGTGTTGGTGTTATTATATGGTAGCGTGCGAAACTGTGCGTAGTTTCGTGCTGTCTATTTTTTAAAGAAAGGAGATAGTGAAAAGTGCCTACCTTTAACCAATTAGTTCGTAGCGGTCGTGAAACCGTTGAAAAGAAGGCTAAGGCTCCTGCACTCTTAAAG
>JAFSAR010000009.1 GCA_017442225.1 Clostridia bacterium
ATTTTTGATGGGTTAGTCCATAGCCAATAAGACCGTACATACGCTCTAATGCAATAATAATCTCCATAAAGTAGGAACGGCCTCGGCAAGACCAATACCAATCTCTTTGCTCGGTTAGTTCCTCTAACATATAATCGGCAGATTGTTCGATTTTTTCCACCTGTGTCTCGGCGATAGGTATTACATACGCCTTATCAATAAACGGCTTTAACATAAACATATCGTGGGTGGTCGCAATATCACCATATTTGCTGGAACGTAAAAGTTCAAAGGTCATATTAATATTTAAGAATTTAGGGTGGAAGTACACACAAGTGTATTGAGCTTTTGATTTTGAAACGAGCACAGGATTTTCTAACTCGTCAAAGCATAAAAAAGACGGAGCTATAGCAGTAACACTCTCACCACCAACTTTAAATTCCAACTTTCCTTTAGTGAGCACAATGAGCAAAAAGCACTTACCTTTGATATTGATATTAGCAAGCGAACCGTTCTTAACGCACTCAACAAAAGCAACCTTGCCCTCGTTATACTTTCTGCCAACTGTAATGTGTTCCATACATCCACCACCTTAAATTACTTTTATTTTACCATACTTCGAGTTTTCCTTCAATGTTCAGTTATTATCTAATTTGTAATTTCTTTTATCTATAATTAAAACCATGCACAAAAACCGTTGCAGTAAGTTCTGCAACGGTCTTAATATTATGATGCTTCTTTCAATTTATTGTTTTCAGCTACACTTTGCACAGTTTCCAGCATATTCTCAGCATAAATTCCATACCCCGTCTTACTGTCATCAACAAGCACGTGCGTCAGCGCGCCAACAAGCTTGCCGTCTTGCAAAATTGGGCTACCGCTCATACCCTGTACTATACCGCCCGTCGCGTTTATTAACTCGTTATCAGTTATTGTTACAAGCAGATTCTGCGTTGTCGCATTGCTATCCCCTATCTTTTTTATCTCGCAACTATAAAGCTTTGGCGTATCGCCGTTTACCGTGCAAAGCACCTGCGCCTTACCGTCATATACCTCTTGCTTTAGGGCAATCTCGGTAAGATTTGCAGTATTTATATCCTGCTGCATAATGCCATATACACCGACTTCGCAGTTAAGCGAAATATCTGCAATTCTGTCGTAAGTCAATTTTCCTTTCAGCGCGCCGGGACTGCCCGTGCTTCCCTTTTCAACCTCTACAATGTCCGCCTCTACAAGCTCACCCTCTTCGATAGATAGTAGCGTATCGGTGTCCGCATCACATATTCCGTGTCCCAAGCCGCACACTACGTCGTTTGACGGACTGTAAAACGTAAGCGTGCCAATGCCCGCCGAGCTGTCACGCACCCATATACCAATTCGGTAAAGTCCGCTCGATTTTTCAAGCGCGGGCACTACCTCACACGAAAAACTTTTACCCTCGCGAACCGCTTCAAAATTCATAGCGCTACCGCCCGATTCGGTCACAATTTTAAGCAGATCCTCATTACAGGTAACAACCTCGCCATTTACACTTTTAATATAATCCCCTACTTTTATCCCAGCATTTTCCGCAGGATTAAGCGTGCCATCATTGGTAACGATATCAGCGCTTTCAATCACAAGCACACCGTCGGTATATATCTTCATACCAAATGGATTTCCAAGCACCTGCACGTACATATCGTCCACAATCTCAACGTTTACGGTAGAAAAAGGTATAACCCCAAAAATTTTAAGGTCCACCTCAAAGCTTTCGCCCACCTGCCTTGTATATACGCCTTGCGACGTCTTTACGCCGTTGTAAACCGCCGTAACGGGCATAAACGTATCCACCTGCAATTCCTCGCCGTGATTTACTTTATAATTTTCAGCCACGCTTCCACTCATAATATATATTGAGGTAAAAATACAACTACAAAAAATAAATAATATGCCAAATAAAAATTTAATCGCTTTTTTCATTTTTGTCCCTCCAATCTGTTTTTATTTTTGCCATTATTTTTAAAATTTAAAATAGGAAATTTTTAAAAAATAAAATGGGGACACATAAAAGTTTTTACACTTTTCTGCATCCCCATTTATACTTTGGTTTAATTATTCTCCATATGGAAAATCAAATACTCCGCCGCCCGAGCCGTCGGAAGAAGAATCCTCTTTCGGTTCCTCACGGCTACCAATATCAGACGAATAGCTTGACTCGCTTATATTTGCTCTCAGCGTAACGTCAAAATCTGCCTCGCTGCCGTTGCTCATCATCACTGTCAGCGATACCGTATCGCCCGCCTTACAGTCCTCGATTATATCAAGCACAATATCATCATTTATAATCTCAATGCCGTTTACGTGGGTAATAATATCACCCTCGCCGACCTTACCAAAAATATCACTGTCTTCGCCAACTGATACAACCAGCAAGCCTACAGCGGCATAGTTTTCAACCTCGGCGGTCACGGAATTTATCTCGGTATAGGTAATTCCTAATTTAGCGCGGTCACTCACTTTACCGTCAGAAACCAACTGTTCTACTACTCGCTTCATAGTCTTAGTCGGTATCGCAAATCCTATAGCGTCATAATCTACGCCCGCAAGCTTTGAAGAGGTAATACCAATCACCTGACCGTACATATTAACGAGCGCGCCGCCCGAAGAACCTGGATTTATAGCGCTGTCAGTCTGTATAAGACTTGCAGTATAGCTCGATGTTGTCTTTACTCTGCGACGGGTCAGCGAAATAACACCGCTTGTAATAGATGAATTGTCAGTCGCATCACTCGGTCTGCCCACTGCTACAACCGATTCTCCGTTTACAAGCTCATCCGAGTTACCAAAGGTTGCCACCTTAAAGTTTTTGCCGTTTTCTATTTTCAAAACTGCAAGGTCGCTTACCGTGTCGCCCGCAACGTAAACTGCATCGTATTCGGTGCCGTCAAAGGTAAACACTTTAAATTTAGGAGCGCCGATTTCTGAATAAATATGGTCGTTGGTTACGATATATCCGTCTTTTGAATAAATAACACCCGACGCGTCACTCATCTGACCTGCCTCGTTATAAACCCTGATACCGACAATCGACTCGTTAACCGTAGCATAAACCTGCGCGGGCGTGCTCTGGTCGGTATCGGTGGGCTTTGCCGCAAGGTCAACGTCTACCTTACTACCAACATATCCGTGTGATACACTGCTTCTGCCCATAAAGTATCCCGCGGCAGTCGTCGCTGTAAGCGCTACTACCAACGCCAGCACCGCGCAAAATATTTTAAGACCTTTACCCATCGGCTGATAGTCTTCAATTTTACCCGCAGGTGTATACTCTACCTTGTTCCATACAGGCGCGTCATCATTCACAATATCGTTATCTATTGTGCTGTCATATTCAATCTGAGGCTCTTTTGCTTCGGGCATATCATTTGTAGCCTCGGTACTTTCTGCGCCCTCATTATTAAAATTCTGATTAAATTCGTCCATATTCTATCTCCTATTTATTTATGGGTAATGTAAACTCAAACGCGGTAAAACGGTTTTCTACACTCGAAACCGAAATAACACCGCCGTGCTTTTTAATTATCGTCTTTACAATATAAAGGCCAAGACCCGTGCTCTCTTTATTAGTCGAGCGCGACTTGTCCACCTTATAAAATCTTTCAAACACAAATGGCAATTCGCTTTGCGGTATACCACGTCCTGTGTTCTCTATTCTAAAGGTCAGGTTTTTCGCATCGAATCGGGTATTAAATTTGATTTCGCCGCCTTCGTCGGCAAATTTGATAGCATTGTCAACAAGATTATATACTACTCTGTATATCAGATCCTTGTCGGCATTTACCGCAACGTCAGGCAAAGAATCAAGACCTGAAATATCTATACTTTTTTGCTCTATGCGCCGTTCCTGACTTATAACAACGCTAAGCACCTGCTCTTTAAAATCAAATACCTCGCATTTAAGTTGTGCCTCTTTAGATTCAAGCCTTGATATGCTAAGCATAGATTCAACCATTCGTGACAAACGCTTTATTTCATCGTGAACAATTCCAAGATAATACCGCTGTCGGTCTGCAGGAATTGTACCATCAATTATTCCGTCAATAAAACCGCCTATGGTGGTCATCGGTGTCTTTAATTCGTGCGAAACGTTGGCAATAAAACTCTTTCGCACTTCTTCGAGGCGTGCAAGCGAATTAGTCATCTGGTTAAACGATACGGCAAGCTCGCCAATTTCATCATCGCGTGTCACAGGAATGCGCCTCGAAAAATCACCTCTTGCCATCGCGCGCGCCGCCTCCGACATAAGACGAAGCGGCTTTGTCAGTCGGTAGGTCATTATCGAAAATGCCGCAAACATTAAAATAAGCGGCACAATTGCCGAAATAACATATATCTGCGTTATTCGCTTCATCAGATTTCGCGCTTCGTCAATAGAATCGGTTGCAACAACATATCCGACCTTATCGCTGTCAATCTCTATTATCTGGGCTTCAGCATAGTGCGGACTGCTGTAAAACCCGAGCGTGCTGATGGTGTTGCGCTTATCCGATATAATCGAATTTATATTATCAATATTTATTTGCGTACCCGAATGTTCGCAATTATTTTCGGTTCCCCACTCGCTGCAGCCGCAAATTTTTATAACACCGCTTTGGTCGGTTATAAAAATATCACATTCTGAAACAGAGGCCAAATTGTTCATAATATAATAAACAGCATACTCGCTATAGTCTTCGTTCTTGTCCTCGCCTTTTTTAACAAAATCGCTTATTGATGCACACGATTTTTGAAGTATTTCATATTTTTCTTCCGCAAGATAATTATTATACATAAACGTAAGAATCAACAGTATGAAAGAAAGGCTAAAAAAAACTATCAGCGCAATGGCGCCAAACTGTTTTTTAAATAATTTTTGACGCATTTTTTATTTTACCTCAAATTTATATCCTACGCCCCAGACAGTCTTAAGCGACCATTTGTCTGATACGCCCTCAAGCTTTTCACGAAGTCTTTTTACGTGAACATCAACCGTGCGCGAGTCACCGTAATAATCAAATCCCCATACCTCGTCAAGTAACTGGTCACGCGTGTAAACACGGTTCGGATTACTTGCCAGATGATATACCAGCTCTAATTCCTTTGGCGGTGTGTCAATCTGCTCACCGTTTACCTCAAGCTCATAGTTGGTAATATTTATACGCAGCTTGTCATAGCGCACCTCACGCGCGTCGTCAGCCTTGTCGTTCTCACCCATTCTCCGCAGCACCGCCTTAATGCGCGCTACCACCTCTTTAGAGTCAAACGGCTTGGTAACGTAATCATCAGCGCCAAGCTCAAGGCCTAAAACTTTATCGAACGTCTCACCCTTAGCAGTCAGCATAATTATCGGCACGTTAGAAGTTTTTCTTATCTCACGGCAAACCTGCCAACCGTCAAGCACAGGCATCATTATATCAAGCAAAATAAGATCGGGATTATTTATCTGTGCGGCAGACAGAGCCTGTCCTCCGTCATTTGCAACGATGGTACTAAAACCGTCCTTTTCGAGATAAAGCCGCAACAGCTCGCATATATTCTCATCATCATCAACAATAAGTATTTTTTTGTTATCCATAAATTTCTCCTCCAAATCAAAAAAGTGAAGATATCTCGTAATATATAATAAAACAACTTTTTACTTTTTGTATTAAGAAAATGTTAATAATCAGTTACTGTTAATTATATTATACATTAAAGGTAAGGAAAAAGCCACACTAAATTAGTGTGGCTTGAAGTTTAAATTACTCTGCTTCAGCAGGTGCCTCTTCTTCCTTCATCTTTGCAAAACATTCGCTGCAATAAACGGGACGATCGTCACGCGGAACAAACGGTACTCGCGCTACGCCGCCACATGCTGCGCATGTTGCCTCGTGCATCTCACGGGGTGCCCTTCCTGCATTCTTACGCTTGTCGCGGCAGGGTTTGCATCTCTGCGGCTCGTTCTCAAAGCCTTTCTCTGCATAAAATTCCTGCTCTCTTGCAGTAAATACGAACTCTTCTCCGCATTCTTTGCAAACTAGGGTCTTGTCTTCAAACATCTTTTTTTACCTCTCTTGATTTAGGATTAAGCCCCGGACGGAATCGCACCGACATCTTTGTTTTTACACAACGCTCTGCTAATTAAACTACATAGGGCATATATAAACGGTTTCCCGTCTATTTCTTAATTTTTGAACGGATGCGCCTTAGCGCATTGTCAACCGACTTTGCGGTAACGTTTAAGCTGTCGGCAATCTCAGCATAACTCTTACCGCTTAAAAACTCACAAAGCACTTGATACTCAAATTCCGATAATTCCTGCTTTATGGTTAACTCTAAATCGTCATAGCTTTCTTTTGCAATAAATATGCTCTCGGGACTGCTCATATCAGTAAGCTCTATTTCATCAATCGGCGAAATCAAGCCCTCGGGTATGTGCTTAGCAGCGCCCGAAACACGCGACAAAGCCGAAGACATCGCCCTGTTTATACAAAGACAAACAAAGGTTTTAAAGGATGCCTTCTCAGGTGCGTAAGATTTAACTGCGGAAAATATTGCAAGAATACCCTCTTGTATAAAATCCTCGGTATCATAACCGCCCGCGTTGTATCGCGATGCCACGCCTATTATATACGGCATATAACGGTTGATAAGCAACTGTAAATATTTATACTCGCCACGGTTGATAAACTCAACCAACTGATTATCAGAAAACTTTTCCTGCATCAAAACTCCATACATCTCTTAAATATTATATTAAATATACATTATTTATTAAATATTGTCAAGTATTTTTATCAATTTTGACAAAATATACAAAATAGGGTTGTCTCAATAAGATGCAGAAAGGTTTATACTTTGAAATCCGTAGGATTTCTTCTTTTAAATTAAAAAGTCTTGTCAAAGCTTTCGCTTTAACAAGACTCTTTTTTAATCTTCTTACTTTTCTTTTGTTCTGCGCTTGATTGCGACAACTCCAATTACTTCAAGAATTTCTTATATCCATTACCATACTGCACACAGCGCGATACTCGACTTAACGTCGCCGAGGATATTTCACACTCGTCCATCACCTGATTATAGGTTTTACCCTCAAGCAGCAATCTTGCCGCCTTTACGCGTTGCGCCATCTGTTCAAGCTCTTTTTCGGTACATAAATCGTGAAACAAATCAGCGCAATCACCATCTGTTTCAAGCGATAAAATCAGCGAATACAAATCCTTTATATCGTTATTATCCGAAAGCATACAATACCGCCTTTAAATTTTTTCTAATGAATTTTGCAAAAAATTCCGTGTCTTTTCGCTCTTGGGATTTTCAAAAATCTCCTCGGGTGTTCCCATTTCTTCGATAACACCGTCAGCCATAAAGATTATTTTATCTGACACATTTTTGGCAAATTCCATTTCGTGTGTTACCACAATCATTGTGCTACCCGATTCTTTAAGATCCTTAATAACTCGCAAAACCTCACCCGTAAGCTCGGGATCCAGCGCACTTGTAGGCTCATCAAAGCAGAGTATATCGGGATTCATAGCCAAAGCACGCGCAATAGCCACACGCTGCTGCTGACCGCCCGATAACTGACAGGGGTAACTATCTATCTTTTCGGTAAGACCAACCTTTTCGATAAGATCGCGCGCTTTTTTATCAATCTCTTCGTTACTACCCTTTTTAAGTAGTTTTGGCGCCAAGGTTACATTGTCAAGAACACTGTACTGAGGAAAAAGGTTAAAGGACTGAAACACAAGACCAAAATGCAAACGGTTTTCACGAATTTGTTCATCCTTTAATGCAGCTTTATTTTCTCCATCAAACAGCAGCATATCACCCACACTGATTGTACCCTTGTCTGGCGTTTCAAGAAAATTCAGACAACGAAGCAACGTTGTTTTACCGCTACCGGATGAGCCGATTATAGATATAACCTCACCCTCGTCCAGAGAAAAGCTTATACCCTTTAAAACCTCAGTTCTACCAAAGCTTTTATAAATATCCTTTATTTCCAAAAAAGGCATAACCAATCCTCCTAAACCTTAAAATAACTTAATTTCTTTTCAATGTAATTAAACAACAATGTCAGCAATCCGCTGAATGCGAGATAATACACACCTGTAAAGAACAGCGGCCACAAAAGCCCGTCAACTCGTATGTAGTCTTGCGCTGCCCATATAATTTCATATACAGTTATAGTACGCGCAAGTGATGTATCCTTTACAAGCGTGATAATTTCATTCGACATGGGAGGCACAATTCTTTTTATCATTTGCATAAGCGTAATTTTAAAGAATATCTGTGACTTGGTAAGGCCTAAAACCTCGCCTGCTTCTTGCTGACCTTTTGGAACACCCTGTATTCCGCCACGGAAAATTTCAGAAAAATAGCACGCATAGTTTATAGAAAATGCAATTATCGCGGTAACAAGCGGGTCGGCCATATTTAGTGTTCTCATAAAATCAATAAATGCATTATCAACCCCGCCGGTTTCCGCCGCGCTAACCAATAGACCAGGTCCAAAATAGAATAAAATGAGCTGTAGCATCAGCGGTGTTCCGCGAATAATCCACACAAAAATCTTAACAAAAAAACTCAGTGGCTTAAATCTGCTCATCGAACCAAACGAGATAATTAAACCAAGCGGCAATGAAAAAAGCAAAGTAAACCCAAAAAGCTGTAATGTAACTAAAAAGTTTTTAAACAAATTAATTACCACTTCAATAAACATTCTATGTATCCTCTCAACAGTATTAAATAGAGACCTAAAAATAGGCCTCTATCTAACATATATCCTATAATTATTCAGCGAGTGTTAATGAATATTTGTCAGCCAATGCCTGTAATGAGCCATCAGCCTTCATATCGTTCATAAAGCCGTTTATCTTGGCTGTAAGGTCAGAATCCTTGCGGCAAGCAATTGCATATTCCTCTTCGGTAAGAGAAATGCCAACTCCCAAGTCAGCAAAGCTTGTGCCTTCACCTGTCATTGCCTTAGCCATTGTAATATCAATGATACATGCATCAGCCTTGCCGGTCTTAATAGCTGTCATTGCGTCGCTTTGTGCGTCATACTCTTTATAATTGTATTCTTTTTCAGCAGCAATATCTTTACCTGCAGAACCTGCTTCAACAGCAAAGCTTAAGTTCTTTAAGGATTCTTCGGTAGTATAGTCAGCAAGCTTGTCAGACTTCATAACTACAACCTGAGCATTAAGCACATAAGGATTTGTGCAGCTTGCATTTGCATTTGCTTCATCAGAAAGTGTCATACCGTTCCATACAACGTCTATCTTCTTTGACTCAAGTGTTGCCCATTTGTTGTTCCAGTCAATAACAACAAACTCAACGTCTACATCAAGCTTTTCTGCAACAGCCTCGGCAAACTCGGTGTCAAAACCGGTCCACTCGCCGTTTTCATCCTTGTAGTTCATTGGCTCGTAAACTGTCATACCAACAACCAATTTACCCTTATCTTGTATGTACTCTACATCAGACTTTACAACCTCAGTCTCAGATGAGTTATCGGCCACATCCTTTGGACCACAGCCTGCAAAGCAGAACAGCATAGCCACTACCATAAGTAATGCAATAATCTTTTTCATAAATATTACTCCTTTTCCCTTTCGGGATTTATTTGATGCTGCTATTATACTTCATCACTTTAGTTTTGTAAAGTGTTTTTTAAAAATTTTTTCATTTTTGTACATTTGCACAAATATGTGCATAACTTTTATGCATTATCGCTTCACCTCGATAAAGCGATAAATTGTTTTGTGTTTCAACTATTAAAAGCCCCTGCTTTGCGCAGAGGCTTTGTATCGGTTTAATTGCGAATCAAATTACACGCACTCGAATTATACCATCAATAGCGGCAATTCGTTCTTCAACCGCTGCGGTATCATCAACGCTGACGTCAATCATAGTATATGCATAGTCGCCACGCGATTTGTTAAGCATATTCTCGATATTAACATTATTTTCGGCAACAATACCTGTAATCGCAGTAAGCATGTTGGGTATATTCTTATGCATTACACACACGCGGTGTTTACCGCTTCTTGGCATTGAAATGGCTGGCATATTAACAGAGTTAACAATGTTGCCGTTTTCTATATAATCTATAAGCTGGTGCGCTGCCATATCGGCGCAATTATCTTCTGACTCAGGAGTAGATGCGCCAAGGTGAGGTATCGCAATTACACCGTCAACACCAAGCATTTCATCGGTTGGAAAATCGGTTACGTAAGCCGCAACCTTGCCGTTTTCGAGAGCTTTAAGCATATCATCAGAATTTACAAGAGCCGCACGAGAGAAGTTAAGAATTCTAACTCCGTCCTTCATCATAGCAATAGCATCGGCATTAATCATATTCTTTGTGCTATCAAGCAGCGGGACGTGAATACTGATATAATCACATTTTTTGTAAATCTCATTAATATCATAGATATGAACAGCGTTATGTGTCAAATTCCAAGCAGAGTTTACCGAAAGATATGGGTCATAACCGTAAACGGTCATGCCAAGATGATTTGCAGCATTTGCCACCATAACACCAATGGCGCCGAGACCAATAATACCCAAAGTTTTACCCTTAAGCTCAGGTCCTGCAAACGCCCCTTTTCCCTTTTCTACAAGCTTACCAACAGCTTCACCCTCGCCTTTAAGGGTTTTTGCCCATTCGATTGCCGGAATAACACGTCGCGATGAAATAAGCATACCTGCAAGCACCAACTCTTTAACAGCGTTTGCGTTGGCACCTGGGGTGTTGAACACAACTATACCCTGCTCAGAGCATCTGTCAATCGGTATATTGTTGGTACCTGCACCCGCACGGGCTATAGCCTTTAGCGTTGCGGGAAATTCTGTATCGTGAAGCGCCGCAGAACGCACAATCGCGCCGTCAGCATTTTCGACCTCATCACCTACTGTATATTTATCATCGAAAACCTGAAGTCCTATTTTAGAAATTTTATTGTAGGTTTTAATTTTATACATTATGCGTTTTCCTCCTCAAATTTCTTCATAAATTCTACAAGCTTTTCTACACCCTCTACAGGCATTGCGTTATAAATTGAAGCGCGCATACTGCCGACGCTTCTGTGACCTTTTATGTTAACAAAGCCCGCTGCCTTTGCTGCAGCTACAAACTTAGCGTCAAGCTCATCGTTGCCTGTTACAAACGGTACGTTCATAAGCGAACGGTCTTCGGGCACTACCGTACCCTTAAACAACTTGCTGTTATCGAGAAAATCATAAAGAATATTAGCCTTCTTAATGTTTATCTCTTTTATCGCCTCAAGTCCGCCAATCTTTTTAATCCACTTAAATGTAAGACCTGCAATATAAATTGCATAGCAAGGCGGTGTATTAAACATTGAGCCGTTATCAGCATGGGTGCTGTAGTTTAACATTGTGGGAGTTATATCCATAGCATTGCCGATTAAATCCTCACGGATAATAACAATGGTAACACCTGCGGGTGCAACATTCTTTTGCGCGCCTGCATAAAGCATACCAAATTTTGTTACATCAATCGGCTCAGATAAAATACAGCTTGAAATATCAGCAATAAGAGGAACATCACCTGTATCAGGTAATTCATTATACTTTGTACCGTAGATTGTGTTGTTCATACAAATGTGAACAAAATCAGCCTCAGGGTCAAAATCAGCGGCTGTAGTCTTAGGAATGTAAGAATAGGTTTTATCCGCGCTTGATGCAACTGCACGCGCTTCACCGTAACGAGCGGCCTCTTTGTAGGCTTTATTAGCCCACTGACCTGTAATAATGAAGTCAGCCTTTTTATTCTTGTTCATAAGATTAAGCGGAATCATTGCAAATTGTGTCGAAGCGCCACCCTGTAAAAACAGCACCTTATAATTATCGGGTATGTTCATTATTTCACGCAGATTTGCCTCTGCCTCGTCAAAAATCGCCTGATACTCTTTTGAGCGGTGCGACATTTCCATAACAGATTGCCCTGTTGAGCCAAACTCCAACATTTCATCAGCGGCAGTCTTAAGTACCTCTTCAGGTAGCATTGAAGGACCTGCACTAAAATTATAAACTCTTGCCATAATAAAACCTCCAAAGGAATCATAATTTTTAAATTTGAACACAATTATATACTACAGTTTATGATATGTCAATAGGTTTGTTAACAATTTGTCAATGTTTTTAATTTTTTCTTTTTTTAAATAAAGTATATCGTTATTTTTTTGACAATATATGTTAATAAAAAGCAGCCGCTTAGTTGTGACTGCTTGCATAAACTTTTTTATCTTAACTCTTTAACCCAGCTATTGACAAAGCGCTTTTTTACATCAGTAACTTTTGGTTTAATGGTTATTAAGCGCAAAATTTTCAGAATCAAGCGTTAAATTGGGATTATAATACGGGTCTCCTTTTTTAAGCTCTTCTCCCCATTTATCCTGAAATCTGAATACCTCGCTATTAAAACGCGCACGCTTATCGGGAGTATCCTCATCACCACGGCTTTTTGATTCATAGTGATAAAACTCTGCATACGGTGTAAACACTATCAGATACCCAGCCTTACGTATCGCCATGCAAAAATCAATATCGTTGAATGCAACGGCATAATTCTCATCAAGACCGCCAATCTCTTCATAAACGCTCTTTCTAATAAGCAAGCAAGCCGCCGTGCAGGCGCTCAAATTTTGCGCTATGCTGGCGCGAGCCATATATCCTGGATTATCACGGTCAAAATATTTATGTGAATGGCCCGCAACACCGCCAAGTCCCACAATAACACCCGCATGCTGAATGGTGTCATCGCTGTAATAAAGCTTTGCCCCAACCGCGCCTACATCATCGCGTTGGGCAAACATAAGCATTTGCTCAAGCCAGTCGGGTGTTATAACTTCAATATCATTATTAAGCAGCAACACATACTCGCCGTTTGCCTGTTTTACGGCAAAATTGTTTATCGCAGAATAATTAAAGCTATTTTCCCACGTTATAACCTTTAAATCTTTATATTTGCTTTGCGCTTCTTTATAATATTCAAAGGTTTCTTCTTCGGTACTATTGTTTTCAACAACAATCACCTCAAAGTTTTTGTATGTTGATTTCCCATACACCGAAGCAAAACACTTTTCAAGGTCATCGGTATGATCTTTATTAGGTATAATAATTGACACAAGCGGTATGCCTTTGATGTCATACTGTATTTTATATGTGGTGGGCACCGATGAATCCTCTATCCTGCCCGACAGACCAAGTCGCTCGAGATGAGCCGACAGCGCGCGTTTCGCGCTGTCTACAACATAAGGCTTTGCCGATACATCTGATGCCACCGATGCTTTATGCGAGCGCCAAAAATAAAGGGGTTTTTGTATATGCGCAATGTTTTTTGCCTTTTCGGTAAGGCGTAAAATCAAATCATAATCCTGACTGCCGTCATATTCATTATTAAAGAAACCTACCTGTTCTAATAACTCACGCGAAAACGCTGTAAAATGACATATATAATTATATGAACGCAGAGTATCTGGCGAATAATCAGGTTTATAATTATATATGGTTATGTTAGAGGTTTTACCCACAAAGGTAACCTCGTCAGTATAAATAAAATCGGCATTTTTTTCGCAGGTTGCTTTTGCCATTTCAAATAATGCAGATGGGTGCAACAAATCGTCGTGGTCAAAAAGCGCTATATAATCGCCGTCTGACAATTTTATACACTCATTGGTATTGTCTGAAATACCCATATTTTTATCAAGCTTTTTATAACTAATGCGCGCATCATTAAGTGATTTTATATATTCACCAACATATGCGTGGTCCCTGTCACTGCCGTCAGCAAGACATAACTGCCAATTAGAATAGGTTTGATTAACAACAGAATTTATCATCTGTTTTAAAAATTTAATAGGTGTGTTATAAAGCGGGACTAAAATACTGAATTTTATATTTTTGTCAAACTGTGTTGCTGTTTCGATATTGCGGCGCTTTTTACTTATACTAAATCTAACCTTATGCTTAGAACTAAAAAGTATTCGCTTTATTTTTCTAAGTACTCTGAACGCACAACGAAAAGCGGCGTAAAGAAAAGGATATTCTTTAAGCCGCATAGCCATTCTTTTGAGCGCGCCGCGCCACGATTTTTCCTGTATAGGCACCTGTTCAAACATTTTTATACTACCTATCTTTGAGAATTTTTGTAAGCGTCACAAACCTCGGCCGCTTCACCAATCATTTTGACTTTGCCTTTTTCAAGCCACACGCAGTGTTTGCAAAGGCGTTCAATCTGCTCTATCGAGTGTGAAACAATAATAACGGTGGTATCATCATTTATCATAGCGTTAATACGCTCTTCACACTTTTGTTGGAACAAAAAGTCACCAACCGCCAAAATTTCATCAACAATCAGTATATCAGGTGTGGTAACGGTAGCAATAGCAAAGCCAATGCGCGCCACCATACCTGAAGAATAATTCTTCATCGGTACATCTAAAAATTCCTGCATTTCAGAAAATTCAACTATCTCGTCAAACTTTTCATCCATAAACTTTTTAGAATAACCTAACACCGAACCGTTAAGATAAATATTTTCGCGCGCAGTAAGATCCATATCAAAACCCGCGCCAAGCTCAATAAGCGGCGCAATTGTACCATGGGTTTTAACGGTACCCTTCGTAGGCTCTAAAATACCTGAAATTATTTTAAGAGTTGTGCTCTTACCGCAACCGTTAAGACCCACAATGCCAAAAACGTCACCTTTTTTAATATCAAAAGATACATTATCAACAGCTACAAAATCTTCGAAATAAAGTTGACGCTTCATAAACTTCAAAAAATATTCTTTAAGACTTTCAAGCTTTTCCTTGCTCATATTAAAGTGCATTTCGACATTACGAAGTTCAACAGCATTTTCGTTCATTTAAAATACACCCCTTTAAATATGAAGAATAAACTTACCCTGTGCCTTCTTAAACACAAGCGCGCCAATTAAAAACATGCCCAAAGACATAGCAATGCACACCAAATTTTCTTTTAAATTCGGTATGGTATTATACATTACAAGACCTCTGAAATACTCAACATAATGAGTAATCGGATTAAGCTTAACTATTTTTAAAACAAATTTGTGCTCTTCCAAAAGTGACAACGGGTATATAATAGGTGTCAAATACATAAGCATTGTAAGCAACACACCGTAAAGATGCTGTATATCTCTAAAATAAACCGTCGCCGCGCTCAAAAACAAACTAACACCGCACACAAATACAAAGCAAAACATCACAGGTATGGGGAAAAGTATTGCCGTAACGCTGGGTATTACACCTTGAAACAACATTACTATTATTACTGCAATCAGCGTAAAGAAAAAGTTCACAAGCGAAAAAAGACACTTTTCAAGCGGAAAAATATATTTTGGAATATACACCTTTTTAATAAGCGGCGCCGAACTTAAAATAGAACCCAGCGAATTTGATGTAGCCTCTGAAAAAAAGTTCCATATAGCAAAACCAACTATATAATATGTGGCAAAATTTTCAACCTGAATCTTAAGCAGTTTACCAAACACCGTAGTAATGACAAGCATTGTGAAAAGCGGATTTAAAACACTCCACGCAACGCCTAACACAGAACGACGGTATTTTATTTTAAAATCTTTTGAAACCAAATTTTTAAGCAAAGGGAAAAACCGTTTCATATCGCTTATAAAATTCGTCTTATTAGAAGTAGTCTTTGTCAAAGCCTATACCTCACATTTATCATAAAAGTAATATAATGGTAAATTTATTATATCATTATTATGCTCATAATGCAAGAAAAAAAGCAAAAGATAATAAACAGGTGATTATAATGATTTCTACTGTACTGCGTACAATCATTTTATATATAGTTGTAACCGTAGCAATACGACTTATGGGCAAGCGGCAAATCGGCGATATGCAGCCAAACGAACTGGTAATAACTCTGCTTATATCCGAAATAGCCGCTATACCTCTCCAAGATACAGAACAACCTATGTCCATAGGTCTTGCGGCGATTTTTGTGCTGGTTTTTCTTGAAATAGTAATATCCGTGCTCGCTATGAAAAGTTTTTCGGTACGAAAACTTTTAAACGGTAAATCGGTGGTAGTTATTAAAAACGGAGTTATCGACCAGCAGGCTATGCGTAACGTGCGTATGACGGTTGTTGACCTTATCGAACAGCTTCGCGGACAAGACGTATTCAACATTGAAAATGTCGCCTTTGCTGTTTTAGAAGTCAACGGTAATTTGAGCGTATTGCTTAAAAAAGATGCCCAACCTGTAACCGCAAGCGATATAGAACTAGACCTCCCTGATGACGCACTTCCCCTACCCGTAATCAGCGACGGTAAAATTATTTACGAGTCTCTAAATGCATTACAGACCACACCCCAAAAATTATATAAAATACTAAAGCACAAAGATGCCACACCAAAGCAAATATTTTTAATGACACTTGACCGCGACGGCAATCATACAATAATTAAAAAAGGCGGTGAGCAAAAGATATGAAACGACTTATCCCCGCCGCCATAATTTTAGTGTTTATAGTCTCTATATGTATTGGCGCTCATATTTGCGTAGATAATGCTTGTCAAAACACTATCGATGACATTGAAAATTATTACAACAAAAAAATCACAGCCACCCAACTTGAAAACATCTGGAAAGAACGCAAAGAGCAAATGGCGCTTTTTGTAAACCACGGCTTTCTAGATAAAATTTCTGTTTACATTGGGCAATTAACGATTGCTACCAATGATAATTCACCCGAATTTGAAACCGTATATAAAAATATTGAAAGCGTAATTTCTCTGATAAAAGCCGAGCAAAAATTCGCTCTGCATAGTTTTTATTAAGCGGTATGCATATTTTCGTCCAAAAACCGAAAATATGCATATTTTTTTGCATATTTCACCAAAAATTCGTTTTACGAAAAATATTTATGCAATTTTGCTTGACAACATAAATATAATGTGATAAAATCAGTTCATCTTAAAAATTACATAAGTTGTAATTAATTTATAAATTTTTGAAATGAGGTAATAAAAATGAAAAACTTAAAGAAAATTTTTGCAGTAGTTTTAGCGCTTTGCTTGCTTCTCTGCTTCGCAGGCTGCGGCGAAAAAGATGGTATCAAAATCGGTGTTCAAACCACAACAACCGGCGATATCTACGCTTCAGGTGATTTTGGCGAAGATGCTGTTACTCGCTATGACAATGGTGCATTAGCGGTTGAAGCTCTTAAAGCGGGAAAAGTTGATTGCGTTATAATTGATAACGAGCCTGCAAAATCATATGTAGCAGCCAACGAAGGCTTAAAGATTCTCGAAGCTGAATACGCTGTTGAGGATTACGCTATTTGCTTCCAAAAAGACAGCACCCTTAAAGCCGATGTTGATGCAGCGCTCAAGGATCTAATTGCTGATGGCTCTGTCAAGAAGATCGTTGACAAATATATTAACAATTCGGGTGAAGCGCTTGTTGGCGTTCCTGTTACCGCAGAAAATACAGATAAGCCTGATCTCAAAATGGCTACTAACGCCGAATTCCCACCCTACGAATACATCGATGGCGACGAATATTTTGGTATTGATGTAGAGGTTGCAAAGATTATTGCTGATAAGCTTGGCTATGATCTTATCATTGAAAACGTTGCATTTGATTCTATCATCCCTGGCGTACAAACAGGCAAATACAGTATGGGTATGGCTGGTATGACAGTTACGGAAGATAGACTTAAGGAAGTTGACTTCTCATCTACCTATGCAACAGGCATTCAGGTTGTTATAGTTAAGGAAGAAGGCGGCAAAATCAGCGCTATCGAAGATTTGGATCCTTACTATCTTCCTAAAGAATAATTAATTTCGCACACAATTTTCAGGGCGGATAATTTCCGCCCTGTTTTTTCGGTTTATATTAAGCATAAAGCAAAGGAGCGATTATGTGAATTTTTTCACTGAACTATGGCAAGATTTTCATCACGTAATGATCGAAAACGATCGATATAAATTTATGATCGACGGTTTAAGAAACACCTTTATAATCACATTTGGCGCTTTAGCAATCGGTGTGGTTATAGGAATCATTGTGGCTGCCATACGTACATCTTTTGATAAAAATAAAGAAACCTTACGCTTGCGCGGTGGGTTTGGCTATTATGTTCTTTTATTTTTAAACGGAATATGCAAGTTCTATCTTACAATTGCCCGTGGTACACCTGTTGTTGTTCAACTTATGATCTCATATTTTATAATTTTTGCAGTTGCCAACGATGGTGTTCCTGTGGCAATATTCGCTTTTGGTATCAACTCGGGCGCCTATGTTGCCGAAATATTCCGAGCAGGTATTATGTCAGTAGATAACGGGCAATTTGAAGCAGGTAGAAGCCTTGGATTCAACTATTTCCAAACCATGTGGTACATAGTTATTCCACAAATGTTTAAAGCGGTTCTGCCCACCCTTTGTAACGAATTTATCGCGTTACTTAAAGAAACCTCAGTTGCCGGCTATGTAGGTGTTATTGATTTGACAAAAGCAGGTAACACAATCGCAGGCAGAACTTTCTCATATTTTATACCTCTAATTACTGTAGCGGTAATTTATTTGGTTTTGGTTATGGTACTTACTTGGCTTGTAGGACGTCTTGAAAGGAGGCTGCGCAAGAGTGACCACTAATGATACTCTAATAAAGGTTGAAAACCTTGTGAAAAGCTTTGGTAAAATCGAGGTTTTAAAGGGCATCAATTCCGAAATTAAGCGCGGCGAGGTTGTTGTAATCATCGGCGCATCGGGTTCTGGTAAATCAACATTTTTACGGTGCCTTAACCGCCTTGAAGAAACCACTGACGGACATATTTATTTCAAAAGCACCGATATAACCGACCCCAAGGTCAATATCAATGTTCACCGTCAAAAAATGGGTATGGTTTTCCAACAGTTTAATTTATTCCCACATATGACAGTGCTCAAAAATATGATTTCAGCGCCTATGAAACTACTTAAAATGAGCAAAGAAGATGCTACAAATAAGGCAATGGCATTACTTGAAAAAGTAGGTCTTGCCGACCGAGCTGATGCATACCCCTCCCAACTTTCAGGCGGCCAGAAACAGCGTATTGCCATTGTGCGCGCGCTTTGTATGGACCCCGAGGTTATGCTGTTTGACGAGCCGACAAGCGCGCTTGATCCCGAAATGGTTGGCGAGGTTCTTACAGTTATAAAAGACCTTGCGGCAAGCGGTATGACCATGGCTATTGTTACTCACGAAATGGGTTTTGCCCGTGAGGTTGCCGACCGCGTAATATTTATAGATGAGGGCGTAATCGCCGAAGAAGGCACCCCTGAAGAAATTTTTGCCAACCCCAAGAGCGCCCGACTTAAAGACTTTTTGAGTAAAGTTTTATAAACACACAACTGAAATAAAGTCCCAGCTTAAATTTAAGCTGGGACTTTATTTCAGTTAATCGCGCATTAATAAAGCTTTATTATCGTTATTATTATAGATTTGGCAAATTATATTCTGTATTTTCAACGCTTCCTTGCCCGAAATTTCAAGCTCTTCTTCGCCCTTTACAGCGTTGTAAAACTGTCTTATCTGCACCGCGTGCTGAAATCCCCAATAATCCTTACCGCCCGAATACTTAAATATATCGTCAGGCTTGTTATCGGCGGTTTCAACGGTACCGTCATTATAGGTAATAACTGCGTGGTCGTAAGAAAAAGTAGCCTTGCCGTTTTCACAAAGCAGTCTTATCTCAATAGGCTCGTCCACAAGATAGTTATTCATAGCATAAAATGAAAGTATAGCGCCGTTTTCGTACTTGATAAGTCCCTCAGCAGAGTCCTCAACTACCATAATTTCGTGATTGCGGTTATGAAGTGTTGACTGAATTTGGGTAGGCTTGCTGTCAATCATCCAGTTTGCAAGGTCAATCGAGTGTATGGCCTGGTCAATAATAACGCCGCCGCCCTCTTTATCCCAAGTGCCTTTCCAGTCGGACAAATCGTAATAATCATCAGGTCTGTACCAAGTAAGCGTTGTTCTGCCGCACTTAACACAACCAAGTTTGCCGTCAAGAATACGCTTTTTTACGAGCCGTGAGGGCGCATTATAACGACACTGAAAAATAACGCCGTATTTCACACCGCACGCTTCGGCGGTATCAACCGCGCGCACGGCATCTTCATATTTAATACTCATCGGCTTTTCAGATAAAACACTTATGCCGCTTTTAAATGCATCGATTGCTACAGGCACGTGCAGATAATGTGGCAGACAGATGTGCACAGCGTCAAGCTTCTCACATTTAAACATTTCTTTATAATCGGTATAAGCCTTACCGCCGTATTTCTGAGCGGTGGTTATAGCACGGTCCTCTTTTATATCGCAGACAGCGACAAGCTCGACATCGTCAAAAGCCTTAATAGAATCAAGATGCATTACCGATATATTACCGCAGCCTATAACTGCAACCTTTAACTTTTCCATAATCTCCTCACAGACTGTTGAGTATATCTATAACCGTTTCAAGTTCCTCAGGTTTTACCTTACTTGTTGCTTTGTTCGCTTTAACACAGTTAGCAAAATACACAATCTCTTCAGCATAAGCGCCGCTTTTTGGTAGATTTATCGCGCCCGTATCACCGCTTTCTGCTTGCGCCAAATCAAGCACGTTGCCGCCGCGCTCATAAATTTTAAGACCCTGACCTTCGTTTGAAATTATAGCGTCTTCAAACTGAAAGCGGAACTGCGCCGTAAACGGATAGGGACTCGCATACCAAGACGATTCGGCATTTACAAAGAAATCTCCGAAATCGTAGGTCACGTTTATATAGTCTTGGTCGGGCATTTTGCTGCGGTATGACTTAATGTCCTTTGGCTCACCAAAAGCATAAACCAAAAAGTCTAAATCGTGAATATGTAAATCATACGGCACAAAGCCGCTACGTTTTTCGTCCCGCATCCAGTTATCCCAACTCCATGCGGGAAATGCGCTAAGACGCTTCATATTACCGGAAAGCAGTTTGCCGTACTTGCCGCTATCAAAAACCGCCTTAACGTATTCGTACTCGCGCCAAAAACGAATAACGTGAGCCACCATAAGCTTAACGTTATTTTTTTCTGCCGCGTCATACACGCGCTTAACGTCCTCACATTTCAAAGAAATGGGCTTTTCGCATAAAACGTTTATTCCTTTTTCCATAGCCTTTATAGAATAGTCAGCGTGCAAATACGTAGGAAGACAGATATCAAGTATATCCAATTTTTCATTGGCAAGCATTTCGTCAAAATCGGTATAGTGTTTTATATCGGGATATTTTTCCATCTGTTCGGGTCTTATATCGCAAAGAGCCACCAGCTCTACACCCTCAAGATTTAGCCACGCGGGAATATGCGCGCCACTTATGCCGCCAACGCCAATTAAACCAACCTTTAACATAAAGTTTCGCCTCCGTAAACCTCGTTTATAATTTGGGTTAAATAATCTCTTGCGTGAATTATATCAGGTTGCTGCTGCTCGTTCCATATTTCGCGTTCAATGGTAATGTATCCATCATATTCCAATTCCTTAAGTTTTTTAAAGAGCTCCTTAAAATCTACTTTACCGTCGCCAATTCTAACCTCACGACCCAAGGAATGACCATTTGTGGGATAAAAACCGTCTTTTGCGTGAATGTTACGTACATATTTGCCGAATACGTCGAGCGCATCAACAGGGTTTGCCCTGCCATAGAGTATAAGATTTGCGGTATCAAGATTAATGCCAAGGTTATCCATATTAACCTTTTCAAAACAACGTAACATTGTAACGGGTGTTTCCTGTCCCGTTTCAAAGAGCAACCATTGACCGTTCTTTTTCAAATGCGCGGCAACCGTTCTCACAGCAATACAGAAAGGCGCGAATTGAGGGTCATTGGGGTTTTCGGGAATAAAACCCATGTGAGTAATAACATCAGTAACACCAAGCTTTTTAGCCCAGTCAGCGCCATCGCAAAGCTGTCCGACACGCATAGCGCGATACTCTGGCGGTACTAAACCCAACGTTAACTGACCGTCATAAAAATCCCACACAACAGGACCGCCCCAGCCGCACCAGAAGGCAGAAATGGTAATTCCGTATTTTTCGCAAAGTTCTTTTACCATATCGGCATTTTCATCAGTCCAGTCCTTAGGATTCCAAGAACCTAACTGACAGTTATCAAAACCGAATTCCAAAAGCTGTTTAAAATACTTTTCAAGTGTTTCACGCTCTGCAAAATGAATCATATTCCCTATTTTCACAACAAATTCCTCCCTAAAGGATTGATTTTTTCACAAGTTTATGATAGCATATACACGAAAATATAAATTAGATAATTTTGACTTTATTTTATAATATTTTGACTTTTGCTTTTGGAGGTAATTATGCAGCTGAATTATAAAAAAGAACTAACACCCGTAGTCTTTGGCGAGACGTCGGTAAAAATATTAACTACGCGTCTTACTGCCAATATGCAAGGCTTTGAACAGCATTGGCACGACCGTATAGAATTGCATCTCGTAAAATCAGGTTGCCTTAAACTGTGTTGCAACGACCAAGAAATAGATGTAAAAGAGGGCGAGCTTTCAATCGTATCTCCTACGGTGTTGCACGGCGGGAGGTCAGGTAGCGAGGGTTACGAGTGCTACGTTATAATGTTTGAAATTGCCGACCTTTCTAACACAACAGTATCTGCCAAGCAGTATATTGAGCCAATAATAAACGGCGATATCCGCTTTCAGTACAAAACAGATATGCCGCAAATAATAAAGCTTGCCGAAAAAATCGTAGAAATGCAACTTGACGGTGGCAAATACCATCCGCTTGAAACGGTAGGCTGTCTTTACAGGCTTTTAGGGCTATTATGCCAATATTGTATTGATGACAAGTTCTCTGTGCCGCAAAAATCCCAAAGATTTGACAGTGTCATAAACTATATAAATGCAAACTTTGCTACCGATATTTCTGTAGCTGACGTAAGCCGTAGGTTTGGATATGATGAGGCTTATTTCTGCCGCAAGTTTAAAAAGGCTACAGGTATGACAGTAACGAAGTACATACGCACCCAACGTCTTGAACGCGCGCGACATTTGTTGCAAAAAAGCGAAGAATCCGTAAGGCATATCGCAATATCCTGCGGATTTATTGACGCGGCGTACTTTACCAACTGTTTTAGGAATATGTACGGTATACCCCCCACAAAATACCGAGCCAACTATACAAAAAAAAATAAAGAGCCTTATCCACGATAAGACTCTTTGTTTTTTGCATTGTAATTACTTACTGAGCGCGATAACATTTGCCACAAGCGCCAATGCGAAGAAAGCAATCGTAATGTACTTGGTCATACTTGCAAGCTTTGCATTAACTGTGCGCGCCTTGTTTTTGGAAAGGAATGTGTCGGCAGCGCCCGAAATTACGCCGTTAACACCTGAGCGGTGACCCTGCTGAAGCAGTATAACAGCAATAACAACGATACAAACCAAAATCATAAGAATTCCTAAAATAATTTCCCAAACAGTCATCTTTAAACCTCCAAAATATAAAATCGGTTATCCGTAAAATTCGCAAAATCTATCATAACATAAAGTTTACTATTTTGCAAGTGTTTTTTTATTATTTATTACTAATTATTATGACAGTTACATCCGCCAAAAAGCTTGTCAATATTAAGTCGCTTTTCGTCAGCGTTTTTTATAAAGTCGAGTTTGCGGAACAAATCAATCGGCGCTCGGTCATCATAGTATGCATCCAGC